>CAMVIB010000024.1 GCA_947167455.1 uncultured Prevotellaceae bacterium | reverse complement strand
TCTTCGCTTTGGTAACCGAGGGTACGAGCGTAGCGAGCACCCCCGGATAACAAGCTCTATAGAGGCAAGCACTCTGAAAGAGTGCCCGAACAGCGTAATGGGCGACCCCTTCAGGGTCGATGTTCACCTTTTTGTCCCTATCCGGGGGTACTGCGCACCCCCGGTTATTGAGAGGAGACGCTTCCAGCGTCTTGGTGGTACGATTGCGGATAATCATTTGCGGGATGACTGGTCACGGGATTGCGGGATGACGGTGCTACCTCTCGGGAAGGCGGTGAAAGCCCCTAGGGGAGTTAGGTAACTCGCCTAGGCGAGTTATGTAACTCCCCTAGGCGAGTTACCTAACTCCCCTAGGGGCTTAATCGGCACCCTCGGGAGCAGTGAGAAACGACGTTTGGAGCATCGAAGGATATGCACGTCGGAACATCGGAAAACACCAATGGAAGCATCAAAGGATGCCCGTTGGACTTTCGAAAGATACCCGATGGAGCATCGGAAAACGCCCCTAGGGGATGCAGGTGCCTCGCCCAGGGGATGCAGGTGCCTCGCCCAGGGGATGCAAATGCGTCGTCAAGGGGAGGTAAATATACCGTCTGGGCGAAAGAAGCCCCGTTCTTACAAGAGATGAAGGACGGGGCTTCTCTGTGTGAGCCATATAAGATGCCATACTAACCGACGATGCGGATGATGTGGCGTGTCGATGTCACACGCGCATCATAGCGGACGGTGATCTCGCGAGTGCGGGGATTCATGTATGCGCCCATCACACCGTTGATGCGTCTTGCCATGGCCACGGCATTGTGGCGCGCTGCGTGGCGGCTCACCCTGAAGGTGCATTCCTGGACATCAGGACGGTAGGGGTGGTGTGCGTGGGGATTGCGATGGTTGGTGACGACGACGACCGTCTCCCGTCTGTCATCGCTGTTGTGGCGTCTGTCGGCTGCCACGGACGGCATTGCTGTTGTAATGGCCATGAGCATCATGGCGGCAATCATCTTATTCATCTTCTTCATAGTGGTGTGATCATTAAAGGTTGATACTTCGATACGTGTCCAGGCTCTTATGTTCTGAATCACGGTGCAAAGGTACAGCGTTCTTGCGGTCTAAGAAAAAGGAAACGCCTATTTGGACGGATGCGAATCCCTAATGTTGAGGGGAATCCCCTCCCATAAGCACATACATGAAGCCATAAATTGGTGTTTTTCTGCACAAGAGCAAAATATTGTGACGTTATTGACAGATTGTACAGAATTTCCATTATCTTTGCGCCAACACAAGTCATAGCAAGGCATCCCACCTGCCGTGCGTTACAAAACCGACTCCCATGACAGGCTCCAGCCAAGACATCTCCCTCAAGAATATGCCATGCCGCAGAAGGGCTCAAACGTTCAGCACAGTACTCATCTGCCTGCTGGCTGTCGTGTCCGCGTCGTTTCGGCCTTCACCCCGAGGCATAGGCAACTGTTCAGACCGCTGCGCCTACGGTGCGTTGTCTGGCGACAGAGTGAGGATGCGCATCATGAGCTGGAATGTGGAAAACCTGTTTGACACCGTACACGACGTAGGCCACGACGACGTAGAATTTCTGCCTGGTAGCCAACGCCGCTGGACTAGCAGACGCTACTGGCAGAAACTTGGCGACGTAGCACAAGTCGTTGCCACGGCCTCGAGCGACGGCGGAATGGTTGACCTTGTAGGTCTCTGCGAAGTGGAGAACGACAGCGTGCTGACCATACTGACACGTCGCAGCAGCCTTCGTCAGCTGGGCTACAGATACGTGATGACCGACTGTCGCGACCTTCGCGGCATTGATGTCGCCCTACTCTACCAGCCAGCACGTTTCAAGCTTCTGCAGAGTCGTAATGTAGTGATAGACAGCAAGAAATACGGTCTGCGCCCCACGCGTGACCTGTTGTATGTTCAGGGCTTAGTTCGCACGCCGTCGGGCTTCGACACCCTGCATGTCGTGGTGGCTCACCTGCCGAGCCGCGCTGGCGGGCGTGAAGGCGACAAGAACCGCGCCCTGGCCGCCCGTCGTCTTTGGCAGCTGACCGACAGCATAGACCGCAGCGGCGCCGGCCGCAGGATAGTGGTAATGGGAGACTTCAATGCCGACGGCGACGATGCCATCTTCAGGGAGAGAGGCAAGCTGCGCCTCACCGATGCGACGGGCAACATTGGCACATACAGCTTTCGCGGCTACTGGCAGTGGCTGGATCACATCCTTGTGTCCGAAGCCGTGGCAACAGAGGGTTCTGCACAGGCCGTGGCATACCCGTGGCTTCTGGAGGAGAACAAGACCTATGGCGGCACGATGCCTCGCCGCACCTTCCGCGGCCCCACCTATCACGGCGGCATAAGCGACCACCTACCCGTGATTGTGGACATCATACTGAAGTAGGAATATATGTTCCTTAGCGAAAAAAACGGAGATTCCATGCACTATATCGCGGAAAAAACGTATCTTTGCCGCGACAAACCATCAGAGTCACATCATCATGGGCGTAAGACTCGACAACGAGACACAGCGGTTCGTGTTCGACTTCGAGCACGATGGCGTCGGCGACCTCGTCAGCCTCATCGGCAACGGCTACCAGGAGCACCCTGGGCGAGATACTGCGCATCCTCAACGAAGACAACCGCATCAGCATCTTCGGCCTCATCGGCCGACACGACCTCATGGCGGATGCCTTCTAAGGCATATATACGCCTTAGGCTACATCGCCTACCCGCCCGCACGGGGAGCGTTGCGTGCAGCCTTTGTTCATCTGACACCCTCAACCCAACTAAACTATAAACGACATGAAAACAATCGACTATTCCCAGACGACAAGCTGGTGCAGATTTCCGGCAATCACCAAGGACGTTGACACGTTCTACATCTTTGCCACCGAATTCATAATGGGCAGCTTCGCCGAGGGCGCCCCCGACTACGGCTCGCTCGACAACGAGGAGATGATAGCCGGCATGGAGGTCGAGTACCTGGGTCATGCCACGGCCTACGCCGACTCCACCAACGTGTTCGCGCCATACTACCGCCAGTCGGGCCTGAAGTATGCCGGCGAGGTGTTTGCGCGCGACAAGAGCCTGGATGCCGCACTTTTCGGCACGCCCTACGATGACATCACCGCCTCGCTCGACTACTACTTCGAGCACTACAACGAGGGCCGCCCGTTCATCATCGCCGGCCACAGCCAGGGCTCTGCGCTGGTCAAGCTAGTGCTGATGAGATACTTCAAGGAACACCCCGAACGCTACAAGCGCATGGTGGCCGCCTACGTCATCGGCTACGCCGTGACGAAAGAGGAGCTTGCGGCCTACCCGTATCTGAAGTTCGCCACCGGCGAGAGCGATGCCGGTGTCATCGTAAGCTGGAACACCGAGGGGCCGGGGAACGTCGAGGCGAATGCCCCGACCGTAGTGCTGCTGCCCAATGCCATCAGCATCAACCCGCTGAATTGGAAGCTCGACGAGACCTACGCCCCCGCCAGCATGAACTTAGGGTCGCTCACGGTGAACGAGCAGACCGGCGAGCCTGAGATCAGCGACATCGGCGCCGACGCTAAGATAAATCTCGCCCGTGGCTCGGTCATCACCAATGCCAAGGCGGTGCCTATGCCGGAGGAAGCCGCCAAGATTGCTGCCGAATTCTTCGGACCCGACGGCCGCCACGGTGAGGACTACACGTTCTACTACAACAACATCAAGGCGAACGTGGCCAAGCGCATTGCCACCTATATGGCCAGCAGATAGCCACAGACGCAGTCCCCGCAGGCGGGCATACGCCGCAGACGCTTCGTGTCTGGCAGCGACGCGCGTGCCGGCTACTGGGTCCGACCGCAGCACGAGCCGCTCCTCGTGGCGGGAGCACGACGCCACCTGTCAGTAAGGCCGCGCCGCTCAGACCGCCGGCGGCAGTCCGGCGTTTGCTTAACGATAATTTGTCACCACCAAAGTCAAGAATGAGAGATGGACATTGACATTAACAAAATCAGAGAAGCCTTGCACGCCATGTATGGCGGCGAGAACAAACCCATCACCGACGGGCAGTACGACCATGCGCTGGCCGTGAAATGCGTCAACGGCACCTTCGTGGGCCGCAAGAACGAGAATGTCATCACCTACAGGGGCATACCATACGTGGGTCAGCAGCCAGTGGGCGACCTGCGCTGGAAGGCACCTGTCGATGCCACGCCCGACGACGGCGTGTACGAGGCCTACTACAATGCTAAGAGCGCCTACGGCAACAAGGACTTTGAAGTCGGTTCCATGTACTATTTCGACGAGGCCTGCCTCTACCTGAATGTGTTCAAGACCGACGACGCGCCTGGAGCCAAGAAGCCCGTCATGGTGTGGATCCACGGCGGTGCCTTCGAGTCTGGCGGCACCATCGACCCTATGTTCGACTGCAACAATCTCATCAAGGAGCATCCCGAAGTCATCGTCGTCACCATCGGCTACCGCCTTGGCGTGATGGGCTTCCTGCACCTGTCCCACCTTGCGGACGGCAAGGACTACCCAGACTCGCAGAACCTGGGCCTGCTGGACCAGGTACAGGCTCTGAAGTGGGTACACCATAACATCGCAGCCTTTGGCGGCGACCCCGACAACGTGACCATCTTCGGCGAGTCGGCCGGTGCCGGGAGCTGCACGCTGCTTCCGCTCATCAAGGGCTCGCATCAGTATTTCAGGCGTCTCATCGCCGAGAGCGGTTCCGTCAACCTCACGAGGTCGCCGCAGGAGGCCATCGAGTGTACCGACAGGCTGATGGAGGTCCTCGGGTGCAAGACCGTCGCCGACCTCCTCAAGGTTCACGCCGACAAGCTCCTGGAGGCTTCCGCCGTCAACTTCCTCCACCAGTTCCCCGAAAGAGACGGCAAGCATCTGCCCACCGACACCTTTGAGGCATACGCCAGCGGTGCGGCAAAAGACATCGAGATTCTTGTGGGATGCAACAAGGACGAGATGAACTTCTTCGTCTATAGCTTCGGGCCTGAAGGCTGGGACGCGTTTGCCGACGGCCGCAAGCAGGGCAAGTTTGCCCAGATGCCGGCCGACGAGAAAGCCCTGGTCGAGAGCTATATGAAGGACGTGCAGGGCGCCCCCTTCCAGCCGTTTGCCAGCCTGTTGAGCCAGAGCTGGTTCAATGTGCCCATCATACGCCTGTCGGAAGAGCAGACCAGGGGCGGCGGCAAGGCCTACACCTATTACTTTACGCCCGAGTCGCCCGACCCCGTCATGAAGTGCGGCCACGCCATAGAGCTGGCAGTGGTGTTCAACCACCCGGAGATGACTGCCGATACAGGCCGCCCCTTCGACGAGACATTCTCGAAGACCGTGCGCCAGATGTGGGTGCAGTTTGCCAAGACCGGCAACCCCTCGCTCACCGCCCACCTCGCGCCCGACGGCAAGCCCAAGCAATGGCCGCCTTACGACCTCAAGGACAAGCGCGTGATGGTGCTCGACGAGGCCGACATACATCCTGCACGCGAGGCCGACGTGAAGGTGGTGGATTGGGAGAGGACCTATTTCCTGACCAAATACTATGCACTTTGACATTCTGCCATTTGCCCCATCGTAGATGGCAGGCATCGCGCAGGCCATTATCAGCTTAACAACAACAACGGAAACTCACGAGACTATGAATGAGACAGAAGAGAAACTGATGCCCCGGTACGGCGAGAACCGCAGGATAGCCGACGGCCGCTACGACAAGTCGCTTGCAGTGGAGTGTGTCAACGGCACATTCGTCGGCCAGAAGGTAGAGAACATCATCTCCCACAAGGGCATACCCTTTGTGGGTCGGCAGCCCATAGGCGAGCTGCGCTGGAAAGCGCCTGTCGATGTCACACCCGACAACGGCGTGTACGAGGCCTACTACTATGGCAAGACCCCCGTCCAGGCGCCTGGCGACCCCTCAGCCCTCTACCCCATGGGCGAGGACTGTCTGTACCTCAACGTGTGGCGCAGCGACGACGCTGCCACGAAGAAACCCGTCATAGTGTGGATCTACGGCGGTGCCTTCGAGGTGGGCGGCACTACGGACCCGCAGTACGATTGCTTCAACATCGTTAAGGAAAATCCCGAGGTCATTGTCGTCACAATCAACTACCGTGTGAGCTTCCTCGGCTTCCTGCACCTGGCACACCTGGCCGACGGCCGCGACTACCAGGACGCCGCCAACCTCGGACTCATGGACCAGGTCATGGCGCTCAAGTGGGTCCACGAGAACATTGCTGCCTTCGGCGGCGACCCCGGCAACGTCACCATCTGGGGCGAGTCGGCCGGCGGCGCCAGCTGCACACTGCTGCCGCTCGTCAAAGGCTCGCAGAAGTATTTCCATCGTGTCATCACACAGAGCGGCAGCCCCAGCCAGACGCGCACTGCGGAGCAGGCCATGGTATGCACCGACAAGCTTATGGAAGCCCTCGGCTGCAAGAGCGTGGCCGACCTGCTGGCCGTCAGCGCCGAGAAGCTGGCAGAGGTGTGGACAGACTTGTATGGCTTCTTCCAAAAGCTCGGCATACGCACCTTCCCGGAGCGCGACGGCCGCTACCTGCCCTCGGACACGTGGCAGGCATACGCCGACGGTGCTGCACGTGAGATCGTGTTCCTGCAGGGCTGCAACAAGGACGAGATGAATACCTTCCTCGGTGTCGTGGGGCCGGACGTGTGGAACGCGTGGGCCGAAAGCCGCCTGCAGGAGAAGCTCACCCAGCTCACAGACCGCGAGAAGCAGCTGGTCGAGAGCTACTGCGCCGACATCGAGGGTCCACGCTACGAGGCCACCGTCCGCCTCTTCAGCCAGATCATGTTCATAGCGCCGCAGATACGCCTGTCGGAGGAGCAGACACGGGCCGGAGGCAAGTCATACACATACTACTACACGGTGGAATCCGCCCTGCCGCTGATAAAGAGCGGCCATGCGTCGGAGCTGTCGGTGGTGTTCGGCCACCCGGAGCTCGACGACTTCACAGGACGGGCGTATGATGCCACCTTCTGCAAGACCATGCGCCGCATGTGGGTGCAGTTTGCCAAGACCGGCAACCCCTCGCTCACGGCAGAGCAGTCGCCCGACGGCAAGGCCAAGCAATGGCCGCTCTACGACCTCAAGGACAAGCAGGTGATGGTGCTCGACGAGAACGATATCCATGCTGCCAAGGAGGCCGCGCTGAAGATCGTTGATTGGGAGCGCTCCTATTTCCTCACCAACTACTACATGCCTTAAGGTACGTTCCATTTAACACTCAGGACATGTACGAGTACATACGCACAGACATTCCCTACATCATGCTCTACGCCGTCGTGGCCTCTTTGGCCGCGACGGCAAGCTGTTACCTGCTGTGGCGCGACGGCAACGCCTTTGCTGCCGACGTAACGCCGCCGCTGCGTCTGCGCCGCTGGGCAGCGGCGTTCCTGGCTTCCATCGTCTTGAACCACGCATGGTATTCGCCGATATTCTTCCTCGACTCAGACCGCGACATGATGATGACCGACTACGTGGGCTGGCTGCTGGACAGCATGACAGTCTTTCCGCTGGCTGTCACCGTGGTACTCACCATGCTGCAAGACCGGCGACGCCCGCTGTGGCCTGCCTTCGCCATGATGGTGCCTTTCTGTGTCGGGGCAGCATTGGCTGTCGCCTGCGGCCACTATGTGCTGGTGTCCGTGCTGTACGGCTACGCACTGCTGATGAGCTTGGGCATAGTAATATATATGGTACGCGCGTTGAGGCAATACGGCCGCTGGCTGCGCAACAACTATGCCGACCTGGAGCATAAGGAGGTGTGGCAGAGCTTCGTGGTGCTGGGCATCATCATGCTGGCGTTCGCAGTCTATGCCTTCAGCATCCGGGGACCGGCCTACCAGTATGCCATGCAGCTGATACTCGTAGTGCTGATCTGCTATCTCCCGTGGAGGGTGGAGACATTGAGTGAGCTGAACACCCGCGCTTGCCGAGCCGAGTCTGACGACTGTCAGGACGCATCGGCTGCTGACAATGCGCTCCAGCAAGCCGTGCTGAACAACATCGGCCAACTGCTGCAGCAGCGTTGCATCGACACACAGCTCTACCTACAGCCCGGACTCACCGTCATTCAGCTTGCCAAAGCCATTGGCACTAACCGTCTTTACCTCAGCCAGTATTTCTCCTCTCAAGGCATCACATACAATGCCTATATCAACGACCTGCGCATCGACCATTTCATACGTCTCTACCGCGATGCCATCGGCAGCCAACGCCCCTTCACCGCACAGCAGCTGGCCGGCGAAAGCGGTTACCGCAGCTACAGCACATTCGGCATAGCCTTCAAACAGCGCACGGGACAGACCGTGACAGCATGGATGCGCGACATGGGCAAGTAAGGCGGGGCGCCTGTTTTCGAAAATCAGCAAAAATACTTATCAAATCAGCAAAAACCTGATGCCACAAGCATTAGGGCTGTGATGTTTTGCCAGAATTCCATACCTTTGCACTGCCCTACACGGCCTACGAGCACCTATTCTCCTTATCAATAACTCTTATAAATGACAAAAATGAAACCATGGATGCTTGCCGCCATCCTCGTCAGCGGCACGATGTCGGGACTGACCTCATGTTCCGACAAGAACAATGACACGACTCCTACGACTCCGGAGGACACCACCATTGCCGACTACTCCCTGAAGAAAAACTGGCACAAGATTCCCGAAATCGTCAAGGAGTTCGACACCTTCTACATCCCCGCCACAAACTACGACGGCTACGAGGACGGCGACCCCACATTCGCGCCTATCAACGACCCCGGCATGTTGGCCGGCATAAAGGATGAATACGAGGCGCACGCGACCGCCTATGCCGAGCAGACCAACGTCTTCGTGCCCTACTACCGCCAGAGCAGCCTGCGATATGAGGAGGAATGCTGGACCAAGACCGGCAACATGTGTACGGCGCTTACCGGCACCCCATACAAAGACATCACCGCCGCCCTCGACTACTATTTTGCCAACTACAACCAGGGCCGGCCGTTCATCATCGCCGGTCACAGCCAGGGCTCGGCCATGACGAAGCTCGTGCTCATGAACTATTTCAAGGAACACCCCGACTACTACAAACGCATGGTGGCCGCCTACGTCATTGGCTACGCCGTCACCAAGGAGGACCTGCAGGCCAACCCGCACCTGAAGTTTGCAACCGGCGAGAGCGACACGGGAGTCATCGTGAGCTGGAACACCGAAGGCCCGGGCAACGAGAACTCCAAGAACATGGTGTGGATGCCGGGAGCCATAAGCATCAACCCGATCAACTGGAAGCTCGACGACACATACGCCCCGGCAAGCGAGAACCTCGGGTCATACGTCCTCAACCTCAGCACCTTGAAACGTGAGTTCAGAGACGTCAACGCCGACGCAAGGGTCAATGTGAGCCGAGGTGTCGTGGTGACTGCCGCCACATGCCCCTTCAACCCCCTCGACTGGCTGTTCGGACCGGCGAGCTACCACGACAACGACTACTCGCTGTTCTACAACAATATCAAGGACAACGTGGCAAAGCGCATCGCCACCTACAGGCAGAACAAGCAGATCACCGACGGCAACTACGACAAGGCGCTGGCCGTGAAGTGCATCAACGGCACTTTCGTCGGCAAGAAGGCGGAGAACATCATCTCCTTCAAGGGCATTCCCTTTGTGGGTCAGCAACCTGTGGGCAACCTGCGCTGGAAGGCACCCGTCGATGTCACCCCCAGCAGCGGCATCTTCGAGGCCTACAACTATGGCAACGCACCCATGCAGGCGCCTGGAGACCCCGCCGGACAATATGGCCAGAGCGAGGACTGCCTCTACCTGAACATCTGGAAGGCCGACGATGCCTCGGCCCAGAAGAAACCCGTCATGGTGTGGATCTACGGCGGAGGCTTCGAGGTCGGAGGAACGACAGACCCCCAGTACGACTGCCACAACCTGGTGAAGGAGAACCCCGACGTCATCGTCGTGACCATAACCTACAGACTTGCTGCCTACGGCTTCATGCACCTGTCGCACCTGCCCGACGGCAAGGCCTATCCCGATGCCCAGAACCTCGGAATCATGGATCAGCTCATGGCCTTGAAGTGGGTGCACGAGAACATCGCCGGCTTCGGCGGCGACCCCGACAACGTTACCATCTTCGGAGAGTCGGCAGGAGGCTCCAGCTGCGCCCTGCTGCCGCTGGTCGAAGGCTCCCATAAGTATTTCAAGCGTGCCATCGCCATGAGCGGCTCGCCCATCATGACGAGATCCACCGAGGAGGCCATCGCCGTCACCGACAAGATCATGGAGGCTCTCGGATGCGAGACCGTGGCCGACCTGCAGAAAGTGGCTCCACGGAAGCTCGCCGACACCGTGGGCGAACTGTTCGGCATCTATCAGGTGCTCGGATGGAGCATCTGGCCCGAGAGAGACGGCAAGCTTCTGCCCAAGGACGGGTGGAAGGCCTACGAAGACGGGATGGCACGAGATATCGACATCCTCGCAGGCTGCACCAAGGATGAGTTCAACACCTTCGCCGCAGCACTCGGGGAGGAAGGCTGGAACATGTGGGCTGCCGACCGTATGCAGAAGAGAAACCTGCTGATGACCGACGACGAGATAGCCAAGGTGCAGAACTACATAAACAGCGCGCCGGGCGAACAATGGCAGAAGACATGCAGCATGTTCAGCCAGAGCTACTTCAACGCCCCGGCAATCCGCCTGTCGGAGAATCAGACAAAAGCCGGAGGCAAGGTCTATACCTACTTCTACACCCCCGAGTCCGTGCTGCCAATGGTGAAGAGCGGACATGCCTCGGAGCTGTCAGTCCTCTTCAACCATCCGGAGATGACAGGCTTCACAGGAAGGACCATCGACGAGACATTCTCGAAGACCATGCGCCGCATGTGGGTGCAGTTTGCCAAGACCGGCAACCCATCGCTCACCGCCGACCTCTCGCCCGACGGCAAGGCAAAGGAGTGGCCACTCTATGACCTTACCGACAAGCACGTGATGGTGCTCGACGAGTTCGACATCCATGTAGCCAAGGAGGCCGACATCAAGATGGTTGACTGGGAGAACACCTACTTCCTCACCAAGTATTACTGCAACTGACAAGTTGCTGCCCGCAGGGGCCGACAAGAGGGTGTACCCAGACGGGTGCATCCTCTTTCCGCTTCACGCGGAATGACCTCTCGCGACTTCACCGACGGCATTTCTCGCTGCCCATGACAAAAAAACAGGGCTGCAATGTTGATGGGTCAGAATCTTTTTGTATTTTTGCAGCCGAATCATCTACCAAACTAACAACAAAAGTAAGAAACGACATGAAAGCAGACATCATCATCAAGAACGCCAAGATATTCACGGCCGACGGCGCCAACCCCATGGCAACGGCGCTGGCCGTCAAGGACGGCAAGTTCATCTACGTGGGCGACGAGGCAGGCCTCGCCGACTATGAGGGCGAGGTCACAGACCTGGGCGGCAAGTTCGTCATGCCCGGCATCATCGACAGCCACGTGCATGTCACCACCGGCATAGGATTCACATACATGGATCCGGGAGAGTACATACTGTGCTCCAGCAAGCAGGAAGCCCTCGACTTCATGGCCGCCAACATCAAGGACAACCCCGGGCAGCGACGCTACCGCTTCATCCTCGAGCGCAAGAACCTCCATGGCGAGGACATCGTAAAGGAAGACCTCGACGCCATCTGCCCCGACGCCGAGCTGCTCATCCTCGAGGGCGAAGGCCACAGCGTGTGGGTGAACTCCAGGATTCTTGCCATGCACGGCATCACCGACGCGACCCCCGACATGGTGCCCGAACTCAGCTACTACGTGCGCAAGGACGGACACGTCACCGGCAATGCCTTCGAGTCCTCGGGATGGAACATGCTCTTCGACGGACTGGAGGAGCTCTCCGACGAGCAGATTGACGTGGTGCTGCAGCAGTGGATAGACTATTCCAAGAAAGCAGGCGTGTCCGCAGTCTTCGATGCCGGCTACCCCGAGGGCGAGGCGCTCCACGAGCGCGTTTATGAGCGCCTGCGCGAGCTCGACCTCCAGGGCCGCCTGCCGGTGTATATCGACGGCAGCTTTGCACTCACCAACCCGAGGCGGACCCGTGAAGTCATAGAGCACGTGAAGCGCTTCCGCAGCAAGTTCGACACCGAGCACCTGAAGGTGCATACCTTCAAGGTCTTCATGGACGGCACGTTGCGCATCGAGACGGCAGCACAGGTGACGCCCTACGTCGATACCCACAAGAGAGGTGCCACCACCTACAGCAAGGAAGAGGTGGCAGAAGTCCTGAAGATGCTCAACGCCGAGGGACTCGACTTCCACGCGCACACCGTGGGCGAGCAGGCATCGCGCACGGTGCTCGACGGCGTGGAGCTGGCACGCAAGGAGCTGGGCGACGCCTTCCGCGTGAGGGTGACCTGCGCACACCTCGAAATCCAGGACGATGCCGACATGGAGCGCTTTGCCCGCCTCGGCGTCAACGCCAACTACACACCGTGGTGGCACTCCGGCTGCACGGGCGGCAACCCTTATGCGCTGTGGTGCAGCCTGCTGGGCGAGGAGCGTGCTGGCAAGATGTACCGCAGCAAGACGATGTGGAACACCGGCGCCAACGTCACATGGTCTAGCGACAACATCGTCTTCGGCGACTTCACGACATGGAGTCCATACCTCGGCATGGAAATCGGCATGACGCGCTTCATCGGCCCTGACACCCTCGGACCCGAGATTGCCAAGGTGGAAAAGGAATTCCCGTCGCCCAAAGAGAAGATGAGCGTCGAGGAGATGCTGCTCGGCTATACCATCAACGGTGCACGCCAGCTCGGCATCGAGGACACCAAAGGCTCCATCACTGCCGGCAAGGATGCCGACTTCCTCGTGTTCGACGCCGACCTGCTCACAGCCGAGCACTCGGGCTTCGGCCGCAACAAGCCGCAGCAGGTCTATTTCGGCGGCAAGAAAATGGACTGACGAGAGCACGGCAGGCTAATGGTGTGTCCTGTTAAAATGATTATCCGCAATCATACCACCAAAGAGACCGCAAAGCGGTCTTCGCTTTGGTAACCGAGGGTACGAGCGTAGCGAGCACCCCCGGATAACAAGCTCTATAGAGGCAAGCACTCTGAAAGAGTGCCCGAACAGCGTAATGGGCGACCCCTTCAGGGTCGATGTTCCCCTTTTTGTCCCTATCCGGGGGTACTGCGCACCCCCGGTTATTGAGAGGAGACGCTTCCAGCGTCTTGGTGGTACGATTGCGGATAATCATATCTATTAATTAACTCAACTTTCGCAAGCTGTGAGAGAACAGTTAATCAGCCCCTCAATTTTGTAGAACCCACCTAATAATAAACCCGAATGGCATGAAGTGACGGCCTACCTTTGCACCTATGTTTGAAGAGCTGAAAGAACGATACAGGGCATTCTGCGAGTGGCAGAAGGTGCCCCACCACGTAAAACCGATGTCCGACGAGGAGCACCAATGCTCCACCTGCGGACGCCGCTATGTGGGCAACTTCTGTCCACAGTGCGGACAGTCGGCGCAGGTAGGCCGCTACTCATTCAAGAACGCCTTCCTGCTATATCTCGACGTGTGGGGGCTGGGCAACCGGGGCATGTTCCGCACCATCCGCGACCTGTTCCTGCGGCCCGGCTACATGATTCGCGACTATCTCAACGGCATGCAGATGGCCTATTTTCCACCGTTCAAGATGCTCTTCCTTATCATCACACTTTCCCTGCTCGTGAACACAGGACTTAACATCAAAGGCGAGAACCGTCTCCAAGCCAATCACGAACATCTAGTGCAGGACTACCAGACGTCGCTCGGAAAAGGCGGGCAGACAGACCGCGGCGAGCAACTGACAGCTTCCGGCAGCGAGCAGCAGACAGCTTCCGGCAGCGAGCAGCAGGCAGCAGCGGCCAAGGCACCCACGGCCGACGAGGAGCCGCCACGCAAGAAGGTGGACACACAAACGGCATTCAATAAGATGGCGTTAGACTTCAACGAATGGCAGAACAACCACATGGCCATCTTCAACCTGATCTTACTCATACCATTATCGTGGATGCTCTTCCTCGCATTCAGGCACAGCCCCAACATTCCCGACATGCGCTTCGCCGAGTTCTTCGTAGCAATGGTCTATATGTCCAACCTCATGTCCATGGTAACTATCGTCATGGACTTCTTTTGCCTCGATGAGACCCTGCAGATTGCCACCTACCCGCTGATCATCGTTCCCCTGAAGCAGCTCACCGGCTACGGCTACGTCAGGTGCATACTCTCGGCACTGCTCGCCTTTATGCTGGCAATGCTGCTCTTGTTCATGGCCATGCTGGCAGTTGGAATCGTATATGCCATCATAATGCGATGACCGTGCCTCAGATACACAACCCACAAACACACGACAACGAACATCCGGCACATACACTCACGACTCCACTTTGCACGCACCAAGAAGAGACAGGTCCAACGCCATTGCCCCCGGCATCGAGCCACCACCAGCGTCTGCGCCGCTGGACAGGGATATTCCTTGCATCCTTGGCATTGAACTGCCATGCTGCAGGACCGCAAGCGTCCGCTATGGCCTTTTGCCGTGATGACAGCACCTGTCGTGGTCGCTTTGGCAGCCTGCGTCGTCTGTCGAAGCATGGATCACTTAGGCCAATGCTGCCACCAGGGTCGCAGCATATAAAAATAGGGTGAATCAGTGAGCCGAAACCGGCACCGCCAGGCTTGCGATTCAGCATTGAGCCTCTTTTAATGGTTATCCGCTATCATTGCGGATAATCATTTTTTTGCGCAGAAAGCGGTTGCCATTCAAATCTTTTTCGTAACTTTGGAAGAATTTGCAGGATTTCTTTGTATAAAGGCAGTCTGGAGGATTGAGGGAAAAATGGGTTACGAATTGGCGACCGTACTCAATTCCACATTCTGCTATAAACTGCGTCAAAGAACACCCGACGGTGAGCCACCAGCCGTACTATGACCCATCATCGGGTGCAAAGGTAATCATTCTATTTCAATTAAGCAAATCTATTCATACATTTTTCTTCCGAGCTTGCTCTCTGTTTCTGCAATCACTGTGGCATCTTATATGGCACCTGCCAGAAAAGTGCGTATTAGGCTACGTCCTATTACCCAATATCTGTGATGTATCGCACACATTGGGTACGCTCACATGAGTTTTCTCAACTCCTCTGGTTCAGGAAGTATACCTTGGTATTCCTTGGGTAACTCTGAAGACGTGCGATAGGTTGCTACACCCATTGGCTTGTTGATGTCTCGGAATGCGAACTCCACCGTTTTTGAATCTCTGTCCTTGCAGAGAATAATTCCGATGGAAGGATTCTCATGAGGTAGTTTCACATACTCGTCAAGTGCTGACAGATAGAAATTCAACTTCCCTGCATACTCTGGCTTGAACTCACCCCGTTTCAATTCGATCGCGATTAGTGCCTGAAGACGGCGATTGAAGAACAGCAAATCTATGAAATACTCTTTTTCGGATACAACAAGACGATACTGATTACCCATAAACGAGAAATCACTACCCAATGCCATGATGAAGTTCTTGATATTGTGAACAATCTGCTGCTCTATTACACGTTCATCTGTCTCGTCTGGATCTTCAATGTTCACAAAGTCAAGCAGATATTCGTCCTTGAACGAGCGTAATGCCTTACTGCGCAAATCCACATTTGCAATGGTTGTTGCAAAGTTATTGGGCATGTTGCCACGCTTTCCAAACAAATCGTCCTTCATATAATATTTCAACTTGTCGCCATTCCAAAATCCAGTGGCACAATTCACGATATAGAACAATCGTTGCTCTACATCCTTCTTTTGGGCCAGTATCTCATAATGGTTCGTAAAACCAACGGCAAGAAAGGCTTCCAATGTCTCTGGAGATAATTCGTCCGTTGTCAATGGACGAATTTCGATATGCCATTTGTCACCTACAGGAATGATGCTACTCTGTAAATCGTCCGCTGATAATGGACGATTCTCGAACATACTACACCATGACTCATAGAAGATACGCATACGTTTGATGCTGGTCTCAGAAAAGCCCCTTAGCCCAGGCAGCTCCTGTTGCAGTAATTCTGAGATGGTACCAATAGCATTGCTACCCCATCTTGCTGCTCTGCTTTGAACGGAAATATACCCACCAATAGCATAGTAAAGAGCCAACACTTCCTTGTTTACTAACCGTGCTGCACGATAGCGACTCTCCAATATCGCCTCTTTAATTGCTTTTACAGCCTCAGCATACGTCGCTGTTATTAGTTTCTGTTCCATATTAATCGTTTGCAAAGTTTATCATTTATTACAAGATAATCAATGGAAGCCTCTTCGTGATACTTCTTATAGTCTTATTATTCGCAGAATCCCTTACAACGAACGGAGAACAAAATCTGTCTTTTTTCGATGGAAAGGGAATCCCATATAGTAATGAGTTCTGAATCCTTTATTTCGTCAAACGATGGATAGTCTGCGCATGGAACTCCGTTCTCCACGTATCGTCGTTTGGGCGGTATGCCCGACATCAAGACTAATTCCATATTCTTGACATTCCGAAAATCCACTGTATGCCCTTTGTTATGCATAGCTAGTACGATTATCTTTTCTCTTTTGGATAGCAATCGGAACCATTCGTCTATCACTTCTATGGACGTTTCATATGTTTTAAGCATCGTTATTTTATCTGGATTTATACTCATCATAGTCACCCTCAAAAGCATCAGCCAGCCCGTTTTCGACATCATCTTTGTTCCAACCATCATTATATGCTCTTTCATCGCCATAAGAGTCACTCCAATCTTCTGACTCACAATCATCCAAATGAGTGTAGAATGGATGTGACTTTTTTGTAGTAACAGTTCTCTGAGGTCCAACATCAAGGCTATGCCTAATTCTTTTAGGGTCATAGAATGCAGGACGTCTTAATGCTTCAAAATTTTCAAAGCTATCATCTTTGGACCTTACTCCAAGCGCCAGCAAATTGATAATTCTATCTTCTCCTTTTTGAGAGGCCTTGACATTATTCAATGAACAAATTGGCTGAATGGAATCAAAAGACAGAGATACTATTATTTGTCCGTACCTATTTATAATCCCCCACTGTTCTTTATTAGTTTCTGCCTCATATCGCATAACTCGTGCTACTCCACTAACAAAAATGGGGTCGCACCAGGCATAGTGCCCAAAGGGGAACAGTATCTTGTTTTGTGGATTGATGTATGTATATCTGAGTTTGTCATCCCGCACAAGCGAGAGCCCACAACTGAAAGGATTCATTTCTTTGTATTGTGGCTTAATGACAATGTTTCCCATTTTGTCTTTTGCACCAAACAGTCCGTCCTCTTGAAATATGATGTAATCTTTATCCATTTTAAATGCAAATGATGTTAATATTTAGCTACTGAGGTATTTGAATGAATCAAGTACTAATCCCTATGATTCATGCATTTTATTCTTTTTCCTTTATCCAATTACAATTTCCATCCTCGTCTATCAAGCTTGTTCCCCAAAGATTTGTATTACTATACTCTAATATTGGTATATCAAAAGAAATCGCTTTTATCAATTTATATTTTGTCGTTCCAAATACAGATTGTGATGAATTATCATAGAGTACAATAGCTATCAAAGCATTACGAATATTTAGAAAAGAATCTTTGCTGCATGCGTCCAATTCTAATATACGGAACTCTTGTTCGTAACTCCAATCTTTTGTTTTCGTGAAAAATAATTCTTTCTTTTGGTTATAGAAATAATTTGAAATATCTTTGGGTATGGTATCCAAAATAAAGTCATGATGCGTATCTAAATATGTTACTCTGGAACAAATATATTTAGCAAGCTTTGCCTCTTTTTCTATTTTTTTCTTGTCTAATATAAAGCAAACACCTTCACCCATTTCTGCATAATGTCCCCACATTGCAGGAATATCAAATCCATAATGTTTACCGATATCACGAGTCAAACTTATTTGTTTTACATAAGATAGTTGTTTATAGAATTCTTCAGAAAATGCCTCTATGTTAGTTTCATTTGAAACAGGAATGCACAATGGTCTATATCGTTCGTTTATATCATTCATTCCATCTAAAGAACCAAACTTTAGACTCATACTATCCAAAATTTTAACGGCACTTTGGAATTTAGTATAATGATATAATCGTTTTGTTCTCAAAAATTGTTCCCTTTCCATTTATTTTTTGTTATAATTTGTAACCCAATTAATAACTTCATCCTCACTTTTCAAATAATGTACGGTATAATAAAGACTCTCTAAACAGAAATGTTGTATTAGCCAGTTCTGAGACTTTGTCATTTCAATTTCGTTCTCCTTTCTTTTAAACGAAGGAGCGTACATTTTTCTATATTTATCATCTATATAATGACAAAGCAGAGTGCTGATGTGTTTTTGCTTATCATATTTTTCAAAAAATTCCTTTTTATGTTTTTGCTCTAATTCTTTTGCCTGTTTTTTGAAGTTGTCGAGCTCCCCACTTCTTAATAGGTCAGTGTATAGATTGCAAAAGCCATGATCTTCGTATAACTGTTCGTAATATGAAGGCAACAATCGTGATAAATAGCAATCTATCCGTTTGTCTTCTTTTGACTTCATATATACATATATTCTATCATCGCCACCATTTTTTGTAATATAATCTGTATCAATATAAATATGATAGTCTGAAACAATAGGGTCAATATCAATCATACGAACCTGTTCTGAGATTTCTTCTATCTTCTTTGATATTATTGGCAAACAATTGTCTTCTTCAAATGCATCTTGACAGCTCAATTGTGAATTTTGTTTTTCCAATTCTTTTATATGCATACTGTGATATATACATAGAGATTCCTCGTTTTCTATATCGTGTACATCTTCTTCTATTATCAAATTTTTATTATGGTGCTTATAATATATACGGTATCTTTTCTTTTCGTCATTAGTGTAGGCAAATAGAGTATATGAATGAGATGTGATTTTGTCAATCCATTCTTGAGTCATAAAAATACGTTCACACAAACTATCATTTCCATGTTCTATATTTGTGTAGGTATATACTTGATCAAGATTTATAGGAATACACTTAACAGTCCCAATTCGTTTTCTTTGACGATTGAAATGAACGGGAATACACTCTACAATTTTAACAGTATCACTTCTGTCTAAAGCAAATATCACAAGTGTTCCATTTTCTAAATCAGCTCTATATCCTGACAAAAAGTATCTCAACTGTCTTCCCATAGCGAAAATATAATATACAATCGTCTTAGTTGAACACCCCTTTTCGTCATTTAGTGGATGAGACTCTCCTACAATTCCAATATGGTATTTTTGTTCTTCCATTTTTCTCAATTAAACTAAAAGATTTTTACAATTCTCCACATGCATCTCAATCTATAGAAAAAACCGATTAAGTTTAACGGGTTTCAGCAATCAATCTAAAGAAGTCAAGCCGTACACTTTAAACTAATGCATATATCAACCACAATCTTTGGCATACCGTTTTTTGAAATTCTTTTATTTCGACGACACTAACAATTCCTTCACATCCACGTCGAGGTGGCATGCAATCTTGTAGAGTTCTCGCTTAGACGAGCGACAAGGTCGAATTTTCCACACGTTGGCTGAACTTTATTGGTCATCCATCGTGAAACGGTACTGATGCTGTGTCCCATCTGCTCTGAGAGCCACGTGCCAGTTCTTTCTTTCTCGGCTAGTACAATCTTTAGCCTGTTATAGCGTTGTATCCCCATATAGCTTTTAGTTATTCATGCTCAACATTGGGCGTTCTGTGCGCAAATATAATCAAAAATGTCGAGAATAGGATGATTCGTGAACATAAATTAAGAAAAAGTGTGGTCTTTTCTCTTGATATGGGAATAATCCGTATAGATTTTTGTTCCCAATGCCACAAACAGGTTCCATAGAAGGGTGTATCCTAATGCACACTTTTCTGTGGAACAATTGCCCTTCACGTCCCACATATCAAGCGGGATTGTCTTCTTACAACTGAACTGCGATTGCGTTCCGTTAATCGTCACTCTGCCCATCACAGGAACCACACCGTTCTTCTCCTTACTCTTGTTCACATAGAACAGAATGTTGAAAGTACTTCTCATGTTTCTTACTCCTTTTTTAATTTTGGCTGCAAAACTACTATTTCTTTTGGCATTCATCGCTATGCAAAATGTAGCAGTTTGCGGAATAAGAAACTGGAAGTGAACGGAGGGTGAAAGGTACGCCATTCTGCCCCGATTTGCTTAGTCGATTAACCTACATCAGAACCCTAATTTGGGGTTACGATTTGGCAACCTAACTCCTTCACCAATCCTCCCAATTTTGCGTTGTCCCTATTTTTGAACTTCCACGTTCTTCCCCTCTTTGCCTTTATTTCAGGCCGAAATGCGTTAATCTTCCAAAATCGTTTCGTTACAACAACTTTTTTTCGTAACTTTGCACCGCTGTTTCACACAAAACCGTACTTTGACGCTTATGCCTGACTTCAAGCTATTGCCCATGGGCATCTCCGACTTCCGACGCATCCGAGGGCGAGCGCCATCTGCAGGGCTATTTCCTGGCATATCTGAACATGTATGAAGGCTACCTGACGGCACCGGAGGTGGAGCTGAACCATGGCTACTGCGACTTCTCCCTCATGCCCGACAAGGTGCGTCAGCCCGACATCGCACACTCATACATCATCGTGCTGAAATACCTCAAGGCCGACGCCACCGACGCAGAGACAGCCAGACAGCGGCAGGAGGCCGAGGCGCAGATACGGCAATATGGTGTTTTTCACAAATAAATAACAACAAACTAAACCATCAAGATTATGAAAAAGTACATGAATGTTCTATGCGTGCTGATACTGGCACTCATGTTGGTTGACCTGGTCGTGAGCCTCTTTGCGCCTGTCAAGCGGACGGTGCCCGACTACGACTTCAGCTCCTACTCCCTGCCTGCCCTGACGGGACTGCTGGCAGTCGTGCTCGTCGCCTTAGGCTCTGTCGCCATGGCCTTCGTATATTTCATCAGGTTCATCCTCAACGTGAACCGCAACCAGGTCTTCACCGTCACCAACATCAGTCTGCTGCGCAAATACGGCGCATGCGCACTGTTGCTCGGCGTGTGCCTCGTCATCATCTGTGTTGTCGTCGAACACGACTTCGGCCGCAGCGTGTCGGGAACTGTCGATGTGTTCGTCGAGGGACTGTTCGCACTGCTCATGGGCGAGGTGTTCGGCATCGGCCTGAAGCTGAAGCAGAAGAACGCATAACCAAACCGGGGGCGTGCCCGACCGGACACGCCTCCTCTGACAATAACCTACAATCATGTTCGGGCAACAGGTGCTGAAGGACATCTTCTATGTGTTCTATGGCGCTGTGGCAGCGCTGAACCTTGCGGCCTGCCTCTATCTGCTGCTGCGTAGGAGCAACGCCATTGCTCCCGACATAACCTCGCCGCCGCGTCTGCGCCGATGGGCGGCGGCGTTCTTCGGGGCCTCGGCGTTGAGCCACGTGTGGAACATGCCGGTATATATGCTCACCTCCGAAGCCGATGTGATGCAGGGCTATCTCGTGGCCGGACTGCTCGACTGCATGACGATAGGCCCGCTGGCTTTGATGATACTGATTGTCATGCTGCAGGACCGCCGCCGCCCGCTGTGGCCCGTGGGCGTGGTGGTCGCACCATTCGTGGCCATCATGGCATTGAGTGTGGCCACTCGCAGCGATGCCCTCATGCCCCTGCTGTACGCCTGTTTCGTCGTGATGGCAGCGGGCATAGTCGCGTATATGGCGGTGGCGCTGAAGCAGTACGGCCGCTGGCTCCGCGACAACTATGCCGACCTGGAGCACAAGGAGTTGTGGCAGAGCTTTCTTGTGCTGGCCTTCATACTGTCTGGCCTGGGCATCTATACGTTCGACATCGACGCACTGACCTACGAGTACTCTCTGCAAATGCTCGACGTGGCGCTTATCTGCTATCTGCTGTGGCGCGTGGAGACGTTGAGCGACCTGAGCCTACATACCAGCGACATCGGCATGGCTAACAGCGAAGAGAGCTACGGTGGCGGTGGTGACTATGACATCGCTCAAGCGTCCCACTCTGAGGACGATGATCCACAGACGCCGCCCGCAGAAGACGGCGGGCATTCGCCGGCCATTCGCCAGCGCACGTCTTCGCCTCTTGCCATGTCTAAGAACATTGGCCCGCTGCTCAAGCAACATTGCGAGCAACGGCAAATCTATCTTCAATACGATATCTCGTTGGCACAGCTCGCAATGCTCATCGGCACCAACCGTGTATATCTGAGCCGGCACTTCGCCGAGCAGGGTACGACATACAACGCCTACATCAACGGCCTGCGCATACGCCACTTTGTCAGCCTCTATCGCGAGGCCGTACAGGCACATCAGCCCATCACCGTGCAGCAGCTGGCCCACCAGAGCGGCTTCCGCAGCTACGGCACTTTCAACACAGCCTTCAAGCAATGCATGGGCATGACAGCCACGGAGTGGATGCGCACTGCCGATGAGCTGTGACGGACAGCCACGGACGACTGGCCCTTCAATATCGTAAAAATCGCTTTGGAATTGTAAAAACTTGCTCGCTGACGGCGTTTGTTCGTTGCGGGGACGGAGGGATTTCACTACCTTCGCACCGCCGACTCCAACAGCAAACCCATAACACATGTAACCCATAATCAGCAAGGAGACTTATTTATGAGACAGACAATTCTAAAAAGCGTCATGAACACTCTGTCAAGCATCACCGTGGCCGCACTCATCACCGCAGGAGGCGTGCTCGCTGGATGCAAGCAGAAGGACGGTGCCGACCTCGTCGTCTATGGCAAGGTGTTCACCGCCGAGGCCGACAGCCTCGTCGAGGCATTTGCAGTGAAGGACAGCAAGTACGTCTATGTCGGCGACAAGGCCGGTGCCAAGGCCTTCGTACAGGAGGGCAAGACCGAGGTGGTCGATTACACCGGCAAGGGGCTCGTCATGCCCAGCTGCGGCAACGGCCACGCACACTATTCGCTGGGATATGCCATTCAGGCCGTAGGCACGGTGATGAGCATGGAGGATGACGTGAACACCTTCCTCACGGAAATCGTGCCCGGAGCTGTGCGCAAGGCAAGGGAGACCGGCGCAACAGCCATCTTCGGACAGGGATGGAACATGATGGTATTTCCCAAGAACATGCCCACGCGACAGCAGCTCGATGCCATCTGCAGCGACATACCCATCTACTTTGCCGACGAGGAGGGACACAAGGGACTCGTCAACACCATTGCTCTGGTCAATGCCGGCATACTGGCGCCCGACGGTACAGCGCTCAAGACAGAGATGCGCGGCGGCGAGATAGGCCTCGACGCAAACGGCATACCCAACGGATTCCTCTCCGAGCAGGCTGGCACATACGTCCGTTCGTTCCTCGACAACGAATACCTCTTCTCCGTTGACATAGCCCGCGACAACATGGCCAAGATACAGGAGCAGCTGCTATCGGAGGGCTACACCATGTACCTCGACGGCTACAGCTCATATTTCTTCAACGACAACTTCTACAAGGCCGCACAGCAGATGGACCAGGCCGGAGACATGCACTTCGTGCTCGGAACGGCATGGGAGCTGGACAGCTGGATGGACGTCGATTCAACACTGGCCAAGGCGGTCGCTACGAGGCAGTATGCATCGAGCCACATCAAACCTCAGTGGCTGAAGCTGTTCATGGACGGCACCGTGGAGAGCGGCACAGGGTTCGTGGAACCGCTCTATCCCGGCGACAAGCAGGGCATACCCAACTGGTCGGAGCAGGAACTCACCGACATCACACGCCGGGCCAACGCACAGGGCATAACAATGCACGTACACGTCATGGGCAACAAGGGCGTGAACTGCGTTGTCAACGCATACGTCAACGGAGGTAAGGACGAGATGCGCAACACACTCATCCACGTCTATGGAGTCAACCCCGAGGACTATAAGCGCATGGCACAGCACAACATATACGTCAGCGAAGGCCTCCTATGGCATCATGCCACCGACGAGCTGCAGGCCGAACTCATGCAGGTGCTGCCCGAGGGCATGAAGAACAAGGGCTATCCCATGAAGTCGTACTTCGACAACGGCGTCAACGTCTCGTCACACTCCGACTTCCCCGCGCTGAGCGGCAGTCCCGACGACCCCTTCAGCATCATGGAGATTGCCATGACAGGCGTATATCATGCCGAGAACGGCAAGCCGTGGTGGACGGAAGAATGCCTCACCCGCGAGCAGGCTCTCACGGCGCTGACCATCAACGTGGCACGCCAGATGTTCATCGAGGACGAGCGCGGCAGCATTGCCAACGGCAAGTATGCCGACTTCCTGCTCGTCAACAAGGATGTGCTCACATGCCCCGTGGCCGAAATCCACACGGCAAAGCCCGAAGCCACATACTTCGAGGGTAAGAAGGTCTTCGCCATCTCCGAGTGACAACCATTATATCGAGCTAACGACAATGAGCAAGAAGAACTTATCTGCAGCAGTACTTATCTTGGCGCTTTGTGCTGCCGGGGCTGTGCTTACAGCCTGCAAGGGCGGAAGTGCCAAAGGCGGCGAGGGTGCCGAGTATAAGGAGGTAATACAGTCGTGGTACGGCGAGAACAAGGAGATAACGCCCGCAAGCTCTGCCGCCGCCGACGTGCAAGGCAGCAGCTATGACTCGTTGCTGGCGGTGAAGTGTGTCAACGGCAAATTCGTCGGCAAGCTGAACGACGACGTCATCGCCTTCAGAGGCATACCATACGTGGGACGACAGCCCGTGGGCAAGCTGCGATGGAAGGCTCCCGTGGACGTGGAGCCGGACGACCGCGTCTATCAGGCCTACTACAATGCCAAGTCGGCACCTCAGCCCGAGGTGGAAGTGGCATCATTCTACCCCCAGGGCGAGGACTGCCTCTACCTCAACGTGTGGAAACCCGCCAAGACCGACGACCAGCCCATGCCGGTCATCGTGTGGGTCCACGGAGGGGCATTCTCATACGGCGGGACAGTGGATCCAATGTACGACTTCCACAACTTCGTACAGGAAAACCCCGAACTCGTCGTCGTAAGCGTGGCATACAGGCTCGGAGTGCTGGGATTCCTACACCTCCAACACCTGCCCGACGGCAAGGACTACCCCGACGCACAGAACCTGGGACTGCTCGACCAGATGCAGGCGCTGAAGTGGGTACACGAGAACATTGCAGCCTTCGGCGGCGACCCCGACAACGTGACCATCATGGGCGAGTCGGCAGGAGGGGGATGCGTCACACAACTGGCGCTTGTCGAAGGCTCGCATCAGTATTTCAACAAGGTCATAGCACTGAGCGGAACGCCGGGTCTCTCCAGGTCCAGGGAAGATGCCATCGAATGCACCGACGAGCTCATGGAGGCGCTCGACTGCCACAGCGTAGCCGACCTGCAGAAACTCGATGCCGAGCAGCTCGTCGCCGCTTCCATGGAGGCCATTCCTCTCCGCATAGCTCCCGAGAGAGACGGACGACTGCTGCCGACAGACCCTTGGCAGGCCGTCGCACACGGAGCCGTGAAGGACATCACCTTCCTCCAGGGCTGCAACAAGGACGAGATGAACTTCTTCCTCGTGGGCATGGGAGGGCCGGAACCATTCATCGAGTGGGCCGACGACCGCAAGGAATGGAAACTCGCCACCCTCACACACGACGAGATGGCACGCGTCGAGAGCTACTGCAACGACATCGAGGGCGAGGACTACGAGCCATATACACGACTCTTCAGCCAGATCATGTTCAACGCGCCGTGCATACGCCTGTCCGAGAACCAGACCATGGCCGGAGGCAAGGCATACACTTACTATTTCACCGTCGAGTCGGCCAACCCGATGATGAAGTGCGGCCACGGTATGGCACTCGCACCACTGCTCAAGCACCCCGAGCTCGACGGCGACACAGGACGACCCTTCGACGAGACATTCTCCAAGACCATGCGACGCATGTGGGTGCAGTTCGCCAAGACCGGCAACCCATCGCTCACTGCCGACCTCTCGCCCGACGGCAAGGACAAGCAATGGCCGCTCTACGACATCAAGGACAAGCACGTCATGGTCTTCGACGAGTTCAACATACATCCTGAGAAGGAAGCCCAGCGTAAGATCGTCGATTGGCAGCGCACCTACTTCCTCACCAAGCTCGGAGCTTTCTGAACACTTCAACTATCCACAAAGATACTACCGTCAAGACCGCAAGGCGATATTCGCCCGTCAGACAGTAGGCTACGAGCAGGGGGAGCACCTCATGCTGTGCCTGTGAAGGGCATGAGCAGAGAGAACACCTCCTGCTGTACTGGTGAAGGTGTAGCGACCTAAAAGGAGTACCCGGAAGGATGACAGTATCTCCTATTATTCTCCACGTGGAGAATCATATATAACGCCTTGGGGATATACAATCATCGTCAAGGCGTTTCGTTTAGCCCACGAACGTGGGACTATTGTCCCACGTTCGTGGGCTCATTGTCCCATGTTCGTGGGCTCATTGTCCCATGTTCGTGGGCTAATTGTCCCACGTTCGTGGGACAAGCATATCCCCTTGGCGATGATGATGAAGCCCCTTGGCAATGATGGTAAAGCCCCTTGGCAATGGTGATGAAGCCTCTTGGTAATGAAGGAGAGCCACCCCTGCGGGTTCCGTTTTCGGTCTTCGACAGTAACAGGGCAGTAAGGCCTCGACCTGTGGAAACGGCTAAATAAGTTTAAAAAATGTAAAATCTGTCATATCTGGCTTGTGCGGCAGGGCTGTTTAAAAGGATTTTGCCTATATTTGCATCGCTAAACACGAAACGAGTTACAGATATAGACAACGACCAAGTTACGGATATAGACAATGACCAAGTAACGGATATAGACAATGACCAAGTAACGGATATAGACAACGACCAAGTAACGGATATAGACAATGACCAAGTAACAGATATAGACAACGACCAAGTAACGGATATAGACAATGACCAAGTAACAGATGAAGACAATGACATGGATGCTTGCCGCCATCCTCGCCATTTGCGGCACAACGATATTCACAGCCTGTAAGTCGAGCGACGACAGCCCCACCACCCCCGACCAGGAGATTCCTGAAGATTGTCTCTGCGGTCTGTGGTATGAGGAGTTTGAGTATTCTGACGTGACGGAGGCCGGCAAGCCCTTCAGCCGAGCCCTGATAGCCGTAGATATCAGAGCCGACCACACGGGCTATGTGGCGCTGGCCGTGTTTGACGACGAAATCAACGAGCCGCTGGAGGTTTACGGCGGTCCTAAGGATGCGTCCTTTACATGGCAGGTGAATGCCGATGGAAATGTCACTCTCGCCGACGACAATGTCGGCACGTCCGCCAAGACGGCTCCCACACGCAGCGAGACGAAGTTCGGCAGCTTTGTCGATATCGGAGCCATAGACATGAAATGCCAGCAGGGCAGCATAGCCTTCAGCAATGCATCGCACAGAGGAACGCTCACGAGGGCTGATGGCAGCAGGAACGACCACATCACGGACTGGATGGCAAAGGCGACCCTCCCCAGAGCCTGCATCACCGACAGCATACCGCTCTTGCTCTTCCCAGACCTGATGAACTACGTGTTCAACTATCCCTCTACCGACCCCTTCGGCAAGCCCTGCACACTCAGCGGCACCATCACCGTGGATAAGTCGCTAATGGAAAAGGGCAAGCCCTACAACGGCATCTTGCTCTACAACCACTTCACCATCTATGCCACCACGCAGGCACCGTCGCGCGGTGCCGTGGAGTTCCCCACGGGGGCTGCTCTCACCAACTTCATCATCGTGGCGCCCGACTACTACGGCTTCGGCATCACCGAGAAGGAGCCGCAGGCCTACTGCATCTCGCGTGCCAACGGCCGCGCCTCGCTCGATGCCTACCTCGCCGCCAAGCGGCTTATAGATAACATGAAGGTGAAGAAGGGCAATGACTTCGTCATCGCAGGCTACTCGGAGGGAGGTCAGACCACGATGGGTGTGCTGCGCGAGATCTCGGAGCGCCATCCAGAGATAAAGGTGAAGCGCGTCTTCGCCGGCGACGGACCCTACGACATCAACTCGATGTACGACGCCATCGCCAGCGGCCGGACAGAGATGCCCAGCACGGTGTGCAACGTGCTCTATGCCTACAACCACTTCTTACGTCTGGGCTTCGACATCCACGACTACCTGAAGGACCCCGTGGCCAAGAACTTCGACAAGTGGTTCCTCAGCAAGCAGAACAAGCGCATCGCCCTTGACGAGGAACTCATCAAGACCAAGCGCACGAGCGACTTCTGCACGGCCGCCGTCCTCGACGTCAGCAGCCCGCTGTCGCAGAAGTTCAAGGCTGCCTTCAGCCAGGATGCCCTCACTAGCGGATGGACACCGCGCAGCGACCTCGACGTGATGCTCTTCCACGACACGAAAGACGATGTGGTGCCTGTTGAAAACTTCTATGTCATGAGCAGGTTCCTCAAAGAGAATGGCATCAAGACGGAGGAGTTCGTCGATGAATACAGCAGCACGATCACCAAGGACATCGGCATCACCAATCACGAGGTGTCGGCCGTCACCTTCTTCCTGAAAATCATAAACTGGATGCAGGCGACCTACAAATAGAGAGGTTAGCGCATGCGCACAAACGCATTTACAGTATGCCAAAATACTCTGTCATAATACCCGTTTACGACCGTCCCGACGAGGTTGACGAGCTGCTCACGAGTGCAAGCAAACAGGTGCTTGCGACAGACGGCGACGGCAGGGTGCCGTCGTTCGAGGTCATCGTCGTGGAGGACGGTTCGACAGTGACGTGTGAGGAGGTGTGCCGCCGCCATGCCGACCTTGACATCAAGTATTACGTCAAACCCAACGGCGGCCCGGGTCCGGCACGCAACTACGGCGCCGAGCGCGCCACGGGCGAGTGGCTCATCGTGCTGGACTCCGACGTCATCCTGCCCCCTGGCTACCTTCAGGCCATCAACGACGAGCTGGCGGCAGCGCCCGCCGATGCCTTCGGAGGCCCCGACCGCGCACATCCCGACTTCACGCCCACGCAAAAGGCCATCAACTACGCCATGACATCGTTCTTCACCACGGGCGGCATACGCGGCGGCAAGCAGAAGCTCGACCGCTTCTACCCGCGCTCGTTCAACATGGGCGTGCGTGCCGACCTGTGGCGACGGCTGGGTGGCTTCCGCCCCATGCGCTTCGGCGAGGACATCGACTTCAGCTACCGCATCGTGGAGAGCGGCGCACGCTGCCGCCTCTTCCCCCAAGCCTGGGTGTGGCACAAGCGGCGCACGGACTTTAGGAAGTTCTTCCGTCAGGTGAGGAACTCGGGCATAGCGCGCATCAACCTGCACCTGCTGCACCCCGGCACGCTGAAAGTGGTGCATGCCCTGCCGGCGGTGTTCACCACAGGTGTTGCCGGGCTGGCGCTGGTGTTTGCCGCCGGCGCGGTGCTCACCGTGGCAGGTCTTGTGGCAGGTTGCCAGCAGGGGTGTAACATGGGTCTCATCCTGGCCTACGGCGGAGCGGCGCTGATGGTGTGCGCGCTGCTGCCCCTGCTGCTATATGCCATCATCATAGCGTGCGACTCCACCCTGCGCAACCGCAGCCTGCACGTGGGGTTGCTCTCCGTGCCGGCATCGTTCATACAGCTCACAGGCTACGGCAGCGGGTTCCTCTCTGCCGCCTGGAAACGCCTCGTGCTGCGGCAGAAGGGCGAGGGCTTTGACTTCAGCAGCAACCAGACCTTCTACGGCTGAGACATCTCAGCCATCACATTCACAATCCGCAATCCACACAAGTGAACATCAAAGACCTACCCTTCGACGACCGCCCACGCGAGAAGCTCAGTGCCAACGGTCCCGGCGCGCTCAGCAAGGCCGAGCTGCTGGCCATACTTATCGGCTCGGGAAACACCGAGGAGACAGCCGTGGAGCTTATGCAACGTCTCATGGCCGACTGCGGCGACAGCCTGCGGGAGCTGGGGCGTCTCGGCATAGCCGACCTCACGTCAGGGCGCTACAAGGGTCTGGGGCCTGCCAAGGCCATCACCATCCTCGCTGCCTGCGAGCTCGGCAAACGTCGCGCCCTGGAAGCCGCCGAGCAGAAGCGCCTCATAGTCAGCGGGACAGACATCTACAACCTCATGCACCCCACGATGCAGGACCTGCCTCACGAAGAGAGCTATGCCATATACATGCGTGCCGACCACAGCGTGATAGGCAAGCCATACCTCATCAGCAAGGGTGGCATCTCAGAGACCAATGTTGACATACGTCTGCTATTCCGCGAAGCCATCATGCGGCGGGCAACGACATTTGCATTCGTGCACAACCACCCATCGGGCAACATCAAGCCCAGCCAGGCCGACGACCGCCTCACCGACCGCATGGCAAGCGCCGCAAGAATTATGAACCTCAACCTGCTGGATCACGTCATAGTGACGACACACAACTACTACAGCTACCACGAGAACGGCAAGATATGACGCCGAAGAGGATGGCCGGCCCGGCATAGGCTCACGGCTTAAGGTGTGTCCTATCAATACAGACATCAGCAAACAACATCACAGAGATACATGACACGTACAGAACTGGAAGACATCATCGTAGAACGCCTGAAGACGGTGTTCGACCCCGAGATACCCGTCAACATCTATGACCTCGGACTCATCTACCGCATAGAGCTCAGCGACGACCTCACACGCCTCGACGTGGATATGACCATGACGGCACCGTCATGCCCCATGGCCGACTTCATCGTCGAGGACGTGCGGCAGAAGCTTGAGGCCATCGACGGCCTCACGACCGTGAACGTCAACCTCGTGTTCGAGCCCGAGTGGACGCAGGACATGATGAGCGAAGAGGCCAAGCTGGAACTCGGACTCCTATAGAGAGTCGCCCGACAGCATTCTACATCCTACATCCTACATTTAACATTCCACATCACATGCGCCCAATCTACTTCATCACCGATGCACATCTCGGATGCCGCGCCATCCCACACTCACGCACCCAGGAGCGCCGTCTGGTGCGTTTTCTCGACAGCATCAAGGACAAAGCCGGAGCCGTATATATGTTAGGCGACATGTTTGACTTCTGGCACGAATACCGTCTGTGTGTCCCCAAAGGCTTCACACGATTCCTCGGCAAGGTCAGCGAGCTCACCGACCTGGGTGTGGAGGTGCATTACTTCACAGGCAACCACGACCTTTGGTGTGGCGACTACCTCGCCAAGGAGTGCGGCGTGACGTTGCATCGCGAGCCCGAGACCATAGAGCTGGCCGACAAGGTATTCTTTCTGGCACACGGCGACGGCCTCGGCGACAACGACCCGAAGTTCAAGTTCCTGCGCTCGGTGTTCCACAACAAGGTGTGCCAGCGTCTCTTCGCCATGATACACCCGCGATGGGGTCTGGAACTGGGCCTGACATGGGCCGCCAACAGCCAGCGCAAGCACATACATGAGGGGGTACCGCCCTATCTCGGAGAGGACAAGGAGCATCTGGTGCGCTTTGCCAAGGCATACCTGCAGACACACCCCACGGTGAACTATTTCGTGTTCGGCCACAGGCACATAGAGCTGGACCTGATGCTCTCGCGCACGGCACGTGTGCTGATTCTGGGCGATTGGATATCGCACTTCACCTACGGAGTCTTTGACGGCGAACACTTCTGGATGGAAAACTACATCGAGGGCGACACGCAGCCGTGAGCCACGCCCACGCAAGGTAATGCCCCTGCCACGTCTGTGCGACATGGCAGGGGCATTGCTATAGGTGGCAGACCGCATCCTGCGGTCTGCAAGCAGCTGGCTATTTGCCCACGATGGCCAGCGTGTCCATGGCTATCATCAGCTCCTCGTCAGTGGGGATGACACACACCTTCACGCGCGAGGCGTCGGTGCTGATGACGGCCTCCGTGGCGCGGCAGGCGTGGTTCTTCTGCTCGTCAACCTCCACGCCGAGGTACTCGAGGCCCTTGGTGGCACCCTCGCGCACCTCCCACTGGTTCTCGCCGGCGCCGGCGGTGAACAGGATGACATCCACGCCACCCATGGCGGCGGCATAGGCGCCGATGTATTTCTTGATGCGGTAGGTGTACATCTCCTTGGCCAGACGGGCGTGGTCGTTGCCCTCGGCTATGCCTGCCAGGATGTCGCGGAAGTCGCTGCGACCCTCGCTCACGCCGAGCAGGCCGCTCTGCTTGTTGAGCAGGTTGCTGATGCCGTGGGTGTCGAGGCCGAGCTTGTCCATGAGGAAGGTGACGGCACCGGCATCGATGTCGCCGGAGCGCGTGCCCATCATCAGGCCCTCGAGCGGGGTGAGACCCATGGTGGTGTCGATGACGCGGCCATCCTTCACGGCGGCCATGCTGGCACCGCCGCCGATGTGGCAGGTGATGATGCGCGAACCCTCGCGCGGAATGCCCAGGAACTCGAGCACACGCTGCGAAACGTAGCGGTGGCTGGTGCCGTGGAAGCCGTAGCGGCGCACGCCGTACTTCTCATACAGCTCATAGGGGAGAGCGTACATGTAGGCATAGTCGGGCATGGTCTGGTGGAAGGCGGTGTCGAACACGCCCACCTGCGGCAGCTCGGGCAGCAGGGCCTTGACGGCGTCAACGCCCTTGATGTTTGCAGGATTGTGGAGCGGGGCAAGGTCGTTGCACGCGGCAAACTGCTCCATCACCTCGGGCGTGAGCAGCACGCTCTCGGAGAAACGCTCGCCGCCATGCACCATGCGGTGGCCCACGGCGTCGATTTCGTGCAAGTCACTGAGCACAGCCAGGTCGCCCTCGGTGAGGACCTTGAAGATGAGCTGCACGCCGGCGGTGTGCTCTGGCACAGGGGCATCGAACTGCACCTTCTGGCCCTTGGCCTTGATTTTGATGAACGAATCGGGCAGACCAATCTTCTCGATGCCGCCGCTGGTGATGACACTGTGGTCGTCCATGTCATACAAGGCGTACTTGATGGACGAGGAGCCACAGTTGAGAACAAGTATCTTCATTTATGTTGTTGAATAGAGTTTAGTTGGCATCCATGGCCTGGCAGGCGGTGATGGCAATGAGGTAATAAATGTCCTCGACGCTGCAACCGCGGCTGAGGTCGTTGACGGGGCGGGCTATGCCCTGGAGGATGGGGCCTATGGCGATGGCGTCGCCCAGACGCTGCACGAGCTTGTAGGCGATGTTGCCCACCTCGAGGTTGGGGGCTATGAGCACGTTGGCCTGGCCGGCGATGTCGCTGCCGGGGGCTTTCTTCTTGCCCACGCCGGGCACGAGGGCGGCATCAGCCTGCAGCTCGCCATCCACCTTCAGCTCGGGCTGGCGCTCATGCACCAGGCGTGTGGCTTCGATGACCTTATCGACCACCTCGTGCTTGGCCGAGCCTTTTGTGGAAAAACTCAACATGGCCACGCGCGGGTCGGCGAAGCCGGCAACGCTCCGGGCGGTCTGAGCCGTACACACGGCAATCTGTGCCAGCTGGTCGGCATCGGGCATGGGAGTGACGGCCACGTCGCCCATGACGAGCACTCCGTTCTCGCCATACTCGGGCTTCTGGGTGATGAGCAGCATGGCGCCGCTGACACACGTGATGCCGGGAGCGCACTTGATGATCTGCAACGCGGGGCGCAGTGTCTCGCCGGTGGTGGAGAGCGCTCCACTGATCTGGCCGTCGGCACCATTGGTCTTGATGATCATGCAGCCGAGGTAAAGGGGGTTCTTGACGAGCTCGCGAGCCTGCTCGATGGTCATGCCCTTCTTCTTGCGCAGCTCGTAGAGCTGCTGTGCCAGCTCCTCCGAGCGCTCATAGTTGTCGGGGTCGATGAGCGTGGCCTCGCCGATGTGTGTCAGGCCGTTCTTCTGGGCCAGGGCTTGCACCTTGGCGGGGTTGCCGATGAGGATGATGTCGGCCAGCTTGTCGGCCAGCGCCCGGTCGGCGGCACACAGCGTGCGCTCCTCTTCTGCCTCGGGCAGCACGATGCGCTGCGGGTTGGCTTGCGCACGTGCAATGATGGATTCGATTAGTGTCACGATTGATATATATTTCGAATTGAGAAATCACGCGTCAACAGTTAAGTATGCGTGGCTATACGTTATCATCGAAATACCAACTCTGCCCCCATGGGGTCAGCAGGTAAAGAAGAAACAGCACACAAGGAATACCTACGATTCCATAAACCATTAATGCTCCCATATCATTTGTCTTTTTTAGAGTACTTGTTAACAAGAAGCAAGCCAACCACAAGCGTTACGACAGCTGCCAGCCCACCCAACCAATATATCGTCTCACGACTGCTTTCGTAGTCACTCATCAGAGAACTGATCAGAACACCAGTCAGGAGATACTTTGACACATCTATCAGGTATGTGCCGAGCTTCTCGAGCCAGACAGTGGACTTCCGGCCTTTTGCTGTAACCTTTTGCTGCAAAGGTACGCCATTATTCGTTCGCTTGTTGCTCATCGGGCTATCTTTTAGCTTTATTTAGCGTTTGGCACGGCCTTGAGGCTGGCCATGACCACGTATGCGATGAGCATGACGTAGGCCACGAGCGAGCACACCTCCGACAGCGGGTTGGCGAGCCATGCCTCGTCGATGGGATTGAAGCCCACGAAACGAAGCAGCGCCGAGACGACGCCCATGAGTGCCCCGCCGGCGATGAAACCCGAGGCCAGCAGCGTGCCGCGCTCGCCGCGAGCCTTGTTGACGGCAGCGTTGGTGGAGCGCGACGTGACGTACCAGTTGACCAAGCCGCCGACGAGCAGCGGGGTGTTCAGCTCCAGGGGGATGAACATGCCCAGGGCGAAGGCCAGGGCCGGCACGCCAAGCCATGTGAGCACGAGTGCCAGCACGGCGCCGATGGCGTAGAGCAGCCACGGCGCACCGACGCCGCTCATGAGGGGTTCGATGACGGCGGCCATGGCGTTGGCCTGCGGGGCGGCAAGCTCGCCCGAGGCGAAGTCATAGGTCTCGTTGAGCAGTATCATGACGCCGCCCACCGTGGCCGCAGAAACGAGCACACCGAGGAACTTCCATGTCTCCTGCTTGGCGGGCGTGGTGCCGAGCCAGTAGCCTATCTTCAGATCGGTGATGAACGAGCCGGCGACGCTGAGCGCCGTACAAACCACACCGCCCATGATGAGGGCGGCCACCATGCCGCCCGTGCCTGTAAGCCCCACGGCAACCATGACGACAGAGGCCAGGATTAGCGTCATCAGCGTCATGCCGCTGACGGGGTTGCTACCCACGATGGCGATGGCGTTGGCTGCCACAGTGGTGAACAGGAAGGCAATGCCGGCCACGAGCACGATGCCCACGGTGGCAAACAGCAGGTTGCCGTCCATCACGCCCAGCCAGAAGAACAGGTATGTGACGAGGATGGTGAGCGCAGCGCCCCACGCGATGAGCCTGAAGGGCAGGTCGCGAGCCGTGCGCAGCGGGACAGACTGTGCTGTGGCATGTGAGCCATGAGCAGCATGGGAACCTTGTGAGTCCTGCGATGCCTGGCCGCCGCCCATACGCTTGACGGCACCTATGATGACGTCGCGGCTTTTCCAGATGCCTATCAGACCCGCCATGGCTATGCCGCCAATGCCTATGCTCTTGGCATAGGCGCGGAAGATGGCCTCGGGCGACATGGCACCCACGGCATCGGTGATGGAGGGGTCCCACTGGTTGAGGACGGTGTCGGGGAAGAGCAATGCCATGCCCGGCACGAGGAGCCACCACACGAAGAACGACCCGCAACAGATGATGAACGCATACTTCAGGCCCACGATGTAGCCCAGACCCATCACGGCAGCACCCGTGTTGACCTTGAACACGAGCTTCCAGCGCTCGGCAACGTCGGCACCGAAGGCCGTCACGCGGCTCGTGAAGTTCTCGTTCCACCAGCCGAAGGTGGCCACGGCGAAGTCATAGAGGCCGCCCACAAGACCCGCGATGAGCAGGGGCTTGGCCTGCGAGCCACCCTGCTCGCCGGAGACGAGCACCTGCGTGGTGGCCGTGGCCTCGGGGAACGGGTACTTGCCATGCATGTCGCTGACAAAGTACTTGCGGAAGGGTATCATGAAGAGGATGCCCAGTATGCCGCCGAGCAGAGAGCTGAGGAAGATGCTCATGAACGAGGCACTGACCTCGGGGTACTTGGCCTGAAGGATATATAGTGCGGGCAGGGTGAAGATGGCTCCCGCCACCACCGACCCCGAACAGGCTCCGATGCTCTGTATGATGACGTTCTCGCCGAGGGCACCCTTGCGCTTGGCAACGGTGCCGACGCCCACGGCGATGATGGCAATGGGGATGGCGGCCTCGAAGACCTGACCCACCTTAAGGCCGAGGTAGGCCGCGGCAGCGCTGAAGAGCACGGCCATGACAATGCCCCACCCTACGCTCCAGGCGTTGACCTCGGGATAGCTCTTGCGCCCGTCCATCAGCGGTTCATAACGTTCACCTTCGCGCAACTCACGGAAAGCATTATCGGGAAGCTGCGCTTGCTTGTTTTCTTCCATATCTTACGACAGTTTTAATCTACGATAGTCGTGTCTTGAACATCACGGCGTGCACACTCCTTCGAGCACACTTTATGATATCCTTCGCTATTTGGCGACAAAGTTAGCTATTAAAAATGAAAAAAGGTCGCCGAAGCGACCTTTTTTCATCATTATTATGTGATTCTGCCTATTTTATAGCTCTTTTGCTGCCATCGGTGCCCACGAAGACGCCATGACGGACGTTCTTACGTGCCACCTGCTGGCCGCCGACGCTATAGAATTCGACGTCATCGCTGCCGTCGGCCTTAACACCGGCCACGGCGCTGCCGTTGCCCGTGACCTTGATGCCATAGATGAGGACGCTGGTGGCGTCGCTCTTCTTCGGGGCGCGACGTACACTGCGCAGTGACGAGCCGCTGGCCGACAGCTGTTTGGCATAGATATACACGAGCGTAGGAGCCATGACGTTGTAGGCTATCTCAACCTCGCCGCGCGGCGACTTCAGGTTCTGCTTGGCCTCGCCGGGACCCAACTTGACCATGAGCGGGTGGATGCCCGTCTGGCAGTCGATGGTGATCTTACCCTCGCCGGCAGGCACCTTCATGATGATGCCATGGAACTTGCCGTCCTCGTCAACCTCTGCCAAGGTCTGTGAGGCAACCTCATCCATCTGAGCATCTGTCATCGTGGAGTTGAGGATGAGGCAACCGTCGGCTGCGCTGTAGCCATCGCCGACGCTCAAGTCGGTGTTCATGCTGTAGTAGATGTTGTCCTGAACGCCGCCGGTGCTCATGTCCTTGTCGGCAAGGGCAGCGAGGTTCACCGTGACGTCGCCGTCGAGAGCCGGGATGTCCTCAACGAGGTCGGGGTCGGGGAACGTGGCATTGACAGTCACCGTGGCCTCGGCAGGCTTGTAGAACTCGGTGCCGCTGGCCTTGACCTTCAGCACGGCCTGACCCTGGCCTACGACATGGATGCTGCCATCCTCGTCAACGCGCACGACGCTCGCATCAGAGCTCTCATAGCTGATCTGGCTGGCATCGTCGCCGCTATATCTCACGACGAGTGCCGGCAGGGTGATGTTGGAACGCGTCACCACGAGGTCGATGGTCGAGGGCGAGACGCTGAACTTAGGAGCGGTGCGAGTGTCGATGACCGGTCCGACATCCTCCGTGCCATCCTGAACCACGGTGACACTGATGATGTCACTGCCGCTCTTTATGGTGATTGTCGTCTGACGCGAATTCGTGTCTGTGTTCGGCGTACAGGTAGCAGTCAAGTATGTCCAGTCATCGTCGGTGGGAGTAGCACCGGCCTCGAATGTGGGGTCGCCGCCGTTCGACGACAATGTGAGCCACGACTGGCCGGCGCTGGCTGTCCAGGCACGGTCGGAACGCAGTTTGATACGCTTCTCGCCGCCGGCGGCTTCGAACGACAGGGCTGTCGGCAACACCTCGAGAACCGTCAGCTCGGTGCCGTCGCTCGTCACCTGAATCTCGCAGGTGATAGTGGCGCCCTTATAGTGCTCTGACTCGGCGAGGATGGCCGCAACCTGAGCCGTGCCGACCTTGAGGAGCGTGAGTGTGCCCGTCTGCGGGTCAACGCTGACAATGCTGGGGTTGCCGCTACGATAAGTCACTTCTCCACCACTCGGGTTGATTAGCGTGGGCAGCTTGGCGGTGCCCTGAGAGAGTTTCACCTTGAGAATCGGCTGGCTGAACGAGAGCGTAGGAGTAGCCTTGGTGTAGTTGATGGTGTAAACGGCACTGGTGGCGACATACGAGCCTGTGCCCGACGCGCGGGCGGTAATCTTCGTCGTACCAGGATTGACAAGTGTCACGGCACCAGTGTTCGTATCTACGGTAGCGACGTCAGTGTTGCTGCTCACGTAGGTAATCTTGCCATTGTAGCCCAAGGCTGTTGCTGCCGTCTGTCCGACGAAGGTTGCCTCCTGACCCCATTCCACGGTCATCGTCTCGTGGGCGAAGGTGCAATTGCTCGACATGCTCTCCACGACATGCACCGTGCAGGTGACAGTGGCACCGTAGAAGCTGTCCGTCTCAGGAACAGTAGCGGTGAGGATTGTAGTACCTGCCACGCCGACATGGATGCCACCGAGGTCGTCGATATAGAGGGCTTCGCTGTTGCTGGATGACAGGGTGTAGTCGGCACTGGTCTTCTTCGTCGGGTAGAGGCCATACTGATGGGCATAGGCACCGACAGGAACAGTGACTTCTGAAGCACCGAACTTCAGGCCGGGATCTTCCTTGCCGTAGCTCACGGTGTATGAAACCGTGGCACCAAAGTATTTGTCGGTCTGCGAGGCAACGACAGTGATTGTCACAGAGCCGCGGGCGTTGAATGTCAGCTCGCCCGTCTGCTCGTTGACAGAGATGATGCTTGAGTTGCTGCTGCGATACGTTATCTCACCGTCGTAGCCTGACACTGTCTTGCCTGTAGGAGCAACGAACGTAGCGACTTGTGAGGGAGAGACGGAATATGAACTGATGCCGGTGCTGAGCTTCAGCTCACAGCTCTTGCGCGAGACAGGTGCGGCACGATTACCTATATATATAGATGTCACCATCTGGGGTTCCGCTGACTCTGAAGACTTGACTGTGTAGTAGTTCAAGACAGGGTCGAAGGCCACGTCACCACCAGGGGTAGAAGAGACAACACGGCAATTCTTAAGAGTAGGCTCACCGTCACACAGAATAACAGGCGTACAAGCAGTTATGGTTACTTCGGAATTGTCGATGGTAAGCTTCGTTCCCGTGCAGTCCAAGCCAATCTTACCCGGCGAGATATTAAGCGTAAGGTCCTTAAGGGTCAGCGACGTATTGAAGGCACGGAGGGTACGACCGCCATTGAATGCCAGAGTAGCTCCTTTACTGCCGGTTACAGTCGTATTGCCAGTGACATAAAGGGTCATGCCATTGAAGATGACGTTACCCTTTATCAGTATGTTGAGACCGTCGAGCTCACTGTTTATGCCAAAGCCACTGTCTTCGACATTATCGAAGGCAAAGGTAACACCGTCGAGGGTTAATGTCTTGCTCGATGCGTCGAAGGAGACAGTACCTTTGGTAATGACTTTTGATGTTATATTGCTTGCATTCTCTGTAGTGACCTGAGTCTTACCAATCCAGAGAGAATATGATGAGGGAGTTGGAGGGTCGGGAGGAGTGGGAGTAGAAGTCTCCGGGAGAACAGTCGTGCCATCGACACTATAGAAATTAGTATTTATCAAGCCATTCACACCCTTATATTTGGTGATATTGCCACAGAGCAAGACTGTGGAACCGAGGAAAGACTTGTTGATGCCGAGGTTAAGACGTGAGCGCATCTGCTCATTGTTATCGACATCACCACCGAGCATCGCCGGAGCGAGCTGGGCTAACGTCGGCTCTTCGGCATTTTCGGCATCAACGAGGACATAGTTATATACGAGCTGATCAGCAGGCATGTCGGCACTATGAACAATTGTAGTCGTCGAAAATGCATCACCGCTGACATAGCCATATACCACACCTTTCACCCACACACCGGTGAGAGTCAGGTCGGTGGTCTCAATGTCTATATGATTCAAATCCTCAATAGTATATGGGTTTACCAGGCTGCCGACACCTTTAATAGTATATGTCGGAGGAGTGACTTCACCACCACCGCCTGTCTCGCCACCAGTGTCGCCACCGGTGTTACCACCGCCAGTGTCGCCGCCTGTGTTGCCACCGCCTGTGTCGCCGCCAGTGTTGCCGCCGCCAGTGTCGCCGCCAGTGTTGCCGCCAGTGTTGCCGCCGCCAGTGTCACCGCCAGTGTTGCCGCCGCCAGTGTTGCCGCCAGTGTTGCCGCCGCCAGTGTTGCCGCCAGTGTTGCCGCCGCCAGTGTCGCCACCAGTATTATCACCACCTGTGTTGCCACCACTGCCACCACCAGTGTTATCATCGCCGTCAGCGACCTCGGTCTGAGTGTCACTCATGGCAAAGGCACCACCTGTCGCGGCATAGATTCCGGCGGTGAGGCCGAAAGCAAGAGCGAATGAGGCAACGTATGTATAAATTCTTTTCATTAGTCGTTACTCTTTACCTTGTTATTAATAAGTGCAGAGGCCTGAGGCCATAGCCCCAGGCCCCTGTCTGGATTAATTCTTTGTTGCTATCTGGGATAACAACTGTGCCGTTATTCCTTAGCGATAGCGATGGTCACACGGTTCTTGTCGTTCTCGGAGAAGGGCTGAACGGTATCGCCCTTGC
>CAMVIB010000023.1 GCA_947167455.1 uncultured Prevotellaceae bacterium | reverse complement strand
TGAACACGAAAAGAGGTGAACACCTCTGATTAGTGTTCACCTCCTACTCGATTGTCGGATGACTCAATGTTTAGCGGACAGTAATATAAACTAATTGACTTTTGCCAACCTTATTTGTAAGTCTGAGAGTAGATCCTTCATGAATTCTTCATCTACGTCATCCAGTAAGTTTATGATTTTGCTACGATACAGGTTCTTATTCCATTTCTCCATTTCAAGGATGACAGTCTCTGTCGCCGTTTCTATATAAGGCTTCATGGTCTCATAGTTCTTATGGCCAGTGCACTTCATAACAGTTTCAGGCGGAATACCCATCGAAAGAGAGCACGAAACAAACGTCCTACGTGCGTCGTGATTGGATATGATGTTACAGAACTCATTTGCAACCTCCTTACGCTCTGTTCCGATGTAATACACTTCGGTAATTATCCTGTTTAACCCAGCAGCTTTAGCAGCTTCTTTGACGGCATCATTAAGTTTCTGAGCACTAATAACATCAAAAACATGACCGTCTTTAGTTGCTTTGTTCTTATACTTATCAAGAATACGAAGGGCTTCCTCTGTCAGTGGAATGGTCAGATGTTCATCTGTTTTTTTTGCGAACATTGTCTCTAAATTTACACTCGAAATAAGCAGGTTCCATTTAGGTTCCGACTAATTCGGTACAAAGGTACATCCTTTATTTGAGATAGCCAAAAGGTTCCAAGAAACTGAGGTTAAACGATAAAAATTGATAGTAAACAATAGAGCATAAGCTTCGCATTGGTATGACTACCAAATCATTACAAATATCCAAATCTCATGGTCTCTCATTCCGAGCTAGTCGCATGCTCCACAAGGAATATGGCGACAGAGGTTTTCTCGTGTCGCCATTTGTCTTTTGGAAGTGTGCTGCCAATTACTCAACTTTAGCAAGCTGCTGTAACGCCGCAGGGGTGTCTCACCACTTTGATACGGTGAATGAGCCACCCCTGCGGCCTTTTATCTACCAACTCATACCTTACCAGTTCACGGTCCTGGCTGTGATGATTCACCCCTGCGGGGTTATACCCGCCAGCTCATGCATTACCATGAGTCGCTGTAGCCCCGCGAAACCTGGATTGATTACAGGACTCCCTTACTTGAGGGGAGTTGCATGTTTCTGATGTCACGACGTAGTGCCATGCGCATAGCACGTGCGAGTGCCTTGAAGATGCCTTCTATCTTGTGATGCTCGTTGTGCCCCTGTGCGCGGATGTTGAGATTCATGCGTGCTGCATCGCTCAGGCTCTTGAAGAAATGCAAAAACATCTCGGTAGGCATGTCTCCGACATGCTCACGATGGAACTCGGCATCCCACACGAGCCACGGGCGTCCACCGAAGTCGAGAGCCACGGAACAGAGGCAGTCGTCCATGGGGAGGGTGTAGGATGCTGCCATTGTGCCTGCCGCAGTGGCGGCGGCAGGCACAATGGCAGCATCGGGGACATTGGCACGAGTCGGAATCGGCTCGGTGCCGGAGGCATCAGGGAGGGACTTGGTGCCGGAGGCATCTGTGAGGGTGGCGGTGCTGAAGCCATACCTCTCGATGCCGCGCTTGTCGCCGAGAGCTTTCAGGAGGGCTTCGCCAAGAGCGAGGGCTGTGTCCTCGATGGTGTGATGCTCATCGACATGCAGGTCGCCGCGGACACTGATGCTGAGGTCTATGCTGCCATGCTTCGCTATCTGGCAGAGCATGTGGTCGAAGAAGCCGAGTCCTGTCGAGATGTCGGCACGCCCTGTGCCGTCGAGGTCGATGGAGATGGCAATGTCCGTCTCGCTGGTGGCACGTCGCACGGTGGCTCTGCGGGGGCCGGCATAGATGACCTCTGTGACGCGTTGCCATGAAGGGACAGCGATGACAGTGCTGTCAGACAATGATGGGTCGGGAGCGTCAGCTCTGCCTTCGGGGGAGAGTATGAGAGCTTTGCAGCCGAGGTTGAGTGCGAGCTGCGCATCGCTCTGGCGGTCACCGATGACATAGCTGTCGGCCATATCGCACGAGCCGTCGGTGTAGGCTGTGAGCATTGCCGTGCCAGGCTTGCGTGTCGGCAGGTTGTCGGCGGGGAATGAGCGGTCGATGAGGATGTCATCGAACGTGATGCCTTCGCCCTTCAGGATCTCGAGCATGAGGTTGTGTGTGGGCCAGAATGTGGACTCGGGATATGAGTCCGTCCCGAGTCCGTCCTGATTTGACACCATGACGAAGCGGTAGTCGGTGTTTTGTCTGAGGAAGCGCAGTGCTGAGATTACTCCTGGCATGAAGTGGAACTTCTCGAAGGAGTCAATCTGCTCGTCGGCGGGTTCACGCAGTATGGTGCCGTCGCGGTCGATGAATAGGGCTCGCATGTTTCGCTGTTTTTGAGTGACGGGGTGTGGGTGAAGGGGCATCATCGGTACTGCCGTAGTGCGCTGAGCAGTGCATTGTTCTCCTGCTGCGAGCCGATGGTGATGCGCAGACAGTTGTCGCAGAGCTGTATTCGTGAGCGGTTACGCACGATGACGCCATGTTCCACGAGATAGTGGTAGATGGCATTGGCATCTGTCATCCGTGCGAGGAAGAAATTGGCGTCAGTGGGATAAACGTTCGTGCATATCGGCAGCTCTGCCACGGCAGGCAGCAAGTGTGCCCGTTCGCGCAGGATGGCGGCCCTCCATAGGCTTATGTGCTGCATGTCATCGAGTACACGCAGAGCCTGCTCTTGTGTGAGCTGGTTGACGTTGTACGGGTACTTCACCTTATTGAAGAGAGCGATGATGTCTGCCGAGGCGAAGGCCATGCCGAGGCGTATCGCTGCTGATGCCCAAAGCTTTGAGAAGGTGTTGAGGACGATGAGGTTTGGCCACCTGTCGAGGTCGAGGCGGAATGGCCGCATGTCGTTGAAGTCGCTGTAGGCCTCATCCACTACGACGATTCCCTGGAACGTGTCGAGGACATGCTCGATGTCCCTGCGTTCGAGGGCATTGCCCGTCGGGTTGTTTGGCGAGCAGATCCATATTACCTTCGTGTGCTCGTCGGTGGCACTGAGCAGTGCGTCGGCGTCTATCGAGAAGTCATCGTGGAGCGGCACAGGCCGGTACTCGACGTCGTTGATGTCGGCGGCGACGGCATACATGCCGTAGGTCGGTGCTATGGCCACGACGTTGTCAATGCGTGGCTCGCAGAAGACACGATATACGAGGTCGATGGCCTCGTCGGAGCCGTTGCCGAGGAAGATACGTTCAGTGGGGACGCTCTTGATGGCAGAGAGTCGTGCCTTGAGTTCCTCCTGGAGAGGGTCGGGGTAGCGGTTGAGTGTGCCGAACGGATTCTCATTGGCATCGATGAACACGCTGGCCTTGCGCCCCTTGAACTCATCTCGAGCACATGAATATGGTGTGAGGGCAAGAATGTTCTTGCGTACAAGCTTCTCTAAGGTGAACATGGCTGTGAATGTTGGTTAGGGGATTTCAGGTTGTGGCGACACGTCGCAGTGCCATGGCATTGCGGTGTGCGTCGAGCTGTTCGGCTGCCGCCATGGTCTCTACGGTCTTTGCTATAGAATGTATGCCTTCTGGCGTGATGTGCTGGAATGTTATTTTCCGGCAGAAGGCATCGAGGTTGACACCGCTGTATGCTGCCGCCCATCCGTTGGTGGGCAGGGTGTGATTGGTGCCGGAAGCATAGTCGCCGGCACTCTCTGGTGTGAGATGTCCTATGAAGACACTGCCGGCATTGACGACCTGTGCGGCGAGCGTATCGGCATTGGTAGTCTCGAGGATGAGGTGTTCAGGGGCATAGATGTTGCTTATGCGCATTGCCTCGTCGATATCTGCCACGAGCACGAGACGGCTGTGGCTCAATGCCTCGGCGGCAATGTCGCGTCGCGGCAGCTGTGCGAGCTGTCTCTCCACCTCTGCCTGCACGTCGGCGAGGAGTCGGTCGGAGTCGGTGAGGAGCAGCACCTGCGAATCGGCTCCGTGCTCTGCCTGTGACAGCAGGTCGGCAGCCACGAAGGCGGCATTTGCCGTGGCATCGGCGATGACGGCCACTTCGCTGGGGCCTGCCGGCATATCGATGGCGACATCGGCAAGCGCCACGAGCTGTTTGGCACACTGCACGAACTGGTTGCCGGGGCCGAATATTTTGGAGACCTTCGGCACGGAGTCTGTGCCGTAGGCCATGGCGGCGATGGCCTGCACGCCACCTGCCTTGAAGACTTGCGACACCCCTGCGATGCGTGCTGCGACGAGGATTGCCGGATGTACACTGCCGTCGCGCTGAGGCGGCGTGCACAGCACCACCTCCCGGCATCCTGCTATGCGTGCCGGCGTTGCCAGCATGAGCACCGTGGAGAAGAGCGGTGCCGTGCCGCCGGGTACGTAAAGTCCCACGCGTTCGATGGCGATACTCTTCTGCCAGCAGCTTACACCTGCGCATGTCTCGACCTCTATGGGATCATGTCGCTGAGCTTCGTGGAAGCGTGCTATGTTGGCGTGTGCCATGACGAGAGCCTTGCGAAGGTCGGGACTTACGAGTGCCTCTGCGGCCTCGAACTCGTAGGTGCTCACGGTGACAGCGTCAAGCTGCACGTGGTCGAAGCGCTGCTCGTAGTCGATGACAGCGGCATCGCCCCGCGCCTTGACATCGGCCAATACGGCGGCCACGGTGGCGGTGAGGTCGGCAGCGTCCTTGGTAGGGCGTGTGACGATATCTGTGATTTCCGTCTTGGTGGGGTAACGGTAGATATTCATTGGACTTGTAATGTTATGGGGAGACTATAGTAATTAATAGCACACACCTATAGTATCATCTTCTCGATGGGAATGACGAGAATGCCCTGAGCGCCGAAGGCCTTGAGCTGGGAGATGACTTCCCAGAAACGTTTCTCGTCGATGACGGTGTGTACACTGTTCCATCCCGGTGTGGCCAGTGGCATCACGGTGGGGCTCTTGGCTCCCGGCAGCACGCTGATGATGTCGTCGAGACGTTCGGTGGGTACGTTCATGAGGACGTACTTCTTGTCCTCGGCAGCCTTCACGGCCTCGATGCGGAACAGGAGGTCGTCGAGGATGGCACGTTTCTCGTCGGAGAGTTGCTTGTTGGCAATGAGCACGGCCTCGCTATGCATCACCACCTCCACCTCGCGGAGGTTGTTGCTGACGAGTGTCGAGCCGCTGCTCACGATGTCGAAGATGGCATCTGCGAGTCCTATCCCGGGACTTATCTCTACGGAGCCTGTGATGACGTGCACGTCGGCAGCGACTCCTTGCTGCCGGAGGTAGGTGTTGAGTATGCCAGGGTAGCTTGTTGCAATCTTCCGGCCTTGGAACCACTGCACTCCGGGGTAGTCGATGGCCTTAGGAATAGCCAGGGAGAGCCGGCAGCGGCTGAATCCGAGTCGGCGCACGATGTCGGCATTCTCGGCACGCTCTACGAACTCGTTCTCGCCGACGATGCCGAGGTCGGCAACGCCATTGGCAACGGACTGAGGAATGTCGTCATCGCGGAGGTAGAGCACCTCGACGGGGAAGTTTGGCGACTGCACGAGCAACGTGCGCTTGCTCGATGGTATCTTAATGCCTGCCTCGGCGAGCAGGGTTATGGTGTCTTCGTTGAGACGACCTTTAGACTGGACGGCAATGCGTATCATGTCGGTGATAGATGTTTGTGTTAACAAGTGATGTGGGCAAAGATAAAGAAAAAGTCTCGTTTGGAGTGCATCGTGCATACCTTTTCTTGTCTGACGGCCGTCTTTCTTGACATATTCGGAGTCGGGCTTTGACGATGACATACGAAAAGCCCTGCCGGACTGCTATGTTCCGGCAGGGCTTTGCTGATGATGTATGTGTGTGAAGGGTTACATGCCAATCTGTCCTTTCCATGAGATGAACCAGCGGTTGCGGTCGAGGAGTGCTGCCTTGAGCGCCGGGTTGCGTTTTCCGACACGGTCGGCCAGGTATGTGTTGTCGCCACGACGGTAGGCGGCACGCATGAGGTCGCCGAAGCGCTGCCCCTCGAAGCATGTCTCGAGCGCCTGCTCGATGTCGATAAGGCTGTCAACGACCTCTATCTGTCTGGGCTTGACTTGTGGCACACCGTAGTCGCGGTACCAGTTGCGCACGTCGATGGTATATTGCACACTGAGCCTGTTGGCGAAGGCCTGCAGGGTGTCGATATATGCCTTGCTGGCATCGTTCCATAACTTTGTGGTGGCGTAGTCGTCAGCAGAGGCCGGTGGGATGTAACCTGCCGGTATGGCATATTCGTTGATGAGCACAGAGTTGTACTTGTAGAGCGAATCCATGAGCAGCGAATCCTTTTGAGCACGCACGGCGACGAAGGACGGCGGCATCACGGGATAGCCTTCGAAGTTGGTGGGCAGGTCGGTCTCGGCGGGGTAGTAGTAGGGGTTGTTGAATGCCGTCCACCCGCTGCCACGCTCATGCAGTCCGCCCTGGTTGACATTGTCGGCATTGCGCAAGGTGTAGCCATTGGTGGTGAAGTTGGCGATACGCGTTTGGTAGTAGTTGGTATTGAAGTCGAAGTAGTTGATGAATGCCGAGTCTGCAGGAGAGTTGACCTGCGAGAGGATGTCGTGCTCGATGATGGTGTTGTCGAGTCCCGTGGTGAGTATGGCGAGAGCGAACTTCGGGAACCCTGCATAGTTGAGAGCCTCAGCGAGTCGCAGATAGACCTGCCCTGTGCGATAGATGATGATGTCCTGTGCGTCAGAGATCTTGTAGTTGGTGAGCAGTTCCACGCCACGGTTGTTGGTGTAGCGGCTGAAATTCAGCGGCAGGCGGAGGTCGCCCTGGTAGTGACGCTGCAGCATAATCTCTTCGAGCATCGATGGGTCAACGGTCTGATAGGAGTAGCTGCCTGTGCCGTCCTGGTAGCGTCCGAGGTATATCTGGCTGTCGGAATATTTGTAGCAAGCATCCGATGGCACGATGACGGCCGGTCCGGGTTCTGAGGCCTCGTAGTCGTAGCTGTAGAGCTTGCGCAGCTCGTTGAAATGTCCTTCTGCGCTGGAAGAGTCCATGGCAATGACAGTGATGCACTCGCTGTTGCTTGTGCCAAAGCGCACGGTCGTGAAGTCAGATGACGTCCTAAAGCTCTGGAATGAGCCTGTCGAGAAGCAGCGTTCGTCCCACTCGTTATTGCGCAGACCGGTAGTGTTGCGCACCTTGTAGCCGGCATCAGTAGGCACCCAGTCGATGTAGTCGAAGTAGCACTTGGCAGCCTCGCGTGCGAGCATAGGATTCTGGTTGATGCTTGCCGCCCAGAGGTAAAGGTCTCCGAGCACGAGGGCGACAGGGAAGACGCTGAGTCGTGACGGCGTGTGGCTGTTGTAGCCTATGTTGCCGGGATTGCCATGATAGGGGTATGCGAAGCGCGTCATGTCGGCATAGGGCTTGAGGTCGTTGATGAAGTAGTCGCAGATGGCCGGCAGGTCCATCATGGTGGCTTTCTCTACGGAGGCGTCATCGAGACTGAGCATAGGTTCCGTGACGACGGGAACGCGTCCGTAAATCTGTCCGAGCTGTAGGTAAACCCATGCACGTATGGCACGCACGGCATAGTACTCGGCACGGAAGGGGTAGAAGTCCTGGCGTGCGCCGTTGTTGTTCTTCTGCTCGTGCAATGCTGTGTCGGCATTAGCGAGGTAGTAGTTGCAGTTGTTGATGACAGCGTAGTAGTCGCGTGGCGAGTTGTACTCGTTGTCGTCGGTGACGGAGAAGTCGGCAATCTCCTTGAGCGACATCTTGGCCGTCGGTGAGACAGTGACGAGGTCGGCACGCAGCTCTCCGAAGAGGTTTGTGCGTACGCCGATCTTCTGCAGCTGTGCCAGGATGCCCACGAATGAGTTGACGGTGTCTGATGCTTGCGTGAGGTGGTTATCGTCAGCATAGATGACATCGCCGTTGCCCATGTCGAGCATGTCGTCGCAGGATGAGAGGGTTGCTGTGAGCGAGCAACCAACACAGCCTAATGCTATGAGATATTTCAGTGTTTTCATATTCGTTGTGAGTTTTGGCTTTTAGAGGTTGATCTTCACACCGAGGTTGAACGTGCGGCTTGCGGGAAGGAAGCCGCGGTCGATGCCCTGGTAGAGGACGCTATTGTTCATGGTGAACTCCGGGTCGGTGCCGAGGTACTTGGATAGCGTGAGCACGTTGGTGGCCTTGGCCCAAACGGTGATGCCCTGGATGTACGTGTTGTTGATGGGCAGCTTATAGGACAGGGTGATGTCCTTGAGCTTGATGTAGGAGCCATCTTCAATCCAGCGGTCGGAGAATGCGCTGTTGCCCATGGGGTCGTCGTAGGTTGCACGCGGGATGTCGGTGACATGTCCCTCGTAGGCCCAGCGTCCTGTCATGGCACTCGTCTGGTTCATGAAGCGGCTGCCTGACTCGAGTTGCTGGCGCATATAGTTATAGACATCGCCTCCGAGGCTGTACTTGAAGTTCACGTCGAGGGTGATGTTCTTCCATGACAGTGTCGTCCAGATGTTGCCATAGATGTCGGGGTTGGCATCACCGATGAAGGTGCGGTCGGCATCGTTGATCTCACCGTCGCCGTTCTGATCGACGTACTTGACATCGCCGGCCGAGTAGTAGGTCTTGGTGACGCCGTCGGCAGCAAGACGGTAGTGGCCGTCGGCAGCAGCCTCCTCGGAGGTGGCATAGACGATGGTGCCGCTCTTCGTGGCAGCAGTCTTCAGGCCGTAGAAACTGTTGATGGGGCGTCCCACTTCGCTGCGGACGGTTCCGCCGAGCACAGAGTGGTCTTCGTAGGTGGCATTATCGGGCAGTGCGGTGAGCTTGTTGGCATAGTGGCCTACGCTGGCGCCTACGCTCCAGTTCCATGTATTGGTGGAGATGATGTGTCCGGTGATGCTGGCATCGAAGCCTTGGTTCTTGAGACTTCCGCCGTTGCTCCAGCTCTGCTGTATGCCGCTGAGGAATGACATGCTGCGCAGTGTCAGCAGGTCGTCGGTCTTCGACGTGAAGTAGTTGAAGGTGAAGGCGAGGCGGTTGTTGAGGAAGCGTCCCTCGATGCCTACGTTGAAGCGTCGTGTTGTCTCCCATTTCAGCTTGGAGTTACCGATGTTCTCGAACGAGAGGCCAGGTATCTGGCCGAGGAAGAGGCGGCTCTTGAAGTAGCTGTGGGCGGCGTCGAAGGGCAGGTTGTCGTTGCCGGAGAGGCCGTAGCCTGTCTGCAGCTTGAGGTAGTCGATGCCGCAGACGTTGAACCACTTCTCATTGCTGACGATCCATCCGGCCTGGATGCTGGGGAAGGCGCCCCAGACGACACCTGCGAGCTTCAGTCCGCTGGCATCCTTGCCGAACTGCGAGTTCGTCTCGAGTGCGAAGTCGCCCTGCACATAGTAGCGGTTGGCATAGTTGTAGCGTGCCTGGCCATACCATGTCATGGTGCCCCATGGCTCCTCGGAGCCGTCGATGAGCTGCTGCTTGGTGTTGGAGATGAGCGGGGTCTTGTCGTTGCCGGTGTTGTAGCCCGTCTGGCGTGTGACGCTATATGTCTCGGAGAGGAAGCGGAAGCCGCCGAGCAGGCTGATGTCGTGAGCTCCGTAGCGGTTCTTCCACTCCACCTTGGTGTCAGAGAGTACGCTGTTCTGCTTGCTGTAGAGCGAGCCTATCATATTGTCCATGCGCTGGTGGAAAGCCTGCACGTAGAACGACGGCACGCCGTTCATAGGCACGTAGTGCTTCTCGTTGGTGTTGACGAGCGAGTAGCTGAATAGCGAGCTGAACTTGAGGTGCTTGTTGGGGTGCCAGGCCGGGGTGATGGAGATGTTGAGGTAGGAGTTGTCGAAGTAGTTCTTGTTCTGAGCCTTACCATAGTCGGTGATAGCCATGGGGTTGGCAAGCTCGTAGTTGGCGTTGCGCAGCTCGTTGATCTCGGCGAGGTAGTCCTCGTCTTCGATGTCGAGGTGGGTCGTGTTGATAGACCCCTGTGCACCGCTTGCCACGAAGCTGTATGGGCTCAGCATCGGCGACTTGGCGTAGGAGAGGAAGTTGACGGATGTCACCGTGGAGTTGTCGTAGTCGCTGGGAGCGCCGGTGTCGAAGAGGTTGCGCGTGGTGTTGGCAAATGAGGCGTCGAAGCGCACGTCAATCCAGTTGGTAATCTTGATGTCGGTGTTGAAGCGCACGTTCAGACGGCTGTAGGTGTTGTTCTTGAGCGTCTCATTGGCATGGCTGTAGCCGAGCGTGAGCATGTAGTTGGCAATGTCGCCACCACCCTGCACGCTGAGTCCGTAGTTGCCGGCGTATGCCTCAGAATAGAGGTCGCGAGTCCAGTCGGTGTTGTTGTTGTACTTGTTGTACCAGTAGTAGGTGGGGTCGGCATTGAGGAACTTGTAGGTCTGCTGGCGTGTGCCTGTGCTCTGGAGCAGTGATGAGGCGTAGTTCTTGAACTGCATGCCGTCCATCATGTCATAGTGCTTGGGCACGAGCATGATGCCGCCTGTAGCGTAGGCATCGATGCGTGTTGCCAGGGAGCGGTTGCGCTTGGTCTTGATGAGGATGACGCCGTTGGCACCCTTGGCACCGTAGATGGCCGTCCCGTTCTTCATCACCTCGACAGACTCGATGTCGTTGACGTTGAAGTTAGAGAGGATATCGTTGTAGAAGCCAGAGTGAATCATCTCGCGAGAATACTGCATCTCTGTGATGACTCCGTCGATGACGACGAGCGGCTGTGCGTTGACCATATAGCTGTTGACGCCGCCGACCTGCATGTATGAGCCAATGCCGGTGATGCCGCTGCGCTGAATGGTGCGCACCTCGGCTCCGAGCTGCTGTCCTATCTCTGACGAGATGTTGACAGCGTTGGAGAAGTCGAAGTTGCTGGCGCGCCCGTTGCCGAAGATATTATCGTCATCGTGGTAGAGAGCTCGAGCAGCATCGCTCTGCATGACGATGTCACGCAGCTGTCCGCTGGCATTGAGACCCACACGTATGCGGTTGTAGCCCGGCAGTGTCACGTCGATGGCACTGGCGTAGGTGGGGACATTGAGTGTGAATGTGCCATCCTCGTCGGTAAGTGCCGAGTAGCCTTCTCCTGCAACAGACTGCACGAGAACGCCGGCGAGAGGTGCATGGCCTTGCTGGCAAACCACACGTCCTGTGATCTGGCGTGTAGCCTCTGTCTTCACGGCACGGCGTATGCGCACGGCCATGGTGTCGGTGTCTTCTTGCTCCGCATCCTGAGCCCATGCGGTTCCAGGCACGACGAGGAACAGGGAGAGACAATATAAGCCTAGTCTTTTCATTCTCTGAATTCTTTGAGGTTAGACAAATCGAGCTGGTAGGCTTCTGCCTCTTCCTTGGTCTCGAATGGGATGTAGATGATTCTGTTGATGCGGAGCTTGGTGGTCATCGAGCCGTTGGTGATGGCCGACGGACGCACATCTGTCGTGATGCGGAATCGGTGTATGGGATCGACCGTTCCGATGGCATTGTAGCATGAGAGTCTGGACTGCAGTCCGCGTGCTATGCAAATGACATCGACGTCGTTGCCTGACGTCTCGAAGTAGCGTCCGCTGCCGTGGGGCTCGTCGGCAGGTGCCGTGAGCGGTGTGCTGCCGTCGGACTCGTCGTTGGGGTAGTCGAACTCCAGGTCTTCGTTGGGGCTGGTGCTGGTGCTTGATGTGCGTGGCGTGGCACGACGCTGCTGATGATAGACCTTGAATCGCGTGGGCACGTTTGACGCATCATCGCGTGACACTGTTCCGGAGGCATAGGCCGGCACCATCACGACATAGACGTTGTAGAAGACGTTGGAGAACGTGTTGGGGAGATAGAAGTAGATGGTGCTGTTGCGGTTGCCGCCCTGAAGGCTGGAACCGTAATTGATGGGCTCTACCTCGATGAAGTTCTTGTCCTTGAGCTCGACGTCGAAATGGATGCTGTCGGGTATGCTGCGGGTGATCATGGTGCCGAGGGGCCGTGGCTCCTCGCCCACGCGTGCCTGCGGCATACGGTGCTGGTGAGACGATGCAGAGATGTAGCGCACCTGCTGGAATGTCGTGGCGGGGTCTATGCGTCCCTCGGTATCGCGGTAGATGATGCCGTTAGAGCACTGCCATGGCGTGAGGCCGTGGAGTATGCCTCCTGCCTCCTTGGGGGTCTGATAGACGTTGAGTCCGTAGTAGCCCGTCATGCGGATGTATGTGGTGTTGAAGATGGAGTCGTTGTAGTCGTTCTTCTGCTGGTTGATGTTGAAGATGCGTCCACGAACGATGGCATACTGGGCATTGACGCGCTGCACGGAGTCGCGGTTGGCAAGGCTGTTGACGTAGTTGAAGAGAGGCAGGTTCTGCTCGTACTCACGACGCCATACCTCGTTGGTAGGTGCGAGGAAGAGGTAGTTGGAGTCTTCGCGTGCCACATAGCCGATGCTGTAGAGACGGTTGCTGAGGTCGAAGACAGAGTCGGCATAGACGACCTTGCCATCCACGATGCCCATCTGCACGGATTGGCTCTCGTTGAGTTCATAGCGGTCGAAGGAGTCGTAGAACGCTGCCACGCTGTCGAGGCCGAAGAGGATGGAGAGTCCCTCGCGGACGTTGGGATAGAAGGTCTGTGCGTAGGGCAGTTTGTAGAGTATGCCGTTGCTGGCCAGGACGTTCTTCTTCTGGAACGTGACGTCGCCGATGGTGTTGCCGGTGAGCACCTTGTACTTGCCGTTGAGCAGGCGTATGCTGTCGTTGTATTCTGACGGCACGGAGCGGTTGAAGAGTGCGATGTGGTTCTGCACGAACTGTGTGATGGCAGTGTTGTCCTGGTCGCGCCGTCCGAGCACATTCTTCTGGAGGTCATAAAGATAGATAACGCTGTCGGCTTGCTCGGCTGTGATGACGGGTGCCCACACCGTGAGAGCCTGCGGCGATTCGAGCACGCGGTCGTAGCCGACGTGTTTGAGCACACGCCCGAAGTTGGCAAGCTCTGGGTCGGCGTTGATATGCTCCATGAGCGACGGGGCGCCTGAGACGAGCTGCCCGCTTTCGCTGTCGTAGTGGCTGTTCCACTCGTCGGAGCACGACGCTATGTTCAGCGCCGTGGCTCCGAGGAGTAGTGTGGCCATTTGTTTTATGTTGAGATTCATATTGGAGTTGTTGTTTATGGTTTAACGTTTAGAGGTCGTCTTCGCCACGGCCGTCGCCATCGACGCCATATATGCTCTTGGGCACGATCTCGAGATAGTCAATCATAAGGTGGGCAGTACCTGCAGCATAGACGCTCTTGATGCGCATGGTGTGCACTTGTGTGTCAGAGAGGTGCCCCTGATAGATGACGCGTCGCATGGTGTGGCAGTCGTTGCCGACGAAGCTTCCGCATGAGAGGCTGACATCCCAGGCCTTGGTGTATGTGCCCTGACGCACGCCGCCGGGGCCGTGGTACCATCCCTGGTTGTGGAGGTCTTTCTTGTTCTGAATCCACTCCTCGCTGTTGTTGCGCCATCTGTCACTGCTGCCGAAGTCTATCCAGCCGATACGGTCGCGCAGGCCGGTACCCTCCGAGCGCATGTCGAGAGGTATGCCCTGAGGCATGCCGTCGAGATAAATCTGAGCCACGGCACGCGGGTCCATAGGAGCGAAGCCGAGGCGTATCTGGTAGTCGCCGTCGGGCACGGTGGGCAGGTTGAAGGTCATGTCGAAGCTGTTGGTGTTAGAACGGAGGTTGAACTCGTCGCCCTCGTAGCTCCAGTATGTGCAACGCACGTTCTGATAGAGGAACTCGCCATCGTCGAGGCTGATCTCATCGAAGTAGTTGTTGGGGAACACATAGCATGGCGAACGTGAGTCCTTGTCGCCGATGTCGGCACCGTTGTCGGAGCAGTCCTCGGAGCGGAGGTCGTTGTTCATCATCTCGGGCCAGAAGGTGTAGAGGTCCATACGCATGCGTGTGTTGAACACCGTCTGCTGCGTCTGCTCGCCGAAGTTTACGAGGCGGTCTATGTAGTAATAGACGCCGTTCACTGCCAGCTGTGTCAGTCCGTCGGCAACCTTCGGGTTCACGATGGCTCCGCGCTGCTCGGTGGAGGGGTTGTTGGGATCGTAATGTCGGTTGAGATACATGTTACCAATCTCTGCAGAGCCAGTGAAGGTGTTCGACGAGGCGTACTTACCGTTGACCATCTCGACCTTTATGGTGGAGAGAGGAGCCATCGTGGTGTACCATTCCGTGGGGTAGATGTCGCCGGTGTAGATCGACACGTAAGTGTAGAGCTTGTCATAGAGACCCTTGCGGTTGAGCAGGTGGTAGCCAATGAGACGATACAGCGGGTTTCGGGGATCGGTGAGGTGCTCCTTGTCATAGTACTCCTGTCCTGCTCCTTCGGGATAAACGGTGCAGGCATAGTCGTAGAGATCCTCCCATGTCATGATGTTCTTGTCGTAGGTGTTCTGACCCTTGTCACTTCTCGTGATGTCGGCATAGTTGTTGAGGATGCTGTCGGGCACGGCAAAGGCCGTGTAGCCGTAGCGGCGTGACTCGGGCACATGGCAATAGTCCCACTGTGCTCCAGAGAAGCGCTGGCCCTCCTTCAGCGGTCCGCGGCGCCAGTACTCGGGGTCGTAGCTGGTGTCTTCGATGCGCAGCATCTCCTTGTCGAGACCGGTGAGAGCCAGACAGGTGTTGAAGATGCTGATGTTGGGATCCTCGGCCATGACGGTGGGCAGCGTGAGGTTGGATGCCACGACGAGTTCGGACACGGGGTGTACGATGCCGTTCTCCACGGAGTCGTTAGCCATGGACATGATGACGAGTCCTGTGCGGTTGATGCGGTAGGTGGTGTTGATGGTGTCGCCGTTCTCGATGACGGGAGAAGCCTCCACGCTGAGGTTGCGTCCCAGCATATTGGTGCGTCCGAGGAAGTTGACGCCGATGAAGTCTGAGGTGCCATAGATGTATTCCACGATGGCGGTGGAGGCTATGGTGTCGCAGTCACGGTCGGAGAGCTGGCTCAGTGAGATGTTCCTTTGGCTCAGGTAGGCCTGCACGGCATCGTTGGTAGGCGCGAAGCAGGTGTAACGGCCATAGGTGGAGAGGAGATCCATCTTGCCGGCTCGCTGAACGATGGTAGCGAAGTCGGAGAACTCCGGCCTGTTGCGCAGGTAGTCGCTGAGCATCTCACCCTTGAAGGTGTAGTAGCTGTCTGACGGAATGTCGTCACTACACGATGTGAATGGCCCTACGGCCATCACTGCGATGAGGGCAGCGGCGATATATTTCTTGAAAGTATTCATGATGCTTAATCGGTTGTACAATTAGACAGTTTACGATTTTATGCTATAGCTTTGCTTGAGTGAGCTTACTCGTTGCCCGATGAGTAGTTGCTCTCATCGTCCTTGGCATAGATGCTCTTCTGGTGGAGGTTGGGGTTGACGCGTATCTCGTCCTTGTTGTAGGGCCAGAACAGTGCGTCCATGCTCGGGAAAGAGCCTCCGCCGGCTCCCGACGATACCTTTGAGCCTACGATGGCGCGCACGACGGCCGGTGAGCCTTCCTGGCGAGCATAGCGCAGGAGGTCAAACCAGCGCTTGCCTTCATACATGAGCTCGCGGTTGCGCTCGTCGCGTATGAGCTGGCGCAGCTGATTGCGCTGGCGTGCGTAGGGGCGTGTGGCACTGAGGTAGCTGGTGCGGTTGGTGCATGAGCGGGCATTGACGAGATAGACGAGGTCGAATGCCTTGCGCAGGAGCTCGGCATTAGTCTCGCTGTCCTCGTCGGTGGCCTGCATCACCAGAGCCTCGGCCTTGATGAGCATGATGTCGGTGAGACGGTAGAAGATGAAATTGCGGTTCTGGTAGGATGAGATAGAGAACACGGAGCTGCGCGTGTTGTCGAACGGCAGTGCGTTACCAGAGAGTGACGTGACGTTGAAGCTCGAAGCCACACCCTTGCGCACCTTGCCGTCGGCATACTTCTCGGTGGTCTCGATGTTGTTGTAGAAACGTGCATCATACTGGTTGAGCCAGAAGTTGTAGCTCTTGGAACTCATCTCGGCGATGATGTCGGGGTTTGGCGTCAGGAAACCGGCACCGTTGTTGCTGTCACGCCCCTTCATCTCGCCATAGAGCCTACCGAAGGCCGTGTTCTCGATGAAGCTGCCCGAGCCGCGATATGTGAAGGCGAGCTCGAAGATGCTCTCGAAGCTGTTGCCATTGATTCCGAAGATGGCGTTGTGCACGAGGCTGGGATTGTTCGTCGTGACCTGATAGAGCTCTATCTGCGTGCCGTTGGGGGCGGTGATGAGCTGCGGTATGGAGGTTGACATCGATGTGGTGTGGCTGTACTCCTCCTCGAAGTCGGCGTGCTTCTGGGCGATGACGCGGTCGGCAGCCTCAACACTCTTGGGGTAGTTGCCCTGCCAGAGGTACATCTCAGCGAGCATGGCATCGATGGCCGTGCGCGTGATGCGGTTCGCTGTGGTGTAGTAGAGTCCGCCGATGGCGTCTGTCTGGTCGTAGGCAGGGTAGTGCACGATGGCATCGCCACGCACAGCCTCGAGGTCGGTAATGATGTTGTCGAGGACTTGATTGAAGGGCGTCGCCGGGAGGTACTGCACATCCTGCTCTTCCTGGATGGCCTGACGGTAGAAAGGCACCTCGTCGAATGTGCGGATGAGGTAGAAGTAGCACAGCGAGCGCAGGGCTGTCATCTCAGCAATGATGGCCTGCACGTCGCTCTGCCGGAATGCCGGGTCGCGCTGGCTCACCAAGGGGGCCATCTCTATGATGGCGTTTGCCTTGTTGATGACGTCATAGAAGTTGATCCACTTGGTGTAGGGGTTTGAGGGCAGGAGGTTCTCGCGCATGATCTGGTAGAGGTTATACTCCTTGCTGTCGAGGTTGTCGGTAGGATAGAGATTGTCGCTACGTGACTCACCCCACACAATGCAGTTGTTGATGAACCCTTCGCTCTGCATGGCGTTATAGCATCCTGCCACCATCTGGTCGATATCGGTCTTCTCGTTCCAGAAATTGTCCTCTGTGACCTGGTCGCGAGGCTTTATCTCGAGGAAGTCACTGCAGCCGGCAAGAGTGAGAGCCGCAGCCGCTGCGAGAGCAATGTTCCTTAATGATGAAAATATGTGTGTCATATCTGTTGTCGTTTAGAGTTTAGAATCCGATGGTGAGACCCACGGTGTAGGACTTGGAACGTGGTGTCTTGCTGTTGTCGGTAGTAACACCGTAGCCACCGTAGCCAATCTCGGGATCCACACCTGAGTACTTGGTCAGGCAGAAGAGGTTGTTGGCGCTGGCGTAGATGTTGAGGGTCTTCATGTGCCAGTTCTTGATGAGCTTGGGGTCGAAGCTGTATGATAGCTGCAGGTAGTTCAGACGCAGGAATGTGCCGTCCTCCACGAAGCGGTCGCTGATGAGGGTGTTGTAGTTGGAGCCGTCGCCGTGCATGGCGCGTGGTATGGTCGTGAGGTCGCCCTCCTTACGCCAACGGTAGTTGACGGCTTCGCTCTGGTTGTTGTTAGTCACCATGGACTCCATGTCGAGGCGTGCCATGTTGACGATGTCGTAATCGACGCGGTAGTTGAACTGTGCGTTGAGTGCCAGACGGTCCCAGTGCAGCTTCAGGCCGAAGCCGCCGGTGAGCTTAGGCAGTGAGTTACCCAGATAGACGATGTCGAGCTGGTTGATGTTACCGTCGTGGTTAACGTCCTCATAGATGGCGTCGCCGCCCTTGAAGTAGTAGCCGCTGTTGGTCTCGGTCTTGTAGCAGAAACGCATCTGTATGGGGTCGCCCTTGGCATCGGCCACCCACTTGCCCTCGGCATTGCGCACGATAGGGTAGGTGATGCCCTTGTCGAGGTTCTCCTGGAGGATGTTGGTGCCGTTCTGTGCGTCGGCGCGTGCCAGCTCTTCGGCGGTGTCAAACTGATACTGATAGACACCATGTGAGCGGAAGCCGTAGATGGAACCGAAGGGGTTGTCAATCTGCACACGCTGCAGCGTGTTGCGGTTGCCTTCCACCCAATCTACGTTGAGGCTCTTCAGCACGAGGGGATCCATCTTTGTGATGACATTCTTGTTGTTGGCGAAGTTGACGTTGAAGTCGAGCCAGAACTTGCCTTTCTTCAGCAGCCGGTCGCCGTTGATCTGGAACTCCCAGCCCTTGTTGACCATGTCGCCGACGTTGCGCACGGCGAGTCCGCTCCAACCGTTAGATGTGGGGATGGCGGCGTTGGCCATAAGCATGTCCTTAGTGGTCTGGTGGTAGAGCTCGAGCACGAACTTCAGACGGTCGTCAAAGAAGCCGAGGTCGAAGCCGATGTTCCAAGTATATTTGTTCTCCCACTTGAGCTCGGTGAGCTTGAGGCCGTCGGGGTTCATGGCTGTCTGGTAGAGGTAAGTGCTGCCAGAGGCATACTTGTTGATGAAGAGGTAGTCGCGTGTGGGAGCGTTACCTACCATACCCCATCCCGGACGGATAGAGAACATCGACATCTTGCCCTTCTCGCGCACGACCTTCATCCAAGGCTCGTCGATGACGTTCCATCGTGCCGAGACAGCGGGGAAGACGCCCCATCGGCTGTTGCTGCCGAACTTGGTGGTGGCATCTGCACGCATGGAGTATGCGAGGATGTAGCGGCTCTTGTAGGAATAGTGTGCCGAGAGCGTCCAGTAGAGCGAGCGCCACTCATTGTAGCTGCTGCCCATGTTGCTGACGAAGCCACCGGAGGTGACGCTTTCGAGGCGTGTCGGCAGACGTCGCACGTTGGTGTTCTGTCCGCTGCTGCTGCCCGAGACGAGCTGGAAGCGTGCCAGCGCTGTGAGGAAGTGATCCTCGTTCTTGAACTTTGGCTGGAATGTCAGCGTGTGTGTCGTCGTGAAGGCGAGGTTCTTCGAACTGGCATTGTAGCTCGGGTTGGTGTCGTAGTAGTTAGTGCTCACGAGCGAGCGCGGATAGTTGTTGGAGTTGTACTCGTTATAGACGTTCATCACCACACGTCCGTTGTAGCGGAGCTGTGTGCTGTTGTCGTCGAGACCGAGGAGCTTGTACTCGAGCTCAAGCTCTGGGGTGAGGTCGTATGTCGTCTGTGTCTTCTTGGCATACTTGGCACTGGCCAGAGGGTTGGCCATGTCACGCTGGTCGTTGAAGTTGTTTCTCTGGTCGTCGGTGAGCTGACCATGGTTGGTGAATGCCTCCCGCGGCACGATGTAGTACTCGCCCGTCGGTGTGCCGTCGGCGTTGTAGCGCCATGGCGAGAGGTTAGGCATCTTGGTGTAGGCTATACCAAGAAGGGCGTCGTAGTTGCGGTTGTTCTTGGTGTAGGTCATCGAGAAGTTGGAGACAATCTTGATGCGGTCGTTGACGTAGTAGTCGAGAGCCATACGTGTCGAGAAGCGGTTGAGCTTCTGCTCGATGATGGTACCCGTCTCGTGGTCGTAGCCGCCGGAGATGCGGAAGAGGGTCTTCTCGTCGCCGCCCGAGACGCTGATGTAGTGGTTCTGTCGCAGACCGTTCTTGCTGACAAGGTCAACCCAGTCGGTGTTGCGGTTGAACATCTGGTACTCGGAGTCGTTCTCGTTGTAGTTCAGCTCCTGCACATTGCCGATGAAAGTCTGCTGCTCGGGGTTGAAGTAAGCCTCCTTGAGCATCATGGTGTATTGGTCGCCGTTGAGCAGCTTGATGCCCTTGGGCTGGTGGGTCATGGTGAGCTTCACGGAGTAGCTGACCTGCGGTGCACCGCGGTGACCGCGCTTCGTGGTGATCTCGATGACACCATTGGCACCCTGCGAACCCCAGATGGCTGTTGCTGCGGCATCCTTGAGGACTTTGATGTCCTCGATGTCCTCGGTGTTGACGTTGAGCAGCTGTGCGAACTTCTCGTCGTTGGCCGTCGAGACGTCGAAGTCGGCCATGTCCTCTGAACTCACCTGCCACACGTTACCGTTGACGACGATGAGCGGCTCATTGCTGGTGAGGGTGGAGACGGTGGAGGCACCACGGAGTCGCATGCTGGTGCCGGAGCCGAGGTCACCCGAATTGGCCACGATGTCGAGACCTGCGATACGTCCCTGAAGGGCTTCATCGACGCTGGTGATGCCGAGACCCTCGAACTCCTTGGCGGAGATGCCTTGGGCCGAGAAGCTCACCTCTCGTTCCGGGATGGCGAGTCCGGAGGTCTTCATCTGCTTCTTGGCAACGACGTTGACTTCCTTCATCTGCTTGGCGTTCTCTTCGAGTTTAACCTTGAAGACGTTCTTGTTGATGGGCAGCGTCTGGGTCTTGAAGCCCATGAAGCTGATGCGGATTTTGTTCTTCTGACTCTTGATGGGCAACACGAAGTTACCGTTCATGTCAGTTACGGAAGCGTTGACGATACGGTTTGACGCATCAATCTCGGCCACACTGGCGCCGGGGAGCACGTCGAAGTCATCGCTGACGGTTCCGCTGACGCGTGTGATTTGTGCCATAGCCAGCGATGATGCCAGCATCAGGCACAGGCTGATGTATAATCTTAGTGTTTTCATCTTCTGGACTTGCTTTTTCTGTGGCTGTTGAGGTAAGAGATTACCGACTCGAGGGTGGGCTCGGGGAAGTCGGCAGGCAGGAAGCCTATATCGCCAAACTGCAGAGCCTTGTCAATCTGATGCACGACGACATACGATGACGTGTAGATCTCGCCGAGGTTAGTGCCTGTGTCGAAGATATACTGCCTGGAGACGATGTTGCTGTGTGCGGGGTCGGAGCTTACGGATGCTGTGTTGCCTATTCCGTCGGTCACGGTGATACGTCCGCCCTGGTTGGCCACGGCGAGGCGACGGTAGCGGTTGATGGACTCGTCCATGGCTGATGTCTCATAAACGCCCGTTGAGTCGGCGCCGCCGATATATACGGAGCCGTCCTGGATGTGATAGCGCACGAAGTTGTTGATGACATCATTGATCTGCTTGAGCAAGCAGGTGGAGTCCTTGCTGTCTATGGAGCCGATGGCCGAATAGATCTCCTCGTAGAGGTCGTCGGAGATGTTCAGCTCCGGCTGCTGACGCAGGCTGTCGAGGCTGTTCTTGAGTTCATCCCATGCATCGACGGTTTTCCATGTCGGTAGTTTGCCGGAATCTATGAGTTGCTTGATGCTGGCGTTGTCGGGGACATAGATGGTGTAGTGGTAGTTGCCGAGGAAGTCGATGGCCTGATCCATCGTAGTGCGTTTGCCGGAGACAGTAGAACCAAGGAACGAGCATCCTCCGAAGAGTCGTGCGAACTCGAGGAAGTCGGGATGGCTGATGGTGTCTGTGATCACTGAGTATGGGCTGCGGAACGTAGTCATCGGGATGGAGTTGAGGACATAGCTCACGCCGTTGCCGGCCTCGGTCTTGTCGAAAATCTGTTCTGGGTCAACAGGTATGTACTCGTCGTGCTCCATCTGATATGAGCCAGCCACACCGCTGACGACGTCTCCCGTCCACTGCACCTTGACGGGGCTGTAGCCCTTGGTAAGGTATATCTCCTGACCCTTGCGGAAGGTCTGTGAGCCGCGAAGTCCGTGAGGGATAATGAGGTTGTCAACGATATCGTGCATACGGTTGTTGACGAAGCGCAGCGATGCCGTGACGCCGGTGATGCGTGTGCCTTGATCGGTGGCAACGGGCTTACCTGTTGCCTCGTCAATCTCTGCCTTGAAGAAATCGACGCTCACCGGTAACTCGACACCCGCCTTGTAGTAGAACTTGATGGCCACGGGGTCGCCCTTGTAGGCCGTGGAGAAAGTATATGGGTCGAAGTAAGTGACTTCGAAGGCATGGTCGTCGGGAATCAGGAATGAGTAGGACGATGCCATTGAGTTGAGATATGCCGTGAATTCATTCAGAGTCCACTGCGAAGCGTTACTCTTATAGCGCTCATCGCTGATGGCATTGTAGATGGTGCGCAAGTCCTCGTCGCCTCTCAGCACGGCGGGGTAGAAGACGCTCTGGTATTCAGGGGCGATGAAGACCTTGTTGGTCTCATAGACGACACCGTTGCAGGCTATGAAGGCACTGTCGATGTCTTCGCTCTTGATGCCCAAAGGCTCGCTGGCGGTGTTCTTCGTGGTGGTGAACTTGCTCGGCACGGTGGAACGCATAGAGGTCTGGAAGCAGTTCTTGAGGAAGGGCAACACCACGTTGTCGGGAATGTGGCTCCAGTCGTAGCCATATTTCTGTCCGAGCTCGGCACCCTCGGCATGGAGGTATGCCTGCATGGCATCGTTGTCGGGCACAAACATGGCGGCTCCGTCTTCCTCCATCTTCAGACCATTGGCCATATAGAGGTTGTAGCCAGGGTCGTAGGCCAGCAGTGTGCTTACAGAGCGGTTCGTCTCGGGGATGGCAGAGAATTGGTCTTCCCTCGATGTGAAGTAGAAGAATCGCTTCACGAAGAGAGAGTCCTCTTGTCCGTCAATGCTCTGTGTGACGAGAAACTGTGGATAGCTGAAGCGGTCGAGGATATCGTAGAAGATTGAGAACTGCGGCTTCTTGCTGATGAGGTCTGCCATGTTCAGCAGGGGCTCGGGCACATCCTCCAGGACGTGTATGTAACCGTTCTGACATGTGACGTCCTTCTCAATGACACGCTTGCCGTTAATGTAGCTGGTGTTCTTCTCGTCATCTGATTGGCCGTTAGTCAGCACCCTGATGTCCTCCGACGAGAAGGTGTTTGTCTTCATGTAGTCGGGGAGGAAATGCATCATCGGCGCGGCATTGTTGTCCTTGAAGAGGTAAATGCCGTCGCGGCTGCGCACACGGCTCCAATAGTCAATCTGATTGCCTTCATTGTCAATGCGATACGGATTGACGGCGGGCATCTCATCCTTGGTTACGTAGGGGATGGAGTCGTAGGCATCGATACGTGTGGCTCGTCGCAGGCATGCTCCTTCTGTCGGAGGGTTGCCGCTGGTGTTGCTGAGCAGCTCGATGAGGTATGCATTGTTGACAATGGCACTCTTGAGAAGATTCTTCTTCTCGGCATCGGGCAGTTGTGTCACACTCGTGACGCCTCGCCTTGACAGATAGCGTTGCCAAGCGGCATCGTCGGCGACAAAGATTGTCATGCTGCCCGTCTTGGCAAGAAGCTTGTGGAAGGTGGTTTGCGTGTCCTCGGGGTTGTCACGGAACACGGGGTCGTCAATCAGCGCCAAGGTCTGAGAGTAGTTGCCTCGGCTCTGCAGCTCTTCGTAGATACTGCTTCCGAGCCACTCTGGAGTACCGGTGAGAAGGTCGTCGCTACACGACGAGAAACTCACGGCACCCGCAAGGAGCATCATGGCAGCACAAGCACGACTTGCATTGTTGGCAAGCCGTCGCGTGAGATTACTGTTTTCCATTTGGTTACTAATATGTTGATTGCTTGATTTCCTTTTGGTTGACACGTGTGAATACAGCAGTTAGTAGTTTATTGCCGGCATTATCAATGCCTCTAATTTCATGCCAAAATTATAACTTCTTTTTTAAACATGTGACGTTTCTTAACCAAAAAAACCTTCATTTGTGTTGTATAACATAAAAAATATAGCCTTTTGACACTCTCATGCGTGTCAAAAGGCTACAAAAGTGTATTTTCTGCACTAATTAGTGCCTTGAGGCTTTGTCTATCGCGTCTTGCAACAAAAATAGTATGAAATGCACTTTTTGTTATATCATGGGCGCAGGCGGTGAATCAATATTGCTCGTTGGCATTCGGGAAGTCGCCGCTCTTGACATCTGCGACGTAGTTGCCGACGGCGTCGGTGATGACGCTGTAGAGGTCGGCATATCTGCGCAGAAACTTCGGCGAGAAGCCTTTGTTCATGCCGAGCATGTCGTGAACGACAAGCACCTGACCGTCGCAGCCTCCTCCGGCTCCGATGCTTATGGTGGGGATGTTGACGCTCTTCGTCACCTCAGTAGCCAGGGCTGCCGGTATCTTCTCTAACACGATGGCAAAGCATCCTGCCTCGGCCAGGGCGAGAGCATCGGTGCGGAGCTTCTCGGCCTCCTGCTCGTCCTTGGCACGCACGGCGTATGTGCCGAACTTGTTGATGCTCTGTGGGGTGAGGCCCAGGTGTCCACACACGGGGATGCCGGCATCGAGGATGAGCTTCACGGCGGGCAGGATTTCTATGCCGCCTTCCAGTTTCAGGGCATCGCATCCTGTCTCCTGCATAATACGCACGGCATTGCGGGCAGCGTCCTGGGGGTCAACCTGATATGTGCCGAACGGCATGTCGCACACCACGAGAGCACGTTGTGTGCCGCGTACCACGCTCCGTGCGTGGTAAATCATCTGATCTATGGTGATGGGGAGCGTGGTGACGTTGCCTGCCATCATGTTCGATGCTGAATCTCCTACGAGGATGATATCGACTCCGGCGGCATCCACCAGCTGAGCCATGGAATAGTCATAACTTGTGAGCATGGCAATCTTCTTGCCATTGCGCTTCATTTCCACGAGACGGTGCGTGGTCACCTTGCGGGTGTCTTCTACTATGTAACCAGCCATTTTTTTGAGTTTGTTGGGAAAATCGGCCGCAAAGTTACTCATAAATCATAAATATTAACTATCTTTGCGCCCAAAATGTATCAAAAAACATGAATAAAAGCATAAAAGCCGCACTTTTCGACCTTGACGGAGTCATTTTGGACACCGAAAGCCAGTACTCTGACTTCTGGGGGAGGATGGGCAATGACTACCGTCCCGACGTTGAAGGCTTTGCGAATCGCATAAAAGGGCAGACGCTGACGCAGATATTCTCTCAGTGGTTCGACGGCAATGATATGGTCCAAGAGGAGATTACCCGCCGTCTCAATGCCTTTGAACAGCAAATGTCTTATATATATATTAAAGGTTCGCGCGCGTATGTCGAGTCGTTGCATGCCAGGGGCATTGCCACGGCCATCGTGACCAGCAGCAACCGTCCTAAGATGCAACAGGTGATGCATGCCCATCCTGAGTTCACCATGCTCTTCGACGACATTCTTACGAGCGAGGACTTTGCTGCCAGCAAGCCCGACCCCGACTGCTACATCACCGCCGCACAACGTTTCGGGTTGCTGCCGGCCGAGTGTGCCGTCTTCGAGGACAGCATCAACGGACTGCGTGCAGGTCGTGCAGCAGGATGCTACGTCGTGGGGCTTGCCACGACCAATCCCCGCAGCATCGTAGAGCCGCTGGCAGACATCGTCATCGACGATTTCACTGTTCCTACACTGCCCTGACTCACAGGCCACATCACGCTCAACATGTCAGCTGCCAAACGCACAACGACGATAGACCATGTCCTGAAGTACACCGGCATCTTTGGCGGCGTGCAGGGGTTGAATGTACTCATCAGTGTCGCACGCAGCAAGCTTGCCACGAAGCTCCTCGGAGCTGCAGGAATGGGCTTTATGGGGGTCTATCTGGCCATTAATGAGTTTGTGACCAGCAGCAGCAACCTGGGCATACCATTCTCTTCCGTACGTCATATCTCCGAGCTTTTCGAGAGCGACGATGCTGAAGCCATCCGGCACTTCGTGTGTGTCGTCAGGACTTGCTGTCTGTGGACGTCGGTGTTGGCATGTCTTCTATGTGTGCTTTGTGCACCGTTGCTCAACATCATGTTCTTCGATGGCTGCGAAGCCACGACATGGCATTCTGCTCTCGTGGCACCGATGGCCGTCGCCTCTATTGTCACGGGCGGAGAGATCAGCATTCTGAAGGGTACGCGCAGGCTGAAGCGTGTGGCAACCATTTCGTTGCTCTCGGCACTGGCGCTGCTGTGTCTCACCATACCCATATTCTGGCTCCTCGCCACAGACGGCATACTGCTGGCGCTCAACGTCACGGCCCTTGCCACCCTGACAATACACATGGCATTCACACTGCCGCTGTTCCCGTATCGCGTGTCTCCGTTTTCCGCATCTGTACTACGCGACGGATGGGGCATGATACGCATAGGCATACCATACGTGTTTGCCGCCATGGCAGGCTCAGGATGTGCCATGGCCGTGTCGGCACTGCTGCTAAGGTTCGGCTCTATAGAGGAGGTGGGCTTCTATCGTGCCGCGACAGCCGTCATGGTGGGCTATGCCGGCATAGTGTTCACGGCTCTCGAGTCCGACTTCTTCCCGCGCCTGTCGAGTGTCAACCACGACCTCATACGACGCAACCTGTGCATCAACCAACAGGTACAGGTTTGCGTCTCGCTGATAGGGCCGTTCTTGATAGCATTGGCGGTGATGATGCCTGTCGTGCTGCACATCATCTATGCCGACGAGTTCATGATTATCGAGAGCATGACCCTCGCCGCCGTCTTCTACTCCTTCCTGCGAGCCGTCGCAATCCCAATAAGCTACATGGCGCTTGCTCATGGCGACTCAACGCTCTATCTCATCATGGAGGTCTTCTCTGACATTGCCATGCTTGTCCTTGTGGTGGGGGGCTACTATTGTATGGGGCTCGTGGGTGCCGGGGCTGGGCTGTCGGCATCGGCGCTCTTCGACCTAATTCTCACAGGCTCGTGCTACGCATGGCATTACGGCTTCAGATTCGAGCGCCACACCGTGGTGGTCATTGTCGTACAGACTCTTTTCGTGGCAGCTGCCGTGGCAACATGCTTCTGCCTCACGCAGGCACCAAGATATATCTTAGGATTTGTCGTGCTGGCCGTGTCAGCGGCATTTGCCGTGAAAAGCCTCGGTAAGGATTCTGCTGCCATACAGCGCATAGCGCGCAAACTGAACATACCGATCCGTGACACACATGCCTAAAGTTGCCGTTCTCGTGGCTGCCTACAATGCGGCAGCAACACTGCCGAAGTGTCTCGACTCACTGTTGGGGCAGACGCTCTCCGACATCGAGATAATATGCATCGACGACAGCTCTACCGACGACACGCCGGCCCTGCTGACTCGTCGCGCAGCGGCAGACAGGCGCATCAAGGTGCTGCACAACACCGTCAACAGCGGTCAGGCGGTGGCAAGAAACCGTGGCCTGAAAGTCGTGCAGGCACCATACGTGACCATGGTTGATGCCGACGACTGGCTCTCGCCAGACTGTCTGCAGCAGGCCTACGACACTATGGAGCAGCACCCCGAGACAGACGCCGTGGCCTTCAGGCTCATCTTGCACAATGACGATGACGGCAGCGAGAAGGACTTCGGACTTCCCGAGACGCTGGCTCATGGCAATGCCATCAGCGGACGTGAGGCTTTCATGCTATGTATTGACGGATGGCGCCTGCATGGAACATACCTCGTGCGTACAGAGCTGCACCGTCGCATACCCTACGACGAGAGCACCATGCTCTACAGCGACGACAACACGTCGCGACTCCACTACCTTAACGCCAGAGAGGTGAGGGCATGTGAGGGCATTTACTACTATCGTCAGCACGACAGCTCCATGACGCATGCCTTCAGCATCAGACGCTTCGACTTCATGGAGGCAAACCTCTCGCTGCGCAAGGCGCTTGATGACTACTTCACGAGCCATCCCGACACTCTGCACACGCAAACCTCACAGACCGTGATGCAGAAGATGGAGGTCAGCAGATGGTACACCTTCCTTGCATGTTACCGCTTGTACTTTAACCACCTCGGCGAGATTCCACGTGACAGCCGTCATGACCTGGAGCGACGGTTCGACAACATATTGTCAACATTCTCGGTCAAGTCACTGCCGTTATCCTGTCGCCGCCGTCCCGGTTATTGGCTCATCGGGCAACCTTACCTGTTTCGCATGCAGCAACGTATCTTTGTCGCCGCACGCAGGCTGCTCCGTCTGCCAATGCCATGACAAAGACGATGTTTCCTGCACAGCTTATGTCGTGATGATAGTTTTCGGCTGTTTACATATCTTAATAGTTAAAAAACGGTAAAATCACCCATACAATGCTAAAATAAAGTGTCGTCAATACACCATGTATGAGAAATTCGACTTATCTTTGAGGGCTCTTTTAAAGCATTATATGCACGAAACGACCAAAAAGACAACTGACAACTAAATCTTATCAACTCATAATTATCTTATGAACAAACTATTAAACGGACTTGCAACGGCTGCAACAGCAGCTCTCTTTGCAGCATGCACCCAGCCCAAGGCTCCCGAGGCACCTGCCCTCACCGCATCTGGCCTCAATCCCGAACAGTTTGCCGACACCATCAACGGCAAAGCAACAGCCCTCTACACCCTCAAGAATGCCAGCGGCATGGAGGTGTGCATCACCAACTTCGGCGGACGCGTGGTGAGCATTATGGTGCCCGACCGCGACGGCAACTTCAAGGATGTCGTGCTCGGTTACGACAACGTAGCTCAGTATGCAGACGCCAAGAACTCGCCAAGCGACTACGGCTCCAGCATCGGACGCTATGCCAACCGCATCAGCAAGCACTCATTCGACATCGACGGACAGCACTTCGAACTCGTGCCCAACGATGGCGACAACTGCCTGCACGGCGGACCCACAGGATGGCAATATCAGGTGTATGACGCCCAACAGACCGACAGCACGACACTGAAGCTCACCATCGTCAGCCCCGACGGCGACAATGGCTTCCCCGGCGAAGTCACGGCGGTAACCACCTACACACTCACCGACGAAAATACACTCGACATAACTTGGGAGGCAACGACTACAAAGCCAACCGTCATCAACCAGACCAATCACTGCTACTTCAACCTCAACGGCGATCCAAGCCGCGTTGGCACAAACATGCAGCTCTACGTCAACGCAGACTCATACACGCCGTCTGATGCCAACTACATCCCCACGGGCGAAGTGTTACCCGTCGATGGCACTCCTTTTGACTTCCGCACACCGAAGGTGCTGGCAGAGGTCGTTGACGACACCACCTTCACACAGATCGCCAATGCCACCGGCGTGGACCACAACTTCTGCCTCAACACCTACACTGATGGTCGGGGCGACGATACTCAGGTGTGTGCATCGCTCTACAGCCCCGAGACAGGCATCTTCCTTGAGGTCTATACCAACGAGCCAGGCATCCAGGTCTATACCGGCAACTTCCAGGGCGTGGGACGCGATGCCGACATCGAGCGCAAGCATGGCATCAAGTACCCCAAGCACGTCAGCGTTTGCCTCGAGAGCCAGAAGTACCCCGACACCCCCAACCATCCCGAATGGCCCAGCGCAACTCTGCGACCCGGAGAGAAGTACTTCAGCCACTGTGCATATAAGTTCTCTGTCAAGTAAGCTACACCACGACTCAACAAAATTACTAACAATAGACCCAAACCCCTATATGGTCTTCCCCAACGGAGGGGATAATGAGAGGGGGCATATTAATGGACTGGAGTTCACATGAATTTATCTGGCTCGACTGGGCAGTACTTGCCATCGGCCTCTTAGGTGTAGTATGGGCAGTCTGGCATGCTATCGTGAAAGACCGCAAAGCCCAGCAGGGCGAAGACTCGTCGGCATACCTCTTCGGTAAGGGCGAACCATGGTACGTCATCGGTATGGCTATCTTCGCCGCCAACATAGGCTCGGAGCACCTCGTAGGTCTCGCCGGCACAGGCGCCAAGGACGGAGTAGGCATGGCCCACTGGGAGATGCAGGGCTGGATGATACTCATCCTCGGCTGGCTCTTCGTGCCCTTCTATCAGCTTATGATCAACAAGATGGGCAAGATCATCACGATGCCCGACTTCCTGAAGATGCGCTACACGCAGCGCACGGGCTCATGGCTCTCAATCATCACCCTCGTGGCATACGTGCTGACGAAAGTCTCCGTAACGGCTTTCACGGGCGGTATCTTCTTCAAGTACCTCCTCGGCATTCCATTCTGGTATGGTGCCATCGGACTGATTGCCATCACGGCTGTATTCACCGTCTTCGGCGGCATGAAGGGTGTGATGACGCTATCCACCATCCAGACGCCTATCCTCATCATCGGGTCCTTCCTCGTACTCTTCCTCGGACTCTCTGCCCTGGGAGGCGGAAGCATCACCGCTGGTTGGGAGAACATGATGGCCGCTTGTAATGCCGCTCACGACGGCTTCGGCACAACCCACATGTTCCACACCGACCCCGCCGACCCGATGTACCCGCAGTTCCCGGGCTACGTCGTCTTCCTCGGAGCTTCCATCATCGGCTTCTGGTACTGGTGCACAGACCAGCACATCGTACAGCGTGTGCTCGGCCAGGTTCCCGGTGAGGACAATGCCAAGGTGATAGCCCGCGCTCGTCGTGGCACCATCGCCGCAGGCTTCTTCAAGATCCTCCCCTGCTTCATGTTCCTCATCCCAGGAATGATTGCCTATGCACTCTCCCAGAATCCCGACAGCGGTATCGTCATGGACATCACCAACCACGAATCAACCGACGGTGCCTTCGCCATGATGGTGAAGAACATCCTGCCCGCAGGCATCAAGGGCATTGTCACCATCGGTTTCGTCTGCGCACTCGTAGCTTCCCTGGCAGCTTTCTTCAATAGCTGCGCAACGCTCTTCACAGAGGACTTCTACAAGCCCATGAAGAAGGGAATGTCCGAGGCTCACTACGTCTTCGTAGGACGTATGGCTACAGTCGTCGTCGTGCTGCTGGGTCTGGCTTGGATGCCTATCATGATGAACATGGGCAACCTCTACAGCTACCTCCAGGACATACAGTCGCTGATTGCTCCCGCAATGGTGGCCGTATTCACCCTCGGCATCTTCTCCAAGAAGATTACGCCTAAGGCGGGTGAATGGGGGCTCATCGGGGGCTTCATTATCGGTATGATACGCCTGCTGACCAACGTGATCACAGACTCCGGAAAGGCCGTCATGGAAGGTGCATTCTGGGAGAACACAGCATGGTTCTGGCAGACCAACTGGCTCATCTTCGAATGCTGGCTGCTCGTGTTCATCATCATACTGATGGTCGTCGTCAGCTGCTTCACGCCAGCTCCGTCTAAGGAACAGGTCGATGCCATCACATTCACCTCCGACTTCAAGAAGAGCATCCGCGAGAGCTGGGGCATATGGGATGTGCTCGGCACACTCCTCGTCATCGGACTCTGCGCTTGCTTCTACACTTACTTCTGGTAAGTAATGGACTACTATAGCCAACATTCAAAATTCTATGTCGCTGTAGATTGCATCATCTTCGGCTTCCAGCGAGGCGCCCTGAAGGTGCTTCTGCAGCGACGTGGCTTTGAGCCTCATGCCGGTGAGTGGTCGCTGATGGGAGGCTTCGTGCGGAGAAATGAGGATGTTGACGATGCGGCCGTCAGAGTGCTCGAAAACCTCACAGGCCTGCGCAATATATATATGAAGCAGGTCGGCGCCTTCGGATCCGTGACACGCGATTCCGGCGCCCGCGTCGTATCGGTTGCCTACTTCGCACTGCTCGACATAGACCAGGTTTCTGAGGAGATTACCTCAGAGCAAAACTCCTTCTGGGCCGACATCAACGACATGCCGCAACTGGTCTTCGACCACCAACGCATGGTGAAGAGTGCACACGAACGACTCATCACACTCGTCCACTCACGACCCGTGGGCTTCAACCTTCTGCCCGAACTGTTCACGCTGACACAGCTCCAGCAACTCTATGAGGCCATACTCGGACACGCCATCGACAAACGCAACTTCCGCAAGCGAATAGCCGATATGGCATTCATCGAGAAAACAGATGAGATAGACAAGGTCATGTCACGACGCGGAGCTGCACTCTATCGCTTCAACCGCCAAACCTTCAACGAAGACGACGGACAGCGGTTCAGACTCTGAGGCTTATATAATAAAAGACTAACAAACATTCACAAACAAAAACTTATGCTCGAAGAACTCAAACAAAAGGTTTTCAAGGCCAACCTCGACCTCGTAAAGCAGGGCCTTGTCATCTTCACCTGGGGCAACGTCTCCGGCATCGACCGAGAGAAGGGACTTGTCGTCATCAAACCATCAGGAGTAAGCTACGACGAGATGAAGGCTGAGGACATGGTGGTCGTGGATCTCGAAACGGGCAAGGTCGTAGAGGGCGACCTCAACCCCAGCAGCGACACGCCAACACACCTCGTGCTCTACAAGGCTTTCCCAAACATACAGGGCGTCGTGCACACACACAGCACATACGCCACTGCCTTCGCTCAGGCTGGGCGCGACATCCCAAACATCGGCACCACACACGCCGACTACTTCTATCAGGACATTCCATGTACGCGCGACATGACCGAGGCAGAGGTTAAAGGACAGTATGAACTGGAGACAGGTAACGTCATTGTAGATGAGATTCTTAACATACGTAAAATCAACCCCGACCACACCCCCGCCGTGCTCGTCAAAAACCACGGTCCCTTCTCATGGGGCACCTCGCCAGACAATGCCGTATATAACGCCAAGGTCATGGAGCAGTGTGCCAAGATGGCATTCGTAGCCTTCAGCGTGAACCCCAACCTCACGATGAATCCGCTCCTCGTCGAGAAACACTACATGCGCAAGCACGGACCCAACGCCTACTATGGCCAGAAAGGGCAGAAGCACTAATAACTTCCCCTTCCATCCCCTCCCCGCGGTCGGGCATATATCCTCCCCTCCGCGTTCGGGCACATATCCTCCCCCCTCGTTCGGGCATATATCCCCTCCAATCTCAGTTGAGTATGTCGCTGTATCACAGCGACCCCCCTATAAACCAATTTTATTCACCTATAAACACTAAAAACTATGACTAAAGCTTTTGAAAATTTAGAACTTTGGTGGGTGACTGGTGCACAGTTGCTCTATGGTGGCGACGCAGTCGTCGCAGTTGACGCTCACTCCAAGGAAATGGTCGCTGGCCTGAACGACAGCGGCAACATCCCCGTCAAGATTGTCTATAAAGGCACGGCCAACAGCTCCAAGGAAGTAGAGGCCATCATGCTCGCGGCCAACAACGACGAGAAGTGCGCAGGCATCATCACATGGATGCACACCTTCTCGCCCGCCAAGATGTGGATCAAGGGCCTCCAGCAGCTCCAGAAGCCACTCCTTCACTTCCACACACAATACAACGCCGAAATCCCCTGGGGCGAGATCGACATGGACTTCATGAACCTCAACCAGAGCGCCCACGGCGACATCGAGTTCGGACACATCTGCACCCGCATGCGCGTCGCCCGCAAGGTCGTCTGCGGCTATTGGAAGGACGAGAAGGCACAGAAGCAGATTGCCGTATGGGCACGCGTCGCTGCAGGTGTAGCCGACGCCCACAACGTGCGCTGCCTCATGTTCGGCATGAACATGAACAACGTTGCCGTCACCGATGGCGACCGCGTAGAGTTCGAGCAGCGCCTGGGCTACCACGTCGACTACTACCCCGTCAGCAGCCTCATGGACTACTACAAGAAGGTGACCGACGCCGAAGCCGATGAGCTCGTTGAAGAGTACAAGAAGCTCTATGAGATCAAGATCGACGAGAGTGGCGAGAAAGTCTATTGGGAGAAGGTCCACAACGCAGCCAAGGCCGAGATTGCCCTCCGCCGCGTGCTCAAGGATGAGGGCGCTACAGCCTTCACCACCAACTTCGACGACCTCGGCGATGCCGACATCGACGATCCCAACTTCTGCGGCTTCGACCAGATCCCCGGCCTCGCCAGTCAGCGACTGATGGCTGAGGGCTATGGCTTCGGCGCAGAGGGCGACTGGAAGACCGCCTGCCTCTATCGCACCCTCTGGGTCATCTCACAGGGCCTGCCCACCGGCTGCTCCTTCCTCGAGGACTACACCCTCAACTTCGCCGGCGACCGCAGCTCATGCCTCCAGAGCCACATGCTTGAGGTATGTCCCCTCATCGCCGTCGAGGACAAGCCCAAGCTCGAGGTACACTTCCTCGGCATCGGCATCCGCAAGCAGCAGACAGCACGCCTCGTCTTCACCTCCAAGACAGGCCCTGGCATCAAGGCTACCGTCGTGGACCTCGGCAACCGCTTCCGCCTAATATCACAGGAGGTGGAGTGCATCGAGCCCAAGCCTATGCCCAAGCTCCCCGTCGCCAGCGCACTCTGGGTTCCGCAGCCCACATTCGAGATCGGTGCCGGCGCATGGATCCTCGCAGGCGGCACACACCACAGCGCCTTCTCCTACGACATCACCGAGGAGTACTGGGAGGACTTCGCTGAGATGACAGGCATCGAGTATGTGAAGATCAACAAGCAGACCAACATTGCCGACTTCAAGCAGCAACTCCGCAACAACGAGGTCTATTTCATGCTCAACAAGGCACTGAAGTAACAGCTTGACATCATTATCATCTAGACCTCATTCCCTACAAGCTCCCTAAGTCCGTCATCCACAGGACTTAGGGAGCTTTTTTATTTATAGGTCACATGTTTAATGATTATCGCATGATGTCCGCATGATGATGTCCGCCAGATAATGTCCCTCAAATGATGTCCGCCAGATGATGTCCGCCAATGATGACAGCATATTCGCAGAGTTTCCACTGGAGGCATTATCTTCTTCCCCTTGGAGATACATACATCTCGCCTAGGGGGTATGCTTGTCCCACGTTCGTGGGCTCATTGTCCCGCGTTCGTGGGCTCATTGTCCCGCGTTCGTGGGCTCATTGTCCCACGTTCGTGGGCTCATTGTCCCACGTTCGTGGGATAAGCTTATCCCCTTGGCGATGTACATCACTCCCCTTGGCGATGTACCATAATCCTATATCTCAGACTGTGAACGAACCACCATAAAACAATAGAAATCTAAATTTCTTTCAGCATGTAGCACGTCTTACAACAATCTTTTGCTAACTTTGTGCCCGACAAACGACTTACACGATGAAATCCTACAACCTACTCCGCCAATATGCTTGGCTCTTGGACACCATCCTCAAGAACGGCCCCATCAGTTTAGAAGACATTAACAAACGCTGGATCCGAACGGCAATGAGCGGTGGCGTGGACTTGAATCGACACACCTTCATCCGCTATAAAAACGCCATAGAAGAGACCTTCGGTATCATCATTGATTGTGACCGCAAGACCAACCGATACACCATCAGCAACCCGCGATCCCTGAACGACAACTCTGTGCAACGCTGGATGCTGGCAACCCTCACCGTAAGCAACATTATCAGCGAAAGCCTCTCGCTTCAAGACAGCATCCTTCTCGAAAACATACCCATCGAAGGACAGCAGCTTGCAACCATCATTGATGCCATGAAGCAAAGGCGACGCATCTCATTCCTCTACCAGAAATATTCTGATGACGCAGCCACAGAACGCCTTGTCACACCTTGCTGCATCAAACTCTTCCATCAGCGATGGTATGTCATAGACTTTGACCCGCAACGTACTGAGCGACCATTCAAGGCTTTTGCTTTCGACCGCATCAGCAAGCTTAAGCTCACGGATCAGACTTTCGACCTGCCAGCATACTTCGATGCCCAGGACATCTTTGCCGACGCCTTCGGCATCTTTATCGGCGACGGCGCAACGGCACAACCTATCGTCATACGTGCCTTCGGCAACGAGCGCTTCTACATGCGTGACCTACCGCTCCACCATTCACAGGAGGTCCTCAAAAAAGGTCCGGACTACACCGACTACAAGTTCTTCGTCCGTCCCTCCACCGACTTCATTGCCGAGCTCCTCTCCAAAGGCGACCGCATAGAAGTCCTTGAACCGGAGGATTTCAGAGAAAAGATAAGAGAAGAACACAGGAATGCAGCCAAAAGATACGAAAAATAACAGAGATTGAAAAAAACTTTCTACTTGTAACAGTTTTTGCAACATACATTTGCTATCTTTGTGGCGAGAATTAATTGTGAAACAGCAAATAACCCATAACATGAAACAGTTTACTAACCTTTATCCCGTAAGCAAGACCTTGCGGTTCGAACTTCAACCCATAGGACGAACAAAAGAAAACATCGAACGTAGTGGCATCCTTCAACGCGATGAGCAACGCGCCGAGGACTACAAGAAAGTGAAAGAATTCATTGATGAATATCACAAACAGTTCATCAAAGAACGTCTTTGGGATTTTCAGCTACCATTGAAAGGAGAGGGAAAACGTGATTCGCTTGAAGAATATCAGGCACTTTATGAACTCTCCAAACGTACAGAAGCCCAAGAGGCTGAGTTCACAGAAATTAAAGATAACCTTAGAGCCATTATCGTTAAACGTCTAACCGAGAAGGGCTCGCCGTATGAGCATATCTTCAAGAAAGAACTTATTCGTGAAGACTTGATAGATTTTTTGGAGTGTGAAGAAGACAAAGACATCGTTCGTCAGTTCGCAGACTTCACCACCTATTTCACAGGCTTCCATGAGAACCGCGCAAACATGTATTCGGCAGAGGAAAAATCGACAGCCATAGCGTATAGACTTATTCACCAGAATCTGCCGAAGTTTATGGATAACATGAAGTCTTTCTCTAAGATAGCGCAGACATCTGTTGCAGAACATTTTGTGGATATCTTTGAGGGATGGAAAGAATACCTCAACGTGGAAAACATTGAAGACCTTTTCCGCCTTGATTATTTCTCAGAAACTCTAACACAGCCGCATATAGAGGTATATAACTACATTATCGGAAAGAAAATTCTGGAAGACGGCACCGAAATCAAAGGTATCAACGAGTATGTGAATCTCTTCAATCAACAGCAAAGGGACAAGAGTCAGCGCCTACCCCTGCTTGTTCCCCTCTATAAGCAAATACTCAGCGACCGCGAGAAATTGTCATGGTTGGCGGAGGAGTTTGATTCCGATGAGAAGATGCTCGCTGCCATCACTGAATCCTATAGCCATCTACATGACTTGCTGATGGGTGAAGAAAACGAGTCACTCCGCGCCCTGCTCGAACATCTGAGAGATTTCGACCTCGCCCAAATTAACATCTCCAACGACCTCGCCCTCACAGACATCTCGCAGCATTTGTTTGGTCAATATGACATCTTCACAAAGGGCATCAAAGATGAGCTGAGGCTTGTTACTCCGAGAAAGAGAAATGAAAGTGATGAGGATTTAGAGGAGCGTATCTCTAAGATATTTAAAACGCAGAAAAGTTTCAGCATCGATGTACTTAATCGTCTGCCTCAGCCCGTTATGGCAGATGGCAAGCCCCGAAGAATCGAGGACTACTTTATGTCGTTAGGAGCCGTTAATACAGAAACTGTTCAGAAGGAGAACATCTTTGCACAAATTGAAAATGCATACGAAGATGTGCGCCCCGTTCTGCAACTGACAGACACGGAAGACAAGCTTTCCCAGAATAAGTCTGCCGTTGGCAAGATAAAGGCTTTGCTGGATGCCTTCAAGGATCTGCAACATTTCATTAAGCCCCTGCTCGGTAGCGGTGAAGAGAATGAGAAGGACGAACTCTTCTACGGCGCTTTCCAATTGATCTGGGATGAATTGGACACCGTTACGCCTCTTTATAATAAGGTACGAAACTGGCTTACGAGGAAGCCTTATAGCACTGAGAAGATTAAATTGAATTTTGACAATGCTCAGTTGCTTGGAGGGTGGGATGTCAACAAAGAACCTGATTGCACGGGTGTGTTGCTTCGCAAAGATGGGTTCTATTATCTCGGTATCATGAATAAGAAATCCAATCATATCTTCGATGCTGATGCCACCCCGTCCGACGGAGCATGTTTCGACAAGATTGACTATAAGCTGCTACCAGGTGCAAATAAAATGCTACCCAAAGTTTTCTTTTCTAAGTCACGCATTGATGAGTTTGCGCCCTCTGAGGCCATCGTCAGCAGTTACAAGAAAGGCACACACAAAAAAGGTACCGACTTCAGTCTGTCCGATTGCCACAGACTCATCGATTTCTTCAAGGCTTCCATTAAGAAACATGAAGATTGGAGCAAATTTGGATTCCATTTCTCTGATACAAATACTTATGAAGACATAAGTGCCTTTTATCGTGAAGTTGAGCAACAAGGATATATGCTCTCCTCGCACCAAGTATCCACAGCGTATATAAGTCAGATGGTTGATGAAGGCAAACTCTTCCTGTTTCGAATTTGGAATAAGGACTTCTCTGAGTATAGCAAGGGAACGCCCAATATGCACACTCTATTTTGGCGTATGCTTTTCGACGAGCGCAATCTTGCAGACGTGGTTTATAAACTCAATGGACAGGCTGAAGTCTTCTATCGTAAAGCCAGTATCAAAGCCGAAAACCAGATAATTCATCCGGCTCATCACCAAATAGAGAACAAGAATGCTTTGAATGAAAAACGTTCAAGTACATTTGACTACGATATAGTGAAGGACAGACGCTACACTGTCGATAAGTTCCAATTCCATGTCCCCATCACGATTAACTTCAAGGCAATAGGGAGAACCAACATTAATCCTGTTGTACAAGAGACAATTCGACGTGGTGGCTTCACTCACGTTATCGGCATCGATCGTGGTGAACGACATCTTCTCTATCTTTCATTGATAGATTTGCGTGGAAACATTGTCAAGCAGATGACCCTCAACGAAATCATCAATGAATACAATGGCCATGCACATAAGATAAACTACCACGACCTTCTCGTCAAGCGTGAGGGCGAACGAACAACTGCACGTCGCAGTTGGGATACTATTGAGAACATTAAGGAATTGAAGGAGGGCTATTTGAGTCAGGTCATTCACATCATCTCAAAGATGATGGTTGAGTACAATGCTATAGTAGTGTTAGAAGACCTGAATATGGGTTTCATGCGTGGTCGTCAGAAGATCGAACGCCAAGTCTATGAGAAGTTCGAGAAGATGCTCATTGATAAACTTAACTGCTATGTTGATAAACAGGCCGATCCACAAAGTGAAGGAGGCTTATTACATCCCATTCAATTGGCAAATAAGTTTGAGAGTTTCCGCAAGTTAGGCAAACAAAGCGGCTGTCTGTTTTATATTCCCGCATGGAACACCAGCAAGATAGACCCCGTAACGGGCTTCGTCAATTTGTTCGACACTCGCTATGAAACACGAGAGAAGGCCAGACTGTTCTTTTCACATTTCCGACGTATCTGTTTCAATGTCAAGAAGGATTGGTTCGAGTTCTCTTTCGATTATAATGATTTCACGACCAAGGCTGAGGGTACACGAACGCAATGGACTCTTTGCTCCTATGGCACGAGAATCCGTAACTTCCGCAATCCAATCCAGAACAACCAATGGGATGATGAGGAAATCGTGTTGACAGAGGCGTTCAAGGCGCTCTTTGACAAGTACGACATCGACATTCATGACAATCTGAAAGAAGCTATCAATGGCCAAACTGATGCTCAATTCTTCAAAGATTTGATGGGGCTCATGAAGCAGCTGCTGCAGATGCGTAACAGCAAAACGAATTCAGAAGTAGATTATTTGCTTTCGCCAGTCGCTGACGAGGAAGGACATTTCTTTGACAGCCGCGAAGGAATTGAAAGTCTTCCCGATAATGCTGATGCCAATGGTGCCTTTAATATTGCACGCAAAGGACTATGGGTCATTCGCAAAATACAGGAAACACCAGAGGGGGAAAAACTTTCGCTCGCAATAACTAATAAAGAGTGGCTTGAATTTGCTCAAACCAAACCCTACCTCAATGATTGATGGAGCACGATTACATCTCCATTTCCGCCCTCAATGACTTTATCTTTTGTCCGTATTCCATATACCTTCACAACGTATATGAGAATACGGACGAAAGTCTCTTTCATGCCACGCCTCAGACACGAGGCCGAATTGCTCATGAAGCTGTAGATGAGAAGAAAAGCAGCACGAGAAAGGATGTTCTACAAGCATTGCCTGTCTATTCAGAGAAATACGGATTGATGGGAAAGATTGATGTTTACAAAATAAAAGAGAAGTATCTCGTTGAGCGAAAGTACCAGCTACGACAAATTTATCAAGGACAAATCTATCAACTATGGGCACAAATGTTTTGTTTGCAGGAGATGGGCTACGAAGTAGAGCGCATGGCCTTCTATGAGATTTCCACGAAAAGGACAATTCCAATTAATCTGCCTACTGACGAAGACATTCATCGCTTTGAACTCTTCTTACGTTCCTTCCGAAACTATGACCCTACAAAACCTTTCCAACCCAATCTGAACAAATGTCGCCACTGTGTTTATTGCAGCCTTTGTGACAAAACAATAGAAGATAATGTTTACCAGTAAAGACGTTCAATACAGAACCATCTTTGTCATTAATTGCATTAAGGAGCGAAATCTTCGAGTAAGCAATGGCGAACTTCTTCTTGAGGAAACGGAGGAGAAGAAGACGCTAACCAAAATGCCATTCCAGAAGATTCTGGCGCTGTTCGTCATCGGGCATATATCCGTGACAACTCCCTTAATTGAGAAATGCAAGAAGTTCAACGTGGCACTGATTGTTGTCAAGCCCAACTTGCGTCCAGTGTTCTACTGGGCAGATAGCGCCGAAGCCAACTTTCTCCTGCGCCAAAAGCAATATCAGTTGGAAAAGACGGATTTACATATAGCCAAAGCGTTGCTATCCAATAAGATTCATAATCAACTCACTCTGCTCAACAAAACCCGAAGAACAGACGAACTCACCCAACGGGCAATCCATGTCTGCACTGAATGCTTGCAAATAATACCCGCTGAAGAAGAGTATCAGGCTTTAATGGGTTACGAGGGCCTTTCTTCTAAGGCGTTCTTTACAGCCTATTTCCAGGATTTGCAATGGAAGGCACGATGTCCACGTGCGAAATGCGATGCCATCAATGTAACCCTGGATATAGGTTATACTATCCTGTTCAACTTCATCGAATGTTTCCTTCGTATGTTCGGTTTCGACCTCTATGCCGGTGTCTTCCATCGATTATGGTTTAAGCGTAAGTCACTTGTCTGTGATGTGATGGAGCCTTTCAGATGCATCATCGACCGTGCGACACGGACAGCCTATCATCGCAAGCAATTCTCAGAAAAAGATTTTACCGTTGAAAAAGGAGAATACCGTCTTAAAAGGGAACTTTCACAAGACTATTACAAGGTCTTTGTAGAAGCTCTCATGCCACATAAAATGAACATATTCCTTTTTGTTCAGGCCTACTATCGTGCTTTCATGCGCAATGCACCAATCCAAGGTTATCCTCTATTCAACATTTCATCATGATTATTGTAAGCTATGACATAAAAGAGGACAAAGTCCGCAGCAAGTTCGCTAAGATGCTGGAGAAGAATGGTGCCATCCGTCTCCAGTATTCCGTCTATGAATTCAATAACACCAAGCGCATCTCGGACACACTTCTCTTGAAGATTGAGCAATTTGCGAATGCTTTTACAGGAGCCGATAGCGTTATGATACTTGAAGGGAACGCCATCAAGCTTAAGAAATATGGCAATGCCATCCATCGTGATCAAGATGTGGTATTCTTGTAGCATAATTTGTTAGCCTGCTGTAACAGCTTATAACTGAAACGTATTCGTTACATAATTCTTATAAGGTGGGTCGGGCCTTTAGTTTTTTTAACAGAAGATTCTCACCACTACCCTTTGATATTTAGCAACTCTTACCTTTGCACCCGACTATAGATAATGTTCTAAATGTAAGATGTTAAA
>CAMVIB010000022.1 GCA_947167455.1 uncultured Prevotellaceae bacterium | reverse complement strand
ACACTTTATTCTTGATTAGCTCAAGCTTTACCAACCGGAAAAATCCGCTGAGCCGGAATCACATAGCCAAACTCTCGACTCTCTCATCATGGTAAAATCTGTCACTCCCCCTCTGCCGTGAGGTCGAGGGGGAGTGACAGATTTTACGGGCACCAACATCCTGCTTCGTCCGCAAGACCTGCTGGACCACGAGTCGAACTTCTGCACGCTGATTATCGGGGCGGCTGAAGGCACGGAGGTGATAGCTCCTGCCGACGGCGAGGTAAGTGGCATCTACCTCAACTATATGCCCAATCTCGTGACCAGCACCACCTATGGCTACGATGACGCCAAGACCTTCGATGCCATGCGCAAGAAGCTGGAGGCCGAATCTGACGTGCGCAATCCGAAGAAGTACATCAACGGCTCGCTGAGCCTGAAGCTGGACGACGGGCGCACCATTTTCGGGGTGGGCTGTAGGATCAGATGCCGATTTCCATCCTGAGCATGGCGATGCAGCTGGTGGTGTGGTCGGCGGTGATGATGTGCAGCACGGGCTTGACGTTGAGGAAGCTGGTGAGGCTGATGTCGCATACAAGTTCTGCGGCCCATTCGTCGATGTCGAGGATGCGGGTGTAGCCGACGAAGAGTCCAGGCTCCACGCGTCTGAACGCATACTTGCCGCCAAGCCCGCAGAAGTTGTTGCAAAGGATGTCGTTGCCGAAGGCATGTCCGTAGGCTGCCAGCATTGTGAGCCGGGGCAGCAGCAGCTGTTCGGCGCAGGCCCACAGCGTGGGCCTGACGTCGGGCCGGGTGTGTAGGGTGGCTCCCAGGAAATAGCTGCTGCCGCGGTGGCGGTATTCGGCCTGAGCCACGGCAAAAAGGCCGTCGCTCTGAGGGCGGAAGCGCAGGACGCTCTCGCGCCCCGAGAACTGGCAGTTGCCCTCGCCGTTGTAGAGCGATGCCTGCAGGCGTAGGTTGTCGTGGTCGTAGGCATAGTGAATGCCCAGTGCCGCAAGAGGGAAGGTGCCGATGGGGAAGTTCCAGCTGATGGTGGGGAAGATGCCGCACGAGCTGTTGGTGAAAAGGCCGAGGGCATCGCTGCAGAAATAGTCCTCGTCGGTGCGGCGTATGCCTGCAAAGAGAGTGTGCCGCTCGCCGATGTGCCACGTGAAGCCGGCCACGGCGATGGCAAAAGGGATGTCGATGCCGTAGGTGTCGATGTTGGAGTAGCCCTGCAGGGATAAGACTTCAAGCTCCCGCTTCGATGAGAGGGTGCTGACGGAGTGGAACTGAAAGGAGAGGCTCCGGGTGACGGGGATGTCGGCATGCAGCTGAAGGAGGCAGGCCATGCGCGCCAGCTTGAAATCCGTCTGCAACTCGCCAGAGTAGTTAACCCCGAAGGTCGGGCGCATGGAGATGCTGTCTGCATCCTGGGCCGTCAGACGCAGACACATGCCCATGAGGGCGACGGCTATATACCTTTTATTCCACTTGCTCTTCACACTTGTCGCACTTTGCTGGCGCAAAGATATGACAATACTCTCAAACGCTCAAAAATATCACGCGTTAAATAAACCTTACGAATCATTTTGCACGTCAAATGCCTCTTTCTGTTGATTTTTAGACAAATTTAAGCTCACTTTTTTGGCTCTTTCGGGAAAAAAGCCTATATTTGCACACCATGACGACGCAAGGTGCCGCGGCGACAGCCCGCCGTGCATCCTCGCAAGGAATGGCGTGGGGCACCGGCCTCATTATCTACCTGGCAGACAAATCTTATGTGATATCGTTATGAGAAAATATCTTCTATCCGCGCTGACGTTAGTCGCCGCCACGGCTCAGGCGGCTCCCGTAGGTCGCACGGCAGCCATGGAGCAGGCCCGTCAGTTCGTCGGCGACCGCTTCACGCAGACAGCATTCCGGCATAACCTGAGAGCCGCACAGACAGGTGCCTCCAAGGCCCTTGCCGCAGAACCGTATTATGTCTTCAATATCGACGACGGCGGAGGATTCGTGATTGTCAGCGGCGACGACCGCACGCAGCCCATCCTCGGTTACACCGGTCATGGCAGCTTCGATGCCGCCCGCCTGCCCGGCAACATGCGCCTTTGGCTTGCCGGCATGGCCGATGAGGTGATGCTGCTGCAGCGCAGCGACGAGGACGGCGCCGCCGGCGCCCGCCGTCGTGCCGAGGCTCTGGTGAGCACTAAGGAGTATGTGCCGACGCTCATCGCCACGAGCTGGAACCAGGACTATCCCTACAACAAATACTGCCCCGAGGGCTGTGTCACGGGATGCGTCGCCACGGCCATGGCCCAGGTGATGAAATACCATGAGTGGCCGCGTGGCGAGTTGCAGAAGGCGATTCCCGGCGGCTATGCGGTGCGAAATGCTGAAGCAGGCAATACGGTGAATGCCGGGACTGTGTTCAACTGGACTCAGATGAACACTTACTACAACAACAACGAGAGGATCAACGATGGCAGCGAGGAGGCCGTGGCAATGCTCATGCTGGCCTGCGGAGTCTCCGTGGAGATGCAGTATGGCCCGGGCAGCACCGGCGGCTCGTCTGCCACGCTGAACAGCGCGGCCTCTGCCCTCACCACCTATTTCAACTACGGCTCCACGGTGAAGTATGTCAGCCGTGCCGATTACGAATATGACCCCTGGCTCACATTGATATATAAGGAGGTTGCCGACGGGCGTCCCGTGCTCTATGGCGGACAGTCGAGCGGGGGAGGGCACGCCTTCGTCATCGACGGCTACGACGGTGCCGGGCTCTTCCACGTCAACTGGGGCTGGGGCGGCGACAGCGACGGATATTTCGCCCTCTCCGTGCTCAACCCCTACAACACCAGCGGCATAGGGTCGGGCGGCACGAAGGACGGCTATGCCATAAGTCAGGATGCCGTGATAGGCATATGGCCCGACGACCCCGACCGGCCTTACACCGGCGAGACGGCAGCGGACCCCGTGGCCGACGTCGTGCAGATGACTACGGCCTCTGTCAGCGTCAGCGGCACCACCATCAGCTCTGCCATCTGGAACAGGACAGGCTCGGCACAGACCTTCTCCCTGGGCTACGGATATGTCAGGGACGACGGCACCGTGGAACATCTGTGGACCTACCACACCTTCAACGACCTCGAAAACAACAGCGGCCTCAGTGCATTGACACTCGACGTGGGCAGCCTGAACCTTGCCGACGGCACATACAAGATTGTGCCGGTGAGCAAGACCCCGTCGGACGATGTCTGGCACACCTCGCTGGATGCCAGGAAGCAGTATGTCCTGGCCACGGTGGTCAACGGCACGGTGACGCTCACCGACCACTACAACAACATACGCACCGTGACCCTCAAGGATGCTCGCGTCGTGGGGCGCGCCATCGCCGGTCAGACCTTCGAGGTGGTGTGTGACATAGAGTCGTCGGGCGATGAGTTCTATGGCAGTCTCAATGTGATCTGGACATCGGGCAGCAGCAACTACAATGTCGGTGCCACGGGCATCACCATACGCGAGGGGGAGACGCGCCCTGTGAGCTTCTGGATCCAGGGCCTCGATGCCGGCGATTACACCCTTGGCCTGTGGATAACGGAGAGTGGCAGTCTCATAGAAAAGCTCGGCGACATCAACGTCACTGTCACCACACCGGCTATCACGGCCTCGAGCCTCGCCGTCACAGACCTTGCCTACGACAACAGCAATGCCGGTCATGAAATCTACGGGTCGGCCATAAAAGGCCACGTGACAATGAAGAACTCACACGCCACAGAGACCTTCGAGGGCGACGTGACATTACAATGGTACTATCGTCAGAGCAACTCCTCATCAGGATCATATCCCTTCCATCATCGTGATGACATAGCCGTCAGCATCGCTCCCAACGCCACCGTGGACATACCCTTCGAAGTCACTGGCCTGGAGTCCGGCTACGACTACTGGCCCACTGTCATAGTGCAGGGCGCCGCCCTGCGTAACAACTATGCCGACATCTGTACGCTCCTGAGCGGCATCACGGTCTGCTATGCCGACGGCAGCACCATATCATTGAGCGTCGCGCCAGACATCAACTTAGATGAGAACGTCACATCTGTCGATCTCTCAAGCGTCAGCGGCGTGAGAAGCGTAAACCCCGCAAACCCAAACACCTTGTTCTACATCGGCGATGCCGCCGAGATGCCCGCAGGCACCACGAACATCGTGCGTGGCGGCGTCTGCGAGGAGCTCGTGCTCGAGGACGGCTATCCCTTTGCGCCACGTGTGGCTTTTACCGCCCGTAAGGTGACATACAAACGCACCTTCGCCACCGGCTACGGCCGTAATGGCGGCGGATGGACAACCGTAGTGCTGCCCTTCAGCGTCGGCAGCGTCAAGGCCGAGTTCCAAGGTCAATACTATCCTATAGACTGGTTCCGTACCGATGTCGATACCGGCAAGCACTTCTGGGTCATGGGCTTTGCCTACGAGGAGGGTGGTGTCGTCAACTTTGGCCATGCCCGTGAGATGAAGGCCGACACGCCATACATCATCGCCGTGCCGAACGGCGAATGGGGCAGCGGTGCCGACCTCACTTCAACACCCATGCTCTTCGAGGGCGCTGACGCGTATGTCAATCCTGCCGCAAGACCCATGGTCATGGGCCAGCGTTTCAGAATGTCAGGCACCTACATCCCCGCCACACCCGCCGACGACTTCTACAAGCTCGACTATCAGGGTGCTGCCTTCGTGCGCAGCACCGGCGCCACGGAGCCTTTCCGCGCATATTTCCTTTCCAACGAAGGGTTGTATTACGATGTCATGAACATAGGTCTCGTGGGTGGCACGGCCAATGCTATAGGCACGCTGCCACTTCCCGCCGATGGCGTAAGCCCCGATGCCGATGTCTATGACCTCAGCGGGCGTCGTGTGGGCACCATGCGTCAGTCGCAGCGCCTCAGCCGTGGCATATATGTCGTAGGCGGCAAAAAGGTGAAGCTATGAATACTTTGCCACGCCACGACCATCATCACAAAGAAAAGATAATGCAATGAAGACGAAATATGTAGCTCCGTCACTCACGACAGTTGCCCTCCAGGGCGACACCCTGATGTTCAACCCCACGTCCCAGGGCTCCAACCTGCCGTCTGAACCCGTGACACCCACCGGCCCCTCGTCGGTCAAGGAAGATGCACATTTCGACACCTCCGGGCTCTGGGATAGCAGTTTCGAATGAGCGCGTTGACACGAGAAGGACTCCGCCTTTGCCACGGCATGAGAGAGTCACTGACACTGACCCTGCTGCTCATGGCAACCCTGGCTGCTGCGGCACCAATAAGCCGCGAGGCAGCCCGGGGCCGTGTCTGCGAGTTCCTGTCGGGACGTGCAGCCGGACCTGTGAGCCGTAACGACATCCGTGCCGTCGTCACCACGGCCGCCTCCCGCACCGACGTCGAACCCTACTATGTGTTCAACGTCGGTGCGGGAGGCGGCTTCGTCATCGCCAGTGGCGACGACGCCATGCTGCCCATACTCGCCTATGCTGATAAGGGTAGCATCGACCCCGCCAACCTGCCGCCCAGTCTCAAGGCATGGCTCAAAGGCTATGCCGATGAGGTGGCATGGCTTCAGCGTCGGCGACGTGCCCCCGCCACCGTGCCACCTCCGGCCGCATCGGCACGGAGTGATGTCGCGCCTGCGGAGGATAGCGGCGGCGTGCCGCAGATGTCGGTCAGGCACCGCTCGCGCCGCTTCGTGAGCGGTCTGCTCACCACCGTATGGAACCAGGGTCATCCCTACAACCTGCTGTGCCCCACATCCGTCACGGGGCGTCGCAGCGTCACGGGGTGCGTGGCAACGGCCATGGCCCAGGTGATGAAGTTCCACGAGTGGCCGCGTGCAACTCTCGTGCAGGCCGTTCACGGAGGTTACGACGTCGGCAGCAGCTATGTCGCAGGTCCTGCGGTGGCTGCCGGCACACGCTTCGACTGGAGCCGTATGCGCGCCAGCTATGACGTCAATGCCTCGCTCAATGACGGCAGCGAGGAAGCCGTGGCACAGCTGATGCTGGCCTGTGGCGTGGCCGTTGAGACATGGTACCATTCTGTCGCCTCCGGCGCCGTGCTGCGTATGGCAGCCTCCGCGCTGCGCGACTATTTCGGCTACGCCTCCTCCGTCCGCTACCTCGCTCACAACGACTATTCCTACGAGCAGTGGCTCACGCTCATGTATCTCGAAGTGGCAAACGGACGCCCCGTGCTCTATGGCGGACAGTCGAGCGGCGGAGGCCACGCCTTCGTCATCGACGGCTATGACGGCAGCGGCTTCTTCCACGTCAACTGGGGGTGGGGTGGTGACAGCGACGGTTTCTATGCACTGTCTGTCCTCAACCCCGACAGCCGCAGTGGCATAGGTGCCAGTGCCACTGCCGATGGCTACACCATGCATCAGGATGCCATCATCGGTATCTGGCCTGACGACAGCGCACGTCCTTATGTTGACACCGTGACGGCCGACGATGCTTCGGCACCGGCAGACCTCGAACTCGTGAGCTGTGACGTCACGGCGGGGCGGGCCGTGGCGGGCAAGCCCTTTGAGCTGACGTGCCGCGTGCGCAACAACGGCGATGCCTTTGCCGGGCAGCTCTTCCTGCAAAACGGCAACGACTTCATACCATACGACGGCTACGGCACATCGTCAGGACAGCATATCAGCATACCTGCCGGCGGAGTTGCGGAGGTGACGTTCCGACTCGTCTCCGACGTCGCCACTACGCTCTCACTGAGCCTGTGGACAGACCTCACACGCACCGACGGCAGCTTCGCGCAATTCCGGTTCGACGTTGACGAGAACATGTCGGCCCCGCTCAACGACATGAATTTCCTCTGCATACGCTATGACGGCAGCAGCGGAACCAACACCTTGCGTGGCGATGCCATAGGCGGGCACTTCACGGTGCGCAACGACAACAGCACACTCGACTTCGACGACGATGTGAGCATGGTGTGGTATTTCTGTCCTGCCGGCCAGAACACCTACGGCTACCTCACCACTGAGGAGTTTCACATCCATGTGCCGGCAGGCGAGGAGTGCAGCTTCACCTTCAGCATCACGGGTCTCGCTCCAGGATCTTACATGCCTTTCATCATGGCCGACGGCATAGCCCAGACCAACGGCTGGGATGACGTATGCACGCTGCAGGCCGGAGCAATGGCCTATCATGCCGACGGCACGACATCGTCGCTGCCTCTGGGCTCGCACCTGACGCTTGGCGCAGACATCGTCGCAGCAGACCTCAGAGGAGTGCAGGGCGTGCAGGGCGTGACGGTAGGGAACCCCAACACCATCATCGTCATCTCGCAGGGGCAGACAGCGCCCTCCGGCGCGCCAAACATAGTGTGCAACGGCCGTTGCAGCGAGCTGCGCCTCACTGATGGCTATCCCTTCGGCACGCCTGTTGACTTCACGGCATCACGAGTGAGCTACACACGCACCTTCGCCACCGGCTACAGCCGTCACGGCGGCGGCTGGACATCGATAGTGCTGCCTTTCGACGTGAGCACCGTCACTGCCGACATCGACGGCGTGGCGACACAGCTCGACTGGTTCCGCAGCAACGGCGACCATGGCAAGCGCTTCTGGGTGATGGCGTTCTGCGGTGAGGACGATGGCCAGGTCCACTTCACCCACGCAGAGGCCATGCAGGCCAACACACCTTATCTCATCGCTGTGCTCGACAGCGAGTGGGGCAGACATGCCGACCTCACCAACAGGCCACTTCGTTTCGAGGGCGGGAATGCCGCCGTATCTGCCACGCTACAGCCGCAGATCGACAAGGTGCTTTTTACCTTCTACGGCAGCTATGCCCGCCGTCGCTCCGCTCGCGACTGCTTCGGCATCAACAGCGCCGGCACACAGTTTGAGTACAGCGATGCTGCCATGCTGCCGTTCCGCGCATACCTGCTTGCCACGGACGAGTGTCCGAGCTATGCCGTAGTGGCTTTCGACTTCGTGGGCGGCATAGCAAATGCAGTCGTCGGGAATGGACACGCCACTCTCACTGACAGCTCGCAGACAGCCACAAAGGCCACCGTCTATGACCTTGCCGGGCGCAGGGTGGCAACATCGGCGCAACGCATCGTGCTGAGTCCGGGAGTCTATCTCACCGAGGGGCGGTGCATCAGCGTCCGAGGGCGGAAACAGGACTGACTTTCGGCTCCTCAGGACCGTCGGGAATCAACAAATGTCAACAAAATGCCGCTCTCGCTGAAAATATTGACGCTAAGTGTGGCATTCCTGTGTTATTTTGCCTAACTTTGCGCACGCAACGTTACTATGATTTTATTTCTCAACCCCATAAACACATAAAAGTCACATGGCAAAAATGAATTTCGGCGGCGTCATCGAGGAAGTGATGACCCGCGAAGAATTTCCTCTTGAGAAGGCACGCGAGGTGCTGAAGAACGAAACGATAGCCGTCCTTGGATATGGCGTTCAGGGCCCCGGTCAGGCTTGCAACCTTCGCGACAATGGCTTTAACGTCATCGTAGGACAGCGCGAGGGCAAGACCTACGAGAAGGCCGTTGCCGACGGATGGGTCCCCGGCGAGACTCTCTTCTCGCTCGAGGAGGCTGCCGAGCGCGGCACCATCGTATGTCTGTTGCTCTCCGATGCCGCACAGATGCAGCTGTGGCCAAAGATCAAACCTCACCTCACGGCAGGTAAGACGTTGTATTTCAGCCATGGCTTCGCCATCACCTGGAATGACCGCACCGGCGTGGTGCCTCCTGCCGACATCGATGTCATCATGGTGGCTCCCAAGGGCAGCGGCACAAGCCTCCGCACCATGTTCCTCGAAGGCCGAGGCCTCAACAGCAGCTATGCCATTTATCAAGATGCCAGCGGCAAGGCTCTCGAGAAAGTTCTCGCATTCGGTATCGGCATCGGATCGGGCTACCTCTTCGAGACGACCTTCCAACGCGAGGCCACCTCAGACCTCACCGGTGAGCGCGGCTCGCTGATGGGTGCCATCCAAGGTCTGCTCCTGGCACAGTACGAGGTCCTGCGTGAGAACGGCCACACACCCTCTGAGGCTTTCAACGAGACGGTGGAGGAGCTGACACAGAGTCTCATGCCTCTCTTCGCTGCCAAGGGAATGGATTGGATGTATGCTAACTGTAGCACTACAGCACAGCGTGGCGCCCTCGATTGGATGGGACCCTTCCACGATGCCATCAAGCCCGTCGTAGAGAAGCTCTATGCCAGCGTGAAGAGCGGTCATGAAGCTCAGATCAGCATCGACAGCAACTCCAAACCTGGCTACCGAGAGGGTCTTGAAAAGGAACTTGCTGCACTGCGCGAGAGCGAGATGTGGCGCACGGCGGCCGTCGTCCGTCAGCTGCGTCCTGAGAACAACTGATTTGTGACAAGCGGTTGACGGTCATCGCGGCCGCCAGACCGCTTTGCCGTCATCGCTGTTGCTTGACAGCTAATTCCACATCACGCCCGGCCCATCATAGGACCGGGCGTGATTTCGTATTCGCCCGACATGGGCATAATCTGACGGGTGCAAGTCCCGAGTGAGGCTTGGCGAAATGATATCAAGGAAGTATTTGATGATACAGATTTCGGAACTTGAATAAGGTACGTCGTTATAATACACGAAGGCACGGCTCCATGTAGGAGTCGTGCCTCATAGATTATGACTTGCTGATGATGTCAGGTCGTATGCCTAAACCTCATCGTTTGTCTGCGGGTGGATTAGTTGGTTTTACCGCCAGAGTGGCTTCCCTGAGGAGCGATTGTGTACGGAATGTTGGCAGTAGCAGAGGTCGTTGTAGGAGCAACGATGTTACCCGTGGTAGTACCGTTCTCAGAGATGGTGATGTTGGTGTCGCGTGTAGCGATCTCCTCACCATTTCTCAGCAGGGCTGTTGTGACGGTGACGACGCCGGTCTTGCCGGCGAGTGCAGCCTGAAGGGCAGCTGTTGTGGTGTAGGTCTCGCCATCTACCTTATAGACATAAGCGTAGGTCGTGGTGGTCTGCTGTCCGCTGGCGTCGGTGGTAACGACCTTGATGGTCTCACCTTCCTTGGTGACGGTAGCGTTCTGACCGCTGAGCTGAGAAGCAAGGGTGTTGAGAGCTGCTGTGTTGTTCACGGTAGCTGTCTTGGACTGTGTGGGTTCAGGATCATCCTTGCAGGATGTGAATGTTGCTGCACCGAGTACAGTGGCCATTAGACCCAGAGAAAGAAGAAACTTTTTCATTTTTGTTGATTGTTGAAAAAAGGGTTAATAATTAGTGTTTGTTTTTGTCTTGAAGTGTAGGTTTGTCTGTCGCGCGCAGGTCGAAGCCTTCGTTGAGTGTGCGGCGTACGTATTCCTCGATATACGCTGGCTGCCAGAAGCGCGCTGCATGGTTTTGGTCGGGCTGTGTCCTGTAGGACTGTCCCATACGCTTGTAGTAGTATTTGAACCATGACACCATACTGTACTCGAGGTCGAAGTATTCGGGAAGTCTGAGTCTCACGGCTCCGTTACGTTTCTGGCGTTTGCCACCCATTGGTATGGCGAAGTGGAATCCTGCGTTCGTCTCGTGGCTGGTGTATATGCCGTAGATGCCGATGGCGTATTCGCCGAAGTGGCGTGTGATGTCTGCTCTGCCGCCTCTGTCGCCGAAGAGGAACTGTCCGGCAGCGACTTCGAACTGTAGGCGTGTGCGTGGCTCGTACCAGTTGAGCCCTGCCATGACGTTGATGCGGTCGAGGTTGGTGAATCCGAATCCCTCTCCTCTGCTGTAGAAGTCAGCGCCTGTGATACCGCCATCTACGTACAGGTCGAGAGTCCGTGTCACGTGGTATGCCGCTTTGGCTTGCAGGCCGTAGGTTTCAGGATGGAACATTCCCACTGCTGCGCTGACATTCCAGTGTTTTGTGGAGACAATCTGCTGGCTGAGGTTGACGCATCCGAGTTGTATGAAGCGTTTGCGGTCATCTTTGTCGAGCTTGTGCACGATGGGGAAGATAGGTTGCACAGTGAGTCTGCTGCCGCGCCATAGTGTCATGGCGAAAGCGGGTGCTATGCGCAGCGCGACATCGAAGAGGTGGTCGAGCTTGTTGTTGACCAGACTTATCATCGGATAGACGGTGATGTCGAGCCTCCCCGTGGAGGGGTAGTGTGCGGTGTGTGTGCTGAGTCTCCTCACCACGTCGTGCATGTCTCTGTCCACGCTCACGTCCCATATTCCTTCACGCTTGGAGGCGCGGACGATGAGTTGTGGCATCTTGTAGTCTGTGAGCACCAGCAGGAAATGTCGCAGTTCCTCATGGCGCTGTGCCGTAAGCCTTATTGCCGTTGCCGCACCCCGAAATGTGCCTCTGTGGGCTCTGTCTTCGAGTTGTGCATACAGCGTGTCTCCGGTTATGGCAAGACGTATATCCTCGAACCCTTCATCGTGCAATTCGCTGATTACCATGTTCTCAGCGTCTGTCTGCGCATGGCATGTATTTGCCGCTGCAAGTGCTATGCACATAGACATTATGCAACGAAGTAGTGTGTGGAAGAATTTTTTCACGCGCAAAGGTACATTATTTAGTTGAATTACGTACGGATTTAATATTTTTTAACTATGAATTAATGCGTTTTCCTGCTCTATCTATATATCTGCGCCACGTCGGTCAGCGGTGACCATTGTGTGAGATAGCGATATACATCGGCAGGTGTCTGGCGTGGGGCGAGGAAAGTGTATGTCCCTTGTAGTATGTTGATGACCCTCGGCCAGCTGTTGATGTGCGTCATGCGCACGAAGGTGTTCTCCGTGAGGTTGAACCTGAGTAGGCGTCGTGGCTGGTGGTAGAGCGTTGCGATGTTGAGAGTACGTCTGTTTTCGCGTTGCAGCACGGGTCCTCCGCCTGTGGCCTTGACTGTTATGGCCACGATGACGTAGGCCACGGGGAAGACGGTGAGCAGGATGGCAGCTGCCACTGTGATGTCGAACAATCTTTTTGCACAGCGGCAGTACCAGTGTCTTAGTGGGCTGTTGATGGTCTGTGGCAGCGTATCAGGCTTGTATGTCATGTGTATGTCGGGTTATTTGCCAATGTCGAGGAGCTGTCTGACGAGAGGCATCACAGCGTGGCGCAGCACCTCGTCGTTGAGGTAGTGGTCGCCGTCGAAGAGCCGGAAGTGTGTGGCGTCGTAATGGCGTCGGAACTCTTCCTGACAGTTGACGCGGCTGTCGTGGTCGCCAAACAGGCCATATACGAGGGCTTTGTCGGCCGGGGTGATGCCTGTGAAGCTTTGCTTCTCAATATCGCGGAACTGTGCTATCATCTCCTTATCGACCTTGAAGTCCTTGGCACCGTCCTTGCGCGGGTTGCGGAACACCTTGCGGCCGAGTCCCATGAAGGTGAGCAGGCGCGCCATGTGGAACGAGGGGTTGACGAGTATGCGCAGTGTGCCTCGCAGCTGCTCGGCGTACATGGCTCCCATGCTCGTTGCCACGATGATGTCGGGCTGTAGTGTCTGCACCTGTTGGCGCAGGAATGGCAGCGCCTCGGCCGGCATGACGGGCACGTCGGGTGCCACGACCTGCACACCTTGATGGTACAGTGCGTTGCGCATGTTTGTTGCCGAGCCTGTGGCTCCGCTGCTTGCGAAGCCGTGGATATATAGTAGTGTCTTCATTGGATCAGTGTGTGTGGAAGGGGTGATGTCGTCGTCGTGTGCGTCGCTATTTCAGCACCTTGCGTCCGCCGGAGACATACACTCCGCTTGGCAGGCGGTGCAGGTCGTCGCCGCGTCCGCGGCGCCGTCCGCTGAGGTCGTAGATGGCATCGTCGCCGGCCTCGTCGGCAACGGTCTCCACGGCATCGACTTTCGTCGGCACGGGTTCCTTCCATGTCTTGTCGGCGAGTGTGACGATGTTGGCGGCTCCGATTGTGGGGTGTTCCATGACATAGACCTCTGTGCCTCCGTCGGGGTAGAGCCCCACGGACTGCAGGCCTGTGTGTCCGCAGTATTGGAGGGTGTCGGCCCAGCTCTTGTCGGCAGCGGTGATGACGACCTCGCCCTCCTCGGACGCCAACTTGAAGTCTGCATGGAGCTGTGACGTGCCTTGAAGCTTGTCGGCCCATACTATGAGGTGTCCGTGGGCCGGCACGATGGTGGTGAATGTGCCGTTGGACGATGGTATGCGGAACTTCTCGGGCTGGTCGGCCTTGTCGGAGAGGTATATGCCGGCTACGTCGATATCTTGAGTCGTGGTGTTGTAGAGCTCTATCCAGTCGTTCTTCTTGTAGAGGTCGTTGACGAAGATGTCGTTGGCGGCGCTCACCTCATTGATCTTGATGGGGCGCGCATCGCTCTGTGCCAGCTCTTGGGCGCTGAGCGGCTCAAAGGTTGCTGTGATGACGGTGTTGTTGGCGGTGATGTCGTAGTTCGGCTGGTCGGAGATGATGTTCCCGCCCCCAGATGCCGTCTGCTGCAGGGTGAGCGCTGCGTCCCAGTAGATGTCTGTCGAGCTTACGGAGTTGTTGTGCAGCTCCACGGCAATGACGTTGTTACCTTTCTGGAACAGGTTGGCGGCGAGTCTCATTTGTCCAGACTCGGGGTTGGCTGGTGCATAGCTGTCGGCGAGGGATGAGAATGTCGGTGCCGGCGTGTTGTCCATAAGGTAGCGTCCGGCCTCCGTGCCGTTGACATACACCACGAAGCCGTCGTCGGCCGTCCAGTCGAGTGTGAAGACGTCATCTGCCGACGGAGCGGTGGTTAGGCTCACTGTCTTGCGGAAGTAGTAGGTCGGGCGCTTATTGCCGGAGTCGTTGCCGTAGGACAGTGTGGTGGCGTAGGCCTGATTTTTCTCGGCGTTGCCGGTGTCATAGCCTAAGGGCGCACGTCCGCTTTTCCAGGTGCTTGTGGCGTAGGATGTTGATGTCCAGCTTTGCCCGTCGAGCGAGCCGTTGTCGTAGTAGCTCCACTCGTTACCTTTGGCAAAAAGTGTACGTCCTGCGGCAGCCTGATTGGAGGCCCATCCCACGAAGCGGTAGCCCGGTGGCGGTGTTGCCGTGATGCGTGCAGGTGCGAACACCCGTCCTATGAACTGTCCTGTGGGTATCGGCAGGCCGTTGAGGCGCAGTGCTGCTCCCTCGACGTTCGATGAAATGCGTGCCGTGAGTGGTGCGTCGAGTCCGAGATAGTTTCGCATGGCGTTGACGAGTGCAGACTGGCGGCTGCTGCTGAGTGCGTTCTTCACCTGGTTGGCAGTGCTGACAGCCGAACCCCAGTCGAGGTCGCGTGCAGGCTCCACTTCTGCCACGAGGCGGTCTATGACTTCGCGTGAGCGTGAGGGCTCGAAGACGCTGCCCGCCACGATGCAGAACTGGTCGATGAACTGTTTCTTGAAGTCGCGGTTCTTAAGAAGGTTGAGGAAGAGTGTCACAAACTCAATCTCACGCGTCAGGCATGTTCCGTAGGGGTAGCGTTCCTCGGCGCCGCGCAGATGGTCGAAGGTGTATGTCTGCTTGTTGGCAAAGCTCGTGAAGGGCGACGTGGTGCTGAAGGCTCCGTCGGTGTCGAAGATCACGAAGCGGAACTTGCCGTCCTGCCAGGCCTTGAAGCCCTTGATGTTGTTCTGCGGCCAGTCTTCGCCACCGATGTAGAGCATGATGGACATATAGTTGATGTAGTTCTCGATGTCGAGGACTTTCTGTATGGGCACGTAGAACGAGGGGCTCTCGGCGAATGCCGACTGCTGAATGAGCTTGTCCCAGCTGTCCTTGGTGCCCACCTGCTGCACGTAGCCGCTGTCGGGCGACATCTTCCATTGGTCTTGCTCGTCGGTGTCGATGCCGTAGTGTGCGAAAGCGTAGTTGCGGTTGTTGGGTTCGCGCAGGTTCAGGGTGTTGTAGAACTGGCCGTTGATGAGCACGTGTACGGGACGGTAGCCTTGTGTCTCGGCGTAGAGGCCCGACGTGCGCACCACCTCCTGGATGGCGGCATCCTTGATGCGGCAGCTGGTGTCGTTGCCGCCGTTGCGCACCTTCAGGGCCTTGTGGCGCAGGAATGGTTCTTCGGGGAAGAACTGATACTCCATGCGGTTCTGGCCTTCAAAGACCTTGTTGGCCTTGATGTTGAATGAGTGTGGCGACCAAGCTCTGCTCCATCCTCCTGCCGACTCTATGGCGAGTTCCTGGTTGAACACGTTGGTGCCGTCGGCTTCGATGAACTCCATGTTGACGGGGCGGTCCCACTCCATGTTCCAGTTGCACTTGGCATCCTGTCCGTTGCCGGCGCGCCCGTTGCCGTTGCCCTGCACGAAGATGCCGTAGTCGTCGCCGAAGATGCCGTCCTCGTCGGTGACGATGGAGATGATGGGCAGCGAGTAGTCGTAGTCGGGGAAGATGTATGAATGGGTCACCACCTGGCTCGCCAGCATACCTTGTTTAAATACGCGCGCGCGAATGACGGTGGTCTCGCTGATGTTGAAACGTCCGTCGCTGCTCGTCTCGCCGTTGACGAGGGTGGGTGTCGAGCCGTCGGTGGTGTAGCGCAGTGTCGAGCCGTTGGGGTAGGTGATGCGCAGGTTCACGCTGCCCGAGCGTATGAGTCCTCCCGGATGGCTGAAGACGGGAGGTGTGAGGCGTGTCGTGGCGAAAGCCGATGTGGCGTTTGTGGCCTCGGGGGTCGGCTGGTCGGTGATGCCCCATGTCGTGCCGTTGTCGGCCGTGCGGGCGTAGGATGTGCGTGCCACGGCGGCGGGATATTGCTGTGTGGCCAGCACAGTGCCGTTGTCCTTGGCAAAGGTGATGGTGCCTCCGTCGGCATCGAGCTTGAAGCTCACCATCTGTGGCGACCATGCTGTATAGTGGTCGAACCACACGTTCTTGTAGCCCTTGGCGGGAATGGCACCGAAGCGGGCATCGAGCCTCATCCTGTTGCCTTTGTTGTCGGTGACGACGATGCCCGTCAGGCTTACGGCAGATGAGGTGGGGTTGTAGAGCTCCACCCATCCGCCGAAGTTGAACGACGGGTCTATGAACTGATCGATGTTGGCCGCCTGAATCTCATTGATAATCAGCGACCCCGCTGTGACCTCGTTGCGCTTCACCGTCACTTGGCACTGCGCCGTGACGTTGCTGTTGCCAGAGACGGTGCGCACGGTGATGGTGGTCGTGCCCGATGTCTTGGCGGTCACCATGCCGTCGGCATCCACCGTTGCCACGGCGGTGTTGCTGCTGGTGTATGCCACGTCCTTGAAGGTGGCGTCGTCCGGTGCGACGGTGACGTCGAGCTGTCGCTGTTCGCCCTCTGTCAGTGTGAGTTCTGAGGGGTTGATGTTGATGGCCGTCACGGGTGTCTCCGTGCCTTGCCACTCCAGCTTCCAGCCTGTGAAGAGCACCCAGTTGCTATTCTCGTAGCCGTCGAAATCGACACGTATGCCGAAGGTGAGCCGGCGGTCGCTGCCCACCACCGTTTCCACGACGTTCTGGTGCAGGCCTTGGCGCAGCATCTGTGCCCCCGACTCCATGGCGTTGGGGTAGAACTGATATGTGCGCTGCCCGGGGCCGAGGGTTGTGACATGGCTCCAGCAGTCGCCCGAGCGCTGCTCGAAGTAGTGAGCGTAGATGCTCGACATCGGGGTCGCGTTGTCGTTGGCATAGAGCATGCACAGTATCTGCTCGCTGCCATCCTCATGCGCCTGCCAGTCCTCGTTGCTGAAGTCGCCGGGGCGGTAGTAGCCGTTGACGCTCACGCGGTAACGGCCTGGCGTAGGCACGGTGACGGTGCGGTAGAAATCCCATATCCCGTTCCAAAACTCCTGACATTCTGCGCGCGTGGCGGTTGAACCCACCCACCACGAGTCGAGCGTCCAGCCGTTGTAGTTGCCGCGCATGAAGTTAGGGTCGTCGATGTATGAGTTGGTGATGTCGAGCCACGACTGTGCCGAAGTTGTGGTGGCCAGTGTGAAGAATAGTGCAGAAAACAGAGTAGTGCGTTTCATCTTTGTGTTAAAAAGTTGTTAAGCGGCAATTGCCGCCGCAAAGATATGATATTTTTCTCATATCGTTGACGTTTTCCAGAAAAAAAGTGGCATCAATGCTGCCTTATAGTGCCTTCTGTCCGTTAGCACGCCTTATGTGCCGTTGCCTGCCTTGTGCCACAGGTCTGTGTAGCTGGGAATCTCTGGCAGGAAGGCGTATGTCTGTGCCTCGAGGTCGAGGTGGCAGCACACATGTTGCATGCCGTTGGAGATGAGCAGCCACGGAGTGCGCATGATGATGTTGTAGCGTGAGATCTGGTCGAACACCTTCTGCGTCAGCGGTATGTGGGGTGCTTTATACTCGATTATCATCTTTGGCATGCTGTCACGTCCGAAGAGCACGCTGTCGCAGCGGCGCGATGTGCCGTTGAGCTGCAGCGACACCTCGTTGGCCAGCAGGCCGGCAGGGTAGCCTTTGTGGTCAATGAGGAAACGCACAAAATGCTGACGCACCCACTCTTCCGGCGTCAGGCGTACGTAGCGTCGTCGCAGGGGGTCGAACACGTCGGTGCGCCTGCCGTCTTGTCGGAGACGCAGGTCGGCAGAGGGGAGGTTGAGTGCAGGAAGGCCGTGCATCCTTGTTCACCTGTCGGCCTTCAGCGCCGCGATGGAGTCTTCATACATTTGCTGTATGTATGCCTCGCGAAGCAGTTCGTCGAAGGTGCGCACACGGTCGAGCTCGCCGATGCGTTGCATCCAGCGTTTGTGGCGGCGTTCCTGCTTGCGCTGCTTGAAGGCAAAGGGGTGTGTTATCTTGTCGTTGAGGCCAGGCGACAGGCGTTCGAGCACGTCGCCCATTGACATCTGGCGTGGCTCGTTGCCCAGTGACCTGCGCAGCGCTTCCTCGATGGGCAGCTCTTTCTCGCCGTTAATGATGATTTCGCGCAGGGTGTCGCCCTCTACGGTCAGCGTACCTTGACGCCGGGTGCTGTCTGCCGTCTGTGTGTGTGTGCCGTCGGTGCTTTGTGTCTGAGCCACTGCGGCAGGTGCGACCAGGACGATTGCTGCCGCCAGTGCGAGCCTATGGCATAGTGTCGTATTCATTTCTTTCCGCGTATCATGTTGTAGAGCCATATCACTACAACGGCGCCCACTACGGCCGTGCCGATAGTACCAATGGTGCCGCCCCAGCTTATGCCGAGCTTCTCAAACAGCCAGCCGCCGACGCTGCCGCCGATGAGGCCGAGGACGATGTTCCACAAGCAGCCGTAGCCTTCGCCACGCATAATCCAGCCGGCAATGAGGCCGGCAACGAGTCCGATGATGAGTCCTTCAATCATATTTTATATATATAAAGTGTGCAAACAGCGTAAAAACCTGCTTTTCCATTGCAAAGATACGTGCATTCAACGTATAGTTGACCTATAAGTAATGCGTTTTTATAGGCTGTTAACGCTTTTTAACTGCAAAGCTGCCTCTGCTCTCAGCTTATTTGCATATTTTTGCGAGCAAAATATACGTCATGACAGATATTATCTTATCAAGCTTCCTGAGCTTGTTCGCCTTATTTGGCAAGGAGGAACAGGTCGATGAGTCGTGGGCGAAGTCTATGCTTGTGAGTTATTTGCGCCACCATTTCGGCATTCGTGGTGTGGATGCTTACCTTGATTTATACAGCGACATGCGCATGGCCTATGAGATGACGCCCGAGCTTGATACCAGGGCCGTTGTTGCGTCCATCTGCGAGAACCTCCATGGCAAGATACGCTCTGTCGAGGAGCCGATGCTACTGCTGCGACTCATGGAGTTTGCAAAGAGCGGCATTTCTAACGACGGCGAGCCGCACGTCATGTTCCGCGCCATGGCCGAGCGTTTCAGCATACCCGATACCCAGCTTGCTGATTTCGCAGACTTCGTGCTGGGACGCGAATCCAGCCATGTGATGGTGCATCACCCTGAGGGCCTCGACGGCGAACTAAAGACTCTGCTCGACCCGGAGACGGGCTTGCTAATCTTCACATACACAGGTGCCGACACCGTGCTCCTCAACGATGTTCCTGTGCTCTCGGGCTCCTACCAAGTGTGGCTGCAGAGCAGTGTGCTGAAATGGCAGGGAGGCAAGCCCATCTACTACTCTGCAATCCTCGATGCACACAACCGCCGAAGCGGCAAGGCAGCGGCAAACCGCACCGACGTGGAGTTCTGCGGGCGTGGCATCGAGTTCCGCTTCCCGGGCAGCGACAATGGTATGCACAACCTCAGCTTTACGCTCCGCAGCGGTGAGCTGTTGGCCATCATGGGCGGCTCGGGAACGGGCAAGTCAACGTTGCAGTCGCTGCTCAACGGCACCCTGCGCCCTCAGCAGGGCTCCATCACCATAAATGGCCACGACATATCGGAACCTCGGTCGCGCGACCTCATAGGATTCGTGCCGCAGGACGACCTGCTGATAGAGGAACTTACAGTCTATCAGAACCTGTTCTATACTGCACGCTTCTGCTTCGACGGCATGTCAGAGGCTGAGATTGACGAGCGTGTCTGCAAGACGCTCAAGGACTTGGGACTCTATGCCGCCAAGGACTTGAAGGTGGGTTCGCCCATCAACAAGTATATCTCCGGCGGTCAGCGCAAGCGCCTCAACATCGCCCTCGAGCTGATACGCGAGCCCGCCGTGCTCTTCCTCGACGAACCAACGTCGGGGCTCTCGTCAGCCGACACCGAGAAGGTCATCAACCTGCTGAAAGAGCAGACGTTGAAGGGCAAGCTCATAATAGTGAACATCCATCAGCCTTCGAGCGACGTCTATAAGCTGTTCGATCGCCTGTGGCTGCTCGACCGCGGCGGCTACCCGGTCTTCGACGGCAATCCCATAGATGCCATCACTTACTTCAAGTCTGCTGCCGACTACGCCGACGCTACCACCAGCGCATGCCCGACATGCGGCAATGTCAATCCGGAGATCGTGCTCAACATCATCGACGAGAAGGCACTCACCAATGGCGGCGAGCTCTCCGACGAGCGCAAGACGTCGCCGCAGGAATGGCACGAGCTATACCTCAAGCACCGTCCGCAGATGGCAGACCCTGCTGTCACCGATGTGCCGCCCTCCGACCAGCAACGGCCTAACGTCCTGAAGCAGTTCCTTATCTTCTTCAGCCGCAATGTGAGAACCAAGGTCACAAACCTTCAATATATGCTCATCACACTGCTCGAGGCTCCGCTCCTGGCTCTCATCTGTGCCATGCTGACGCGCTATGCTCCTCCCTCTGGCTATACCGTGATGGACAACAAGAACCTCGTGAGCTACTTCTTCATGTCGGTCATCGTGGCTACATTCCTGGGTATGAGCGGCAGTGCCGAGGAGATTATCAAGGACCGTGCACTGCTGAAGCGCGAGAGCTTCCTGCGCCTGTCATACCACAGCTACATCTGGTCGAAGATTGCATTCATGGCCGTGGTGTCGGCAGTGCAGACATTGCTATACATCGTTGTGGGCAATGCCGTGATGGGACTTAGCGGCCTGGGCGACGTATGGTGGCTGGTGCTCTTCGCCACGGCATTCCTGGCCAACCTCGTGGGGCTTCTGCTGTCGCAGTGCCTCAACTCCGTGGTGGCCATATACATCAGCATTCCTCTGTTGCTGATACCGCAAATCCTGCTGTGCGGACTCGTGGTGAGCTTCTCAGACCTTGCACCGCGCAGCACTACAGGCAATGTTCCGCTCGTAGGCGACTTCGTGCCCTCGCGATGGGCTTACGAGGCGCTCGCCGTGACATCTTTTGCCGACAATCCCTACGAACGCAACTTCTTTGAACTCGACTGCAAGAAGCAGGAGGCGCAGTACTATAACAGCGCCTTCCTCTATGAGCTGCAGTCGCAGTTGCAGACCCTGCGCGACGAGCAGGAACGCCGTCGCGAGGTAAACCCGGAACATATCGCCGTACTTCGCACCAACCTGCCAGAACTGGCAGACGTATGTGGCATGGAGCCATATCGCGGCGACGAGAGCTATGCCTCGCTGCACCGCTATCTGAGTCAGGCCGAGGACACGCTGACCCGGCGTGTGAACGATGCCACCCTGCGTGCCGACAGGCTCATGGCCGCCATGCTCGGCCGCATAGGGCGTGAGGGCATGCTGCAGCTCAAGCGCGACCACTACAACCTACGCCTCGAAGAGTTTGTCACGGGGGCCGACCAGAGCCGTGCCCTCGACATCGTAGATACTCACATCGTGCCGAGGATGGCAACGGTCTATCTCACACCGCGCAACCACTGCGGGCGCGCACCGTTCTACAGCGCCGTGAAAATCGTGGGCTCACACCACGTCGCCACGCTGTGGTTCAACCTCGCCGTCATGGCGCTGATGAGCATCGTCTGCATGCTGCTCCTGCTCACAGACTGCCCCGGGCGCTTCATGCGTCGCGAGCAGTCATAGGTGCTAACTGCCGCCGACGCCATCACTGTCGTTTGTAATCAATCAATAATTAATAATCATTTCAAAATTCTTTCACAACAATGAAGAAACTATCATTCCTCGCTGTGGCTTTCGCAGCAATGGCCTTTGCCGCATGCCAGGGCAACAAGGGCGCTCAGACAGGCGTTCAGTCAGAAACGGACTCACTAAAAGCCTTCGAACAGGAGCAGATTGAGGCCAGCATCAAGCTCAACCTCGACAGCCTCGCTGCCGAGATCGGTCGCCTCAAGAACCTGCCCGTGGTGAGTCAGGACGGTGCTTTCGCCCTCACCGATGAGGAGAAGCAGGTGAAGCCCGACTATCTTCTCGATGCCAGCGTGGCAGAGTCTGCCATGACGCTTGCCGAGCAGTATCGTGTCCTCGCAGCACTGCAGGTTGACAAGTCTGTGGCCAAACTCTATGACATGCCTCTCGATGACTACGACAAGAGTATCACCAAGCTGGCGGCTGCCATCAACGACCCCTCCTTCAAGGAGATTGAAAGCGATGCCACACTCACGGAGGAGGCTCAGCAGCTCTATAACGCAATGGAGAAAAATGGCCGCCTCAACTACTTCTGGCAGCTCATGTCATCATCGCTCGTTGAGCAGCTCTTCGTGGTGTCGCAGAACAGCGATAAGTTCCTCGCATCGTTCGACGACGACGCTGCCAGCGAGATCTCTCTGCGCGTCGTGCTCATTCAGGATGCCATAACGCGCCTCGTGGACTATGATGCCAACCTCATTCCCGTAGCCGAGGCCATGGAACCCCTCTACGTCATCAACGCTACCAGCGTCGATGAGCTGAAGGCTCAGATCAGCCAGGCAGCAGGCGACATCGCCCAGGCTCGTAAGTTCTTCGTCTCTCTCGACTAAGACGCGGCTTCTCAACTTACTCAACCTCATGTAACCCCCGCAGGGGTGACTGCCCGCCAACTCATGCATTACCAGTGGCGTCAGCAATCCCGAGGGGTGACTCATCACAGGCTGGGGCGTTAACCCCTGCTACAGCCGAACACAGAAATAGAACCCCGTAGGGGTGACACACCACATTGAGAAAGTAAATGTGTCACACCCCTACGGGGTTCGCTCCATCGACTTACGCATTACCAGGGGCTAACACCCCTGGCTGTGATAAGCCACCCCTGCGGGGTTCTCCATTTCCCATTTCCCATTTCCCATTCTCCATTTCCCATTTCCCATTCTCCATTTCCCATTCTCCATTTCCCATTCACCATTTCCCATTCACCATTGTCCATTTCCCATTTTCCATTTTCCATTCTCTATCTCCCATTGTATATTGCCTTGGCGTTCCTGACGGCCTGTAGCTCCAGCTCCGATGCCAAAAAGGGTGGGGCAGTGTTGCCTGCCTCGAAGGGTCTGCCCTATGAACTCACGCTGCTCGTACCCAAACCGTTATACAGCGGAGAGCTGCGCGACACTCTCGATGCCATCCTGCGCCAATCTACCCCCGGCTTGCCTCAGCATGAACCCATGTTCCGACTTAATGTCGTATATCCCGACGGCCACCTTGCCGACGGAGGCTTCAGCGGCAGGCACCTCACGTCGTGGCGCACCATGCGTTTGCGCTTGCTGGTCGATACGGCGGCGACGACACAACTCGGTGTGGCGCATGATGTCATAGCCTCTCCGCAGACCGAGGTGAGAGCCACAGCACCCACTCCACACATGCTCGCCGTCATGCTCGGACGTGAGCGTCAGCGCATCATCGACATATTCGTAGATGCTGAGCTTGAGAGGGAGGCCGACGCTCTGCGACGCAAGTTCAGCAAGCGCACTGCCGATGCTTTGCGCAATCTCACCGCTGCCTCCGGCCGAAGCCGTTCCGTGTGTGTGCCTGTAGGGCTGAAGTCTGCTAAGGTGGGCATCGATTTTCTGTGGACGGGTACCAACCTCGCTGACAGAGATCAGAATTTCCTCTACTACACCTACCCTTGGGATGGCTTCGACCTCACCGCCGCCACCTTCACCGACCATCGCGACAGCGTGCTCAAGGCCAACATACCCGGGGCGATGCCCGGACAGTGGATGCAGACAGCACGCCTCGACGGCATGCCGCTGACCCTCGCGCGCACGCGTATTATTAATAATGTGTCACAGCTGGAGGTGCGCGGGCTCTGGGAGCTGCGTGCCGGGGCGTTGGGAGGCCCTTTCGTGGCACTCGCCCAGATCGACAGCGCGGCGCGGCGTGTGGTGGTGGTAGAGGGGTTTGTCTATTCGCCGCACTCTCCTAAACGCCCGCTCATACGTCAGTTGGAGGCTGCATTGCACACTTTTTATTGATTTATGCAAAGAAAATATGCACAAACAGCCGTTTCGTGTGCATTATATTGTCTCGTTTCGCCATAAAGGACTACTTTTGTACCCGCAAATGAGTTCCATCTCAGGCATAAAAGGTTTTTTTAACAGGATAAAACGACAATGCGAAACAGACTACTCCACATGGCCACACTGGCCAGTGCCGTCCTCACGGCTTCGACAGCCCATGCCGGCGGCTTCGTAACAAACACAAACCAGAATGCTGCCTTCGGGCGAAACTTGTCGCAAGAGGCTATCATCGACATCGTCGGTGCATACGCCAATCCAGCCGGCATAGGTCTCTTGGAACCTGGCTGGCATCTTTCTCTCAACAATCAGTCTGCCTTTCAGACGCGCACGATAGAGTCGTGGTTCATTGACAGACAGAGGGGACCCTTCCTCAACGGGTTTGTCAACGGACAGGCCAACACCTCGGCCACAAAGACCTACAAGGGCAAAGCCACGGCACCCGTCATACCCAGTTTCGACCTCGCATACGTTGCCGACCGCTGGAGTCTGGCTGCTCACTTCGGCGTCGTGGGTGGTGGCGGCAAGTGTGAGTTCTCCGATGGCCTCGGCTCCTTCGAGAGCAAGGTTGCCCTGCTGCCGTCGGTGATGAATACGCTCTCGGGCCAGCAGGCCGTGGCTGGCTACGCCATGAACACCTATATGCGCGGCAAACAGTATTATTTCGGCGGACAAATCAATGCCACATACAATATCCTCGACAACCTCAGCATAGCACTCGGCGTGCGAGGCGTGTATGCCACCACCAACTACTATGGCTACGTCTCTGACATCAGTGCCGTGATGGCCGATGGCTCGCAGGTGCCTGTGGCCAGCGCCATGACGCCGATGGTGACACAGCTCGCCACCGCCGTGCCCGAGCTCGCACCCGTGATGGCACAGGTGGCAGGAGTGGCCGGCGACGTGCGTCTCAACTGCGACCAGACGGGTTTCGGCGTGACCCCCATCATTGGTATCGACTGGAAGATAAACGACCATTGGAATGTGGCTGCGAAGTATGAGTTCAAGACTCGCATGCGCCTCAAGAACAAGAGCGGCGAGAGCGCAAGCGGTTCCGCCCTGGCACAGCTCGACGAGTTTGCCGACGGCAAGAAGGTGCCTGCCGACATTCCCGCACTGCTCACCCTCGGCGTGCAGTACTCGCCCATCGAGGCCGTGCGCATAAATGCCGGAGGTCACGTCTTCTTCGACAAGCAGGCCACACAATATGGCCATCGTGAGAAGCAGCTCGACGGTCAGGGCTGGGAGATTACTGCCGGTGCCGAGTATGATGTCTGCGACTGGGCAACGATATCTGCAGGCTGGCAGATCACAAACTATGGCCTTGGCAAAGACAGCCGCTACATCACCGACATGAGCTTCGTGACCAACAGCAACAGCATCGGCCTGGGCGCACGTTTCCACATCACCAAGCGCGTGGCACTCGACGTATCATACTTCAAGACTCTCTACCACCACTATGATAAGCATCACGACGACTACAACAACGTGAGTCAGAACTTCGGCACGCTGCTCGGACGCGTCGCTGAGAATGTCGCCGGCGTTGCCGCTGGCATCGGCATAGAGGATGTTGCCGCTGGCATAGACCCAAACTCCGACCCACGTCTGGCTGTCATCAACGACCTCGGCACGCGGATGGAGGGCCTGACATCTGTGCAGACTCCAGGCCACGACCGCATGACGCGAACCAACGATGTCATCGGTATCGGTCTCGTCTTCGATTTCTGATGCCAGAAAGAGCGATTTAGGCAACTTGAAAAAGTCCTTTATCCAAGTTCAGCAAGCTTCTGTACTCCCGCAGGGGTGACTCATCCACTTTTTCTATATAATGAGCCACCCCTGCGGGGCTCTGTTTTCCGTCCTCGGCTGTAGCAGCGACCTATGCCCCTGCCTGTGATGAGCCACCCTTCGGGTCCTCCGGGGGGCTGGTAAACGCCTTCGATGACGATGTCCAAAGTCCTTTTTTTCAAGTGGACTCAATTCTTTTTAATGATTATCCGCAATCGTACCACCAAGACGCTGGAAGCGTCTCCTCTCAATAACCGGGGGTGCGCAGTACCCCCGGATAGGGACAAAAAGGGGAACATCGACCCTGAAGGGGTCGCCCATTACGCTGTTCGGGCACTCTTTCAGAGTGCTTGCCTCTATAGAGCTTGTTATCCGGGGGTGCTCGCTACGCTCGTACCCTCGGTTACCAAAGCGAAGACCGCGTTGCGGTCTCTTTGGTGGTACGATTGCGGATAATCATTATTCTTTTTTTTGATGTTCTGACGCTATGTTTCATAAAAAAGCTGTATCTTTGCGCCCAACTCCCGGAGCTTGGCGTAAGCCGCGTGGAACAGGGGTATCCTATCCTTCAGTATTAGGCAGTTAGGCTACCCTTTCTTTGCAGAGCAAAGCGACCAAAGGTCGAGCGCAGGGCCGGTATATACTGAACACCCGACTAACCGCAGGTCCTGCGGACATAGCGGCTATTGAAAGATGACGCTGGAAGTGTCATCACTCTGGATAAACTATTTTTGCACATTAACTTAATTATGAGAGATTGGATTTTTCTGTTTTTTGCCATCGTCAGCGAGACCTTCGGCACTATGATGCTTAATTATTCTGAGCAACTATCACGTCTGTGGCCTACCATCGGAACCATCGTAGGCTATCTCTTGTCATTTTATTTACTGGCACAGGCCCTGCGCACCATACCTGTAGGTATAGCCTATGCTATCTGGGGTGCTGTCGGAATTGTTCTTATCATGATCCTCGGAGCCATACTCTTCAAACAGATGCCCGACCTGCCTGCCATAATCGGCATATTGCTTATCATGGCGGGGATCATGGTCATCAATTTCTTCTCTAAGATGGAGGTGCATTGATAGCCTCATCTGCCGACGAAGATAACTTCATGCAACAAGATGAGGTAGTCGGTCATCATCGTCATTGCACGGTGATGCTCCCTATGGCCTCGCCCGGTGTCTTGTCGGCCTCGCGCGGCAGATAGACGGGCATATCGGATTGCAGTGGCAGTATGTGCAGCTCCAGCCTGCGGCATCCTTCTGGCAGACGGCTGAGGGCGTAGCAGAACGGACGTCCATTGTAGAAATTGTCGTCTATCAGCTTTCCGTCGGCATAGAGGCGCGCCACATCGCCGCGATAGTTGATGGTGAGCAGCCCTCGGGCGTCCTCCGGCAGCGAGATGACATATACGGCGGCCTCGCTGAAATCGGCATCTGTAGGAGCCTCGGCAACCTTCTTGCGACCCACTATGATCTTACGCGGCGAGCCGGCATCCCTGACCTTCTGCCAATCGACCTCGACGACAGGGGCTGGCGCCGAGGGTTCGTCGAGGAAGAGGTGGTTGGCCTCATCCTCCGTGAGCAGAAAGATGTTGGCACAGACGGGACGCGTCACGCCCCGCGGCTTCACGTTCTTCAGCGTCTTGCCGCTCTCGAGGGCAATGGTGACGGGGATGCCCGGCACCTGCTGCAGGTAGATTCTGCCGTTGCGTCTGGCCACCGGCTGTGCTGTGGCATAACGCATGCCATCGATGTTGACGGGGAAGATGCATGTCGTGGCGGCGGGTATGGTGAGTGGCGGGAGCGTCACTCCGCAGGCTGTGAGACGGACATCACGCTTTGCCGAGAGGTTCTGCAGACGCTCGTAGTTGTTGATGAAGATGAAGCCCGACGGATGCCTGTCGCCTCCTGCAGAGCCGCTGTCGCTCCGCACGGCCCAGCGCAGGCGGCTGTCATCGCCCTTCTTCGGCGAGTCGCCGTCGGGGTGTGTGACACCTCCGGGAAACGACGCCTCCATCGTGGCGAGCTGCTCGCCCCAGTCGTTCATGAAGAGATGCAGCTTGCGCAACATATAGTAGTGCGGGTTGCGCTGTCCGAACTCACCCAGCGGTGCCTGAAAGTCGTAGCTCAGGAGGTTGATGTCGTTGTTGGCAGTAGATAGCGTATGTACGGACTCGTTGAGCGTGATGCCCGTTGTGCTCTGCGGATTTGTGCCGCCGTGATACATATAATATCCAAGTAGGTTTGACCCCGAGCCGAGCTTCACGACAGCCATGGCGTAGGCATCCTCGGGATAGACGTATGGCCGCCGATGATAGGCCGTTGCCATGCCTCCTCCCAGTTCGCAGGTGAAGTAAGGGTAGTCGTCATCGCCCTTGGCAGTCTCTTCCTTCTGCTCGCCCAGCAGGTCGGTGCCTATGGCCGTCGATGAGCGGAATGCCTTGAAGCTGAAAGCTTTGTAGTAGTTGCCGGCCGTCTCTTTGATGCTCTTCTCCCAAAAGCCGTCGGCGTAGTCGCCATAGAGGGGTAGCAGCTCACCGAAAGGCACGGGGGTGGTCAGCGCAGGCCATCCAGTGCGTGTGTAGAATGGCAGGTCGTAGCCTATGCCCCTGGCCATGTGCTTCAGTGCCATAAGATATTCGCCCGGGCCGCGGTACTCGTTGTCGAACTGAGCAGCTATGACCGGGCCGCCGTCCTTCCACTGCAAGCCCTGCACCTGCGTGAAGATCTGACGATACAGACGCTCCACATAGGTCATGAAGGCAGGGTCGGTGGTGCGCACCTCACAGCCTTTCGAGAACAGCCAGTCGGGCATGCCGCCGCAGCGCACCTCGCCGTGGCAGAACGGTCCAACGCGCAACACCACAGGCATCTGTTCGCTGCGGCACACCTCGAGGAAGCGCCGCAGGTCGCGCTGCCCGCTCCAGTTGAAGATGCCCTCTTGCTCCTCAACATGGTTCCAGAAGACGTAGGTGGCTATTATCGTCACACCGCCCTCTTTGATTTTCCTTACCTCGGCAGGCCACTCATCGGCGGGGATGCGCGAATAGTGCACCTCGCCCATCACAGGCACCACACGGCGACCATTCACCATCAGGCTGTGCCGGTCCCAGGTAACGTCGGCACCAAAGGGAAACTGCTGTGCTGACACATGCAGAGAAAGCACCATCATCAGTGCAAGTAGAATACGTCGTATCATCATATATTCTGTTATATCCGTAATTCAAGCTACGCATGTCTGTCCGCCAATTGATTAACTACGATAAAACCACCATTGTGGCATCTGCGTGTCTGCTAAAGGCTTGACGTGCTGTCATAGCGACACAAAGTTACTTTATTTCTGCGACAAATACCGTTGGCAGGGCATTAGGGCGTTAGTTTCATGTCTTAGTTTTAAGCCTTTTTAAATATGAAAATCTGCTGCGAAACGCATTTTAACATTTGCAGACAGCTCATTCAGCCCATGATACACATTTTCGGCGAATAGTTTTCGTTTTTCCAGGTTTTGCATTAACTTTGCGGCATAATTGCAATGCCCCTATAACATCAACACTCACGCATGGCAAAGAAAGCATCAGGAATAGGCTACGAAGACATAATACGCGAGGTGCGAGCCGGCGATTTCCGACCCATCTACTACCTCATGGGCAACGAGAGCTACTACATCGACCGCCTCTCAGACTTCATTGCTGACAGCGCCCTTCAGGAGTCGGAGCGCGACTTCAATCTCACCGTCCTCTATGGCACGCAGACCAATGGCGAGGAGGTGGTGAGCGCAGCACGGCGCTACCCCATGATGGCCGAGCGCCAAGTGGTCGTGGTGCGCGAGGCACAGAAACTCGACCACCGCGAAGTGCTCGCCACCTATGCCCAGAAGCCTATGCTGACGACTGTCCTCATCATCTGCCACAAGAACGGCACCCTCGACCAGCGGACACGTCTGGCTGCCGACATTAAGCGTGCTGGCATAATCTTCGAGTCGCGAAAACTCTATGACCGCGAGTTGCCGGCCTTCGTGACAAACTACGTCCGCCGCAAGCACGTAGAGATAGAGCCTGCCGCCTGCCAGATACTCTGCGAGTATGTCGGCTCCGACCTGAGCCGTCTGTCAAGCGAGATCGATAAGCTCGTCCTCGCACTGCCGCAAGGCAACCTCAGAATCGACGCACAGCTCATAGAAGACAATATCGGCATAAGCAAAGAATACAACTCGTTCGAACTCGTAGCGGCACTCTCTGCAAAGGATGTCCTGAAGGCTAATCGTATTGTCAATTATTTTGACAACAACCCCAAGAACTTCGCCCTTCAGCCCACATTGACCACTCTCTTCAAATTCTACACAGATCTGCTCCTGGCCTTCTACGCTCCCGTGAAGACCGACGAGGGTATAGCAGCGTGGCTTGAGGTACAGCCCTGGCAAGTGCGACGCGACATCATGCCTGCCATGCGTTACTACACCGCCATGAAAGTGTTCAACATTTTGGCCCAAATACGCCGAACAGATGCCGCTTCAAAGGGTGTAGGAGGGCAGAGAAGCACCGAAGGCGACCTCCTGAAGAAGCTTGTCTTCTTCATTCTACACTGAACTTACAGCTATTTTTGCAGAATCCTCATACAGGATTTTCGATTATTATCCGCCTTAATCTCAACGGGATTAGGGCGTTTTTTATGCCCTGAGAATTGCTTAGAATGCATCGGAAGGGTCCTCGTTCGCACGTTCAGCAGCCACGCTATTCCCAGACATAAAGCGAAACAGACAATTTACATTTTACAATAATTAAGTTTTATAAAACTGAATTATTTATCTTTTTGAATCCAATATTATAAATTCAACTTTCCGAATTATCGCCGATTCAGCATACAGAATAATGTATTCAATATCGTTAATTCTGAATTTAGATTTCTAAATCATAAATTCACATATCCAAATTCATGGATATACATAAGAGTTTACGGAGGTGTATATATCTTAATAACCAATATGTTATATGTATATACAGACATCTATATTCAATGTGTAGTGTCTGGATAATTGAATATAGGGGTTACAGAAAGTGAATACGCCTAAAAATACACTTGTAAACACTGAAAACCCAGCGTTTAACGGGAATTGATTAAAGTGAAGACTTAAATATTCGGGAAATGGAACCCTTTTGATTTACGTTTATGAACACGATTCCGAATTTCTGACATGTTTAAAGTTCTGAATTTGGAATGTTAAATCCTGAATCCAAAACACCAAAGCAGCCATCGAAAATATTTTTTAAATTAAGTACACAAAAATTTGGAGGATTCGGAATAATGTATTTACTTTGCAGCGCCAAAACGAGGGAAACGACCTATATCCAACCCTACGAAGGCATCAGAAACCATATTTTATAGAATTATGAAAGAGCGCATCCAAGAACTAAGATTATGGCTGAACTTATCCCAGAATGAGTTTGCCTCTGCAATCGGTATTTCGGCTTCCGCTCTATCAAGCCTCATCAACGGACACAACAATCCGTCGTTGAAACTCGTAACATCTATAAAGAAAGCCTACCCTCAGGTGAGCACCGACTGGCTTCTGCTTGGCACAGGTAGCATGCTGGAGAGCGACGGCAAAGGCGACAGCCCCGCCACCCCCCAACCTACACAGACACTCGCACAGCCTTCTGTGAGTCAACCTGTGCAAGGTGTGCTCTTCGACACCCCGCGCGACACGGTAGCCGAAAAGATTGCAAACCCACCTACCCCCACCCCACAGTCACGCTTCCAGAGACCATTGGTGAAGGACGTTTCTGTTGCGAAAAATAGCGACAAACCACAACGGTGCATCAAGCAGGTTATCATCATCTACGACGACGGCACGTCACAGACGATAAACAGCAACACATGATGTCACAGTACGTAAAGAGATAGTCATATTTCACGTTACCATTAAGAATAAAACTGCCGCGTAATCACTTTTTCTACTCCTTATTTTTCCTAAAGCGGCTTAAAGAGGTTTCAAACCCGAGAGGGCAAGAAACCTCTTCTTCACATACACAGCCAATCCCACCTCGCAATGCTACAACACCCAACTATCATGCAGCCCACAGAGCCATCAGTAGGCACACCGACGGCACAACGCCGCATCATGGATGCTGCCGGCGCCGTACTCAATGCCGCCAGGTCTTTCATCTACCAATCTGCCCCGACAGTACAAGACCCCGCCACCCGGCAAGCCGCCGCTGCCCGGCCGCTGCCGGCCGACATGCCACTGGCTATAGCGCTGAGCGGCGGCGCCGACAGCACGGCACTGCTCATGGCACTCGTGGCGATGGGTTGCCACGTGGAGGCACTGCACTGTAATTTCGAGCTGCGCGGCCGCGAGAGCGATGCTGACGAGGCTGCCTGCCGACGTCTGTGCAGGAGGTACGGCGTGCCGCTCACCGTGAGACACTTCCGCACTCGTGCCTATGCCCAGCGGCAGGGCATGAGCATCGAGATGGCAGCCCGCGAGCTGCGCTACGAATGGTTCGCCGACGTGGTGCGGCAGCGCGGCCTGGCAGCCCTCTGCGTGGCTCATCATCGCGATGACAACATCGAGACGATGCTGCTGAACCTCATCCGTGGCACCGGACTCCGCGGACTTACGGGAATGAAGCCTGTGACGCGCCGCAAGGATGGCCTTGTAGTGGTGAGGCCATTGCTCGGCGTGACGCGAGCCGACATCGAGTCATGGCTCACTGCCGAAGGCGCCAGCTGGCAGACCGACAGCACAAACCTCAGTAGCGATGCCGCGCAGCGCAACACCATACGCTTAGAACTGCTGCCGCTGTTGGAGACAATGAACCCGCGCGTGCGCGAGACGTTGGCCGCCACGGCACAACGCCTCAATGACGCGCAGCTGCTGTGCGACGATGCCATGACGCACGTTCGCCACAAGGTGTCAGGCCGCGATGCCACACACGCCATGACCATCGACATCGATGCCCTGAGACAGACGGCGGCGCCTTCGCTGGTGCTCTACGAATTGCTGAGCCCGGCAGGCTTCACCGGCGATCAGGTGACCGACATCATGTCGCATCTTGACGGTGACCCCGGTCACGTATGGCTCGCCAAGGGCGGGGCACGTTTGTTGCGCGACCGAGGGCGCCTGCTGCTAGATGCCGAAAGGTTATCTACAGACGTTGACACACGCAGGTCTGCGACAGCCGAAGCTACCGTAATGCCCCTCGACGGGAGGATTGAGCTGTCGGGAGTGTGCCTTAATGTACGCCGCCGGCCGGTGGATGCGACATTCATCATCCCACGCCAAGCCACGGTGGCATGCTTCGACCTCAGCCGTCTCACTCTGCCCCTCACGCTGCGGCGCACACGTATGGGCGACCGCTTCCGTCCCTTCGGGATGGAAGGGACGCGCCTCGTCAGCGATCTGCTCACAGATGCCAAGGTGTCGCTCTTCGAGCGTGAACGTCAACTCGTGGTATGCTCGGGTGATGAGATTATATGGGTCGTGGGCCGACGTGTGGCGGCTGGCCATGAGGTGACGGCCGACACACGCCACGCCATGACGATAACCCTCGAGGGTTGACATTGTGCGACAGCTCTGACGAATCTGTTTCATGTCTCCGTTGGCTGTGCACGTGAATGTGTATGTGAAACACATTTTTTTGCATCAAAACATGCAGAAAATCACATTTTACATACACACCCTGCACATTTTACATACACACCCTAAGGCGCTGGAAATGTATTAGTTTCCCTCAAAGTGTGTATGTAAAAACATATTTTTGAAAAAATAATTGCAGATTGTGTATCATAATCTACACATTTTACATACACACCCCCACCAGTTCACATGCACATCCATTACGAGAGCCGTCGTGTCGTCACACTGGGCGGGTTGTTGTAATCCCCTAGGCGAGTAACGATACTCCCCTAGGCGAGTTACGATACTCCCCTAGGCGAGTTACATAACTCCCCTAGGGGCTTTCGCCTGCTTCCTTTGGGTGACTCGTTAATCCTACCGGGAATATATTGCCCCTGTCCGAATAGTTAAAGATGTCAACAAGTTAATCTTATAAGTAACTGCTCATATTTGTTAATCATGAGGAACCACAGATTTCACAGATGCCACAGATTCTTTTCTGCCCCTAATCCGTGTAATATAATTTTGAATTTCACGGATTTATGTAAGCCGAGAGAGATGAATCCGTGTAATATGTGGTTTGTATAAGATAATATGAAATGATTATCCGCAATCGTACCACCAAGACGCTGGAAGCGTCTCCTCTCAATAACCGGGGGTGCGCAGTACCCCCGGATAGGGACAAAAAGGGGAACATCGACCCTGAAGGGGTCGCCCATTACGCTGTTCGGGCACTCTTTCAGAGTGCTTGCCACTATAGCGCTTGTTATCCGGGGGTGCTCGCTACGCTCGTACCCTCGGTTACCAAAGCGAAGACCGCGTTGCGGTCTCTTTGGTGGTATGATTGCGGATAATCATTACATTTTTTCAGAGATCGGCAAGTTTTTCAAAGAAAATGATGCCACGAGTGCAAGGAATGCGATAATGGAAATGACAAAGGTCCTCCGAGGACTACAAAGGACTCAAAGGAAAGAAAGAGTTGAAAGGAATCATAGACTGAAAGATAAAGCTGTTAGACAAGTAGTTTAAACCAGTTATAGGAAAAACTTGAAGACCTCCCGTTGCGTCGTGACGACGTGGCGGGAAGTTTTGTGATGGAATAAGTTGTTGAACAATAATATTTGAATAGATTCTTGAAGGGTCAAGCGAGCAAGCTTGAGCGCTTCACTCTATTTGTTTATTGGCCTTACCTTTTGATAAAAACCACACGACGGTTTTGGGCACGCCCTTCTTCCGTCTTATTATCCGCGATAGGCTCATGCGACCCCTTTCCGACCGCTTTCAGGTTAAAGCCATCCACGCCTAAGCTTTCCAGAGCCTTCACAATCGTCTCAGCACGCTGCTGCGACAAGGGGTCATTGATCTTGTCAGTCCCTTGATTGTCCGTATGCCCTTGCACTTCGAAACGAGCCGTAGGATTTTTCTTCATGTAGTCGGCCACCTTCATGATTTCCAGCATCGATTCCTGCTTGAGTGTAGCCTTGCCCGTGTCGAAGAGGATGTTATTGGTGACGAACTTGCCCGTCTCGGCAATGGCTTTCTCCACTTCTGTCATCGACTGGGCATTGCGGTCGTAAAGCGCCACAGCACCCTTGGCAATCACCACATTGCGGATGAAGGTCAGGTCACGGTAATCGTAAGGAACTTGTAAGCACAGCCATGTAGGCTGGCTGACACGGGGGAGGTTCACCACACGCTTGTCATTGAAGTAAACCTTCAGCGCACGCTTGTTAAACGACAGCGCTACATGGTTCCACCCATTCTTGAACGCGTATTCGAAACTACCCTCATGGTTCCCATTGAACAAATAGCCATGCTCCCAGTTGTCACAGACGCCATGCTTCAGCACAAAGGCTGTCAAGTCGCCAGCATCATTACCTTCGCCAGGGAACTCTGCCCGATTCTGAGTGCAAGCAAGAATCAGCTTTATGTCGTTTAGGCCCACGTCATCCTTCTGGTTCCAATAGTAGAAGTCGTACTCAATCGTGAACTCCTCCGGCAGATAGGCACCCTGCTCTCTGATGAGCGGCTGCACCTGGGCATTGTCTGTCAGGTTAATTGCCCTCACGCCACCCAGCGTCTTCGTCTCTACCGTACCCTGGAACAGATCCCACTTGGAGGGAAACTCGCCAACGGTCTCTCCTTTCAGGTCATCCTCGAAAAGGATAACCTCACCGCGTTTGAAGTCTGAAGAAGTCCCTGCGGCAGGATTGGCTTCCTTTGTTCCTTCAACGCCGTTAACTTCATCATCCTTCGACCGCTTTTTGTCTGATTTCTTGCCGTCGAGAATTTCGTCAGCTACGCTGCCGGCTTTGTCCTCGACTTTCTTTTCTACCTTTTCCTTGACCTTGTCAATGGCTTTTTCTTTCAACTTGCCAAGCCAAGACTGAGCATTAACATTTACGGCACATGCCACTGTAACCAACAGTATGGTTGTTAGTCTCTTTCTATTCATAGTTTCTTAATTATAGGTATTGTTCAGCGCAAAGTTATTCATTTTATCTATGCTCCTTGCTACCCAAAAGGGTGGAAATACAGCAAATAGCAAATAATTCCACCCCAAAGGGGGGAGGATGTGGAGAGAAATGTATATCTTTGTGGCTGTTATGAAGTATCTGTTCTTGACTTTATGCTTGCTGGCCTGTCTGTCTGCTCAGGCATACTACGACCACCGCAACGTCCGCCTCGATTCCTTGGAGGCGGCACTGAAAAGCAGCAACCCACCCGAAGGTGAAGACCTCCTCCGCGCCTACGACGAACTGATGCGTGGTTATCTGCCCTACGACTCGGCCAGATGCGAGCGTTATGCCCGCAAAGCCCTGTCGCTGAGCTATCAGCTGAACGGACTGAACAAACGGCAGAACGCCCTTCGCCACCTTGGACTCTTGCGCTATGGCAGCGAGAAGTACGACGAGGCCATCGACTATTTCCAGAAAGCACTGGCTGTCATCGACACCATGGCCACCCTGAAGCGCTACACCCAGGCTGACATCGATGATGCCCGTTCCTCCCTCTACGGCGCTCTCGCCAACGTCTACAACATGCAGGACAAAGCCCACCTGGCCATCCACTACTACCAGCTCGCATTGCCCATCTTTGAGAAATACGACTGGAAGGAGAGTCAGGTCATCCTCTATTATAATATAGGTGAACTCTACGGGCAGATGGGCAACTTGGACGAAGCCGAGCGAAACTACCTGAAAGCCATCGAGAAGGGCGAGGCATCGGGCGACTCGCTGATGATGGTGCTCCCCAAGAAAGGGTTAGTGGGCGTGTATTTCAATCAGGGAGATTATGACAATGCACTCAAGACGGCTGACGAGACCTTGGCCTACTTCCAGGCGCATCGCACAGAGGAACCTTCAGACTACGCCACCATGCAGGCCTTCAAGACCCGCATTCACCTGATGAAGGGGCATGAGGACCTGGCCGCGGCCAAGGGTTGCATCGCCAAGGCGCTGCCCTACACCCGCGACTCGGAAATGATGTTCGACAATGCCAGCACCGTCTATATGGCTGCCTGCGAAGTGGCAATGGCAGAGGGACGATGGCAGGAGGCACTTGAATATGGACTTCAGAGTGTTCACCCTGATTCTGCGGCAACCATTGCCGACAAAGGCGGCTACATGCTCCTGGCAGAGATATACACAGAGCTGGGAGAGAAAGCAAAGGCCCGCGAATATATGTACAAAGTGTATGACCTAATAAACCGCTACGCCACCGACCACTATCAGAGCGGACTCTCGCAGATGGACGTACTCTACGAGACCACCAAGCGGGAGGCCGAGATCGCACAATTGGCCAAGGAGCGGCGGCAGCAGCAGCGGCTCCTGGGACTGGCTATGGCCCTGTTAGCCGTAGCCATTGCCCTGATGATCTATTTCCAGTTGGCCCACCGTCAGCAAAAGGCACTGCTTGCCGCCAAGGTGGCGTTAGAGACCGAAGCGAAGGAAAGGCACATCCTGGCACGTGACCTGCACGACTCACTGGGCGGGATGCTCTCCCTCCTGCGGCTGAAGATTGAAGGAGGCACAAGCCAGGACGAGACATTGCGACTGCTTGACAACACACATACGGAACTGCGCCGGGTGGCGCACCACCTGATGCCCGAAGAGCTGCTGCAGGGCGGTCTCATGTCTGCCTTGCATGACTTCGCACGCTCTGTACCCGGAGCCGAGTTTCAGACCTACGGAGACATCCGGCTCAACCAAGAACAGGAACTGACACTCTATCGCTGTGCCTACGAACTGGTGAACAATGCCATGAAGCATGCTGAGGCTACCCATATTGACATTCAGCTGATGCAAGACCATCACGAAGTAACACTCACCGTCAGTGACAACGGCATAGGAATCCGAGACGGAAATGGCATGGGCTTGCAGAACATCCGCGAGCGTATAGCATCTTACCACGGAACGCTGAGAATCGTCACCAGTGCGAACGAAGGAACTGAAATCAACGTAACACTGCCACTATGAACGAAAAACAGACACTGTTGAAGAAGTATAAGATAGACGTATATCTTGTGGACGACCACACCCTGTTCAACCAGGGACTCACCGAGGCCCTCAACCGCAGCCAGACCGTTCACGTCAGCCGCTGTTTCACAACCCTCAATGATTGCCGGGCCGCATTGGTGGAACGACGCCCTGACGTGCTGCTCGTTGATATCTCCATACCCGAGAGACAGCGGGCTGGCGAATGTCACTCTTCAAAGTGTGAAGCGACAGGGCCAAGCGGGGGAAATGGAGATACCGCAGTTTTCTGTCGATGGGTCATCAATGAATATCCGAAGGTCAGGGTTGTCGCCGTTACTGTTCATGACGAATATGCAGTCATCCAGCGGATGCTGGAAAGTGGCATTCATGGTTATGTCCTGAAAAGCGCTCCCCTTGAAGAACTCATCACAGCCATAGAGCAAGCGTGGAAGGGACAGCGCTACATCAGCCCTGCTGTAGAAAACATCATCCGGCATTCAAGCAGCCAGGCCGTCAGCCTCACCATGCCGGAACAGAACATTCTCCGTTACATTTGCAAAGGCTACTCAAATCCACAAATCGCAGACTGTCTGCATCTCAGCGCAGAGACCGTAAAATGGTATCGCAAACGTTTGCTGGCTAAGTTCCGAGTGAAGAACACCGTCAATCTGGTGACCTTAGTGTTGAAAGAGCGGCTTTTGCCAGATTGTGAAGACATCACCTCCACTCAGTTTAGATGAAGGACTTCGGCAACCTTGCAGCAGAAGCAAGATACAATTATGTCATAGCAAGGTTTTATAGAAATCTACCACCTCTCGCATCGAAGCGAAATACATTCTCAATCTCTTTCCGTTGAGCGGTGTCCGCTTGCCATCCATCCCGCTCGGCTTTGCCGCTTATATGAGCGTAGAGAGTCTTAAGAACTGAGTTCTTGGAATTCCCGGCAGAACGGCTTGAAGAAGATGAAGTGCTCATCGTCTGCATACATCTTCTTGCAGAATTCCTCCACTATGCTTGGCACGAATACTCATCAGCATATTTCTCCACCAGTTGCCTGAACTCCTTGTAAGTATCAATGCATTCATCCACGCTTTCCTCCTTGGTTTGCAAGAAGTCTGACGGAGAAGAATGAATGATAGTCATCTGATTCATCATTGCTGCCATCCGTTCCGCCTGCTGATAGGAAGTCCTCTTTTCACTCATAAACAACTCCCTATGAAGCATCGCCAAGTGATACTTACCATGAGCCACTGTCAACTTACAGCCCAGCGTCACATCAAGTGCACGTCGTTGGTAACGCACAGGCAATCCTTGTAGTGGCTTCAGGTGACGGAGAGTTGTTTCTGAGAAGTATCGAATATGTGTTGTCACTGTTTTTATCCCAAATCTCTAATGACCGATTTGGGTTAATCTGGCTCATTTCCTTTGTCTTTCCTGCCATGATTGTATATTGTATGTTAGAGTCGTCTCTACATACAAATAACGTGGAAAAGAGCAGAAAAGTGAACGGATATGCTCCGTTTTTCGGACCGTTTTCATGCCGATTTTCAACTCAAAAGTGGGTGGATTGAACCGCTCCGACTGGGTGGACATGCTCCGTTTTCGCCACCCATACATGCCTACAAGCGACTGCTGGCCCGCGGCCAAGGCTGGGATTATGCCTTCCTCATAGCATCCGCCTCATTGAGCAGAAGGTGCAACCGGCCCTAAACATCTAGTGTTCCCATCATAGCATGTGGGAACATAATGGGAACAATTGACCCACTGACCTTTTGCATATCTGCTGATAGTTAGTGGGTTGTTTGTGGTTTCGTCAATCTTGATAAGATGATTCCTGTCGAAAATATAAGTCTATTTGATGAACTAATAAAAAGATAAACTTTTAGATGTCTTCCCTAAGCTTCTCGGCTTTTAGATTCTTCTCTTTTTCCAAAGCTGCGTTCTCAGCTTCCTTCCTTCGTGATTCTATGCTATCTATTTCATAACTTAAAGACATGTCTTTATATTCTACTAATATTGCATCATGAACATGGTAGATTCCAGAGGCTGGATCAATGTGATACAGGTCGCTTATATGAATATTCCCATTCTTAAAAAACCAATTATAGTGTTTTTCATAAGCCCCCATTTTGTTTGTTTCAACTGGTTCCTCTTCATAATAGCGGTCATTAAATGTTTGAACAAAAAAATCTGCTATTTTATAAAATTGACCAAGCAAAGATACTCTTGCAATCCTATTATGGATTGTGTCAACCTGCAATTTTACCCAGCTGCGCAACTCTTCATTGTTCTTATCCACATAAACAATTTCATGTCTCCCTTGTATAAAATGACCATCACTTTTAGTAGAATAAACTCCGCAGCTTAATAATAAACTATCAATATTATCGGCTTTGGCACCAATTCCCAATCCTTTGTAAGAAAGATTTACAATCGTATTGGAGAAGCTATCCTTTACTTGTTGAATTGAATCTTCTCTCGTCATAATGGGTGAATGAGAATTTCCTCCACAAGAGATTGTGCAAAGGCACATGAATAAATGATACACTACTTTTTTCATAAAACTACGTATCTGTTATTTCAATACAAATCTTATAATATATCTGTTAGGCTAAAATCAGGATGGTCTTTCTTTACAAAGTCTATTATATCTTCCTCTCCATAAAGTTCGATTTTATTTTTCTCGTCAAGATTGACCAACATTGTGTCTTTTCCGCCATCTTCATACAAAAGGGTCATCTTAATATACACTTTTCCGAAAATCTCATCTGGTGCATTGGTAATGGGAATTTGGAACTTATAGTGTCCTGTTTCTATGAGTTCTCCGGGAAATAAGGGTTCTTTGCTGGGTGATGTCATTTTCCAACAATAGTCGCACACATACATAGACAATACCTTTCCTTCATATGGCTGATAGTAGCCCGTTGTTCCCTTTGGGAGGTTGAAAAACGAGGCACTAAACTTGTAATCTTTGCTAATAACTCTGCCTGTATTACGAATCCAAGCCTTGAATGAAAAAGTCACAGTCTCATCACCTTCTTCTATATCTTCGTCTTGAAGTGTGCCATTAACAATTTGTAGAGTAGGACTATATTTTCTGTGAAGAATATCCTTTACCTCATAATCTTCCATTGGTTCAGACTTGAAATTGAACCTCTTATAGTATTTATGGTCTCTTGCCATGTGAGGAGCTTTTTCACTTCGGGGTATTTTGACAACATAAATACTCTGTTCAATGTTACCATCATTTCTTATTGGGTATATTATGATTCCTTCAATATGTGGTTGAACTTGATGAATAATGTTTTCCAGCCATTCTTTAGTAAAAACATTTCCGTCAACAAAATCAAATTCCTTTGGTTTGTGGTTTTCTTCTGTTAATCCATATATGATTATGCCGCCATCCGAATTGGCGAAAGCGGATACATCTTTTACTATTTCAGACTTTTTTTCATCCTTCTTTCCCAATGCACCAGAAGCCTTGTAGTCGAGGTGAATATTCTCCTCAACCTCATTGGCAATAAGGCTATTAATGTCATCTATTGTGTATTCTTGAATTTCAAACAAATCCATATTCTTTAACCAGTAAATTTCACTGTTCTACATATTACAATTGCAGAAGTTCTCTGCTGCCATCATCGGCTCATCATCTGGTATCTCATAGCGCTTGACGGTCCTGTCTTGCAGGAATATTCTGTTGAGCGTATATGCCAGCGACTTCAATGTTTCTTCTCTTTTGATGGGCTTCAACTCACATTCCCAGACCGTGATGGAGTGCCAGCCCATCGTGGCCAGTTCATGCTGTACTTTCACATCACGCTTCTTGTTCCGCTGTACTTTATTGTTCCAGAACTGTGTATTGGTCTTCGGTATGGTGTAGTAACGACAACCCTCATGTCCATGCCAGAAGCAACCATTAATAAAGATACATGTTCGATACTTCCGCAACACGATGTCTGGCTTCCCTGGAAGTCTTGGATGATTCAGACGATAGCGGTAGCCATGACCCCACAGATAACGTCGCACCACCATCTCGGGTTTCGTGTTCTTTGCCCCAACATGGCTCATACAGCGATGACGTTGTTCTATGGTCAAGACATCGTTCATTGTTACTTTGATCTAACTTGCAGGTTTATCTTTATGTAGTATTTCCCATCTTCCTCATATACCCATCCATAGAAGAATTTTTTCTTAGCATCTGAACGAGGATGACCGGGGTTTTCTGCATCCTCGCTTGTTGATGCACCTTCAAACTTGGTGGAATTGAACAAAAACTCTCGGAACCTATTCAATTCATAAATGTGATAACATACAATATCACCATCCTCTTTTACAATAATTTGCCCACCCGTAGCATCATAAATGCCCAGCCATGGTTTCTCGGGCGTCATTCCCTGTGCACAATCTTGCAAGAAACGTTTTATCTTATATTCATAAATGTTGCCATGCGTGGAGGTGTCAAAGCCAAGAGGATTTCTTTTTGTTAGTTCTTCAGTACAACGCTTTATGTCGTTGAATCCCATTTCCGATTTGATGAGCAATAACTCTGACAAGAGAAGAGGCATATGCCCATCTATTGCCAAAAGATTTTGATACAAACAATCGGATTGCACTTTCCGGAAAGCAAACGTTGCATCATATTTATCACGCAATTTCTTAAGCCGTACACCAATACGACTGGTCATTGGATATGTAACCCTGTTAAACTCATTGCAGTCGAGTGACTTGCCTTCAGGGAGCACAATTTCATAAATAAAATTTGTTCCTGTCCCTGCATTGAAAAGCGTAGAGTCACTACCAAGGAAAGATTTTATGCTGAATCCCAGAGTTTGTGGCATCCCGGTCCTGTAGTCTTCAATAGTTATCGTTATGTCACGATTGTGTCCTACATCTTTAATTGTCCCAATTCTCAACTCTTTTAGAAAAGCCGCAATAGGTGGCAACTGAAAAGCCCTGCCACTTGTGCTCTTTATCAAAGACAGTAAATTGTTAGCTTTCTCTGCGAAAACTGTTATGGGGTATGAGAATTGCTCAGTTTCACCTGTTTGGTCATTGACAACATTAATAGTGACCATGTCATCTTCGCGGACATAGTTGTTGGTCGTTTCTGTCTCTTTGCGGATGATTTCCAGAATACGATAAAATTCATTAGGTATCGCATTAAGGTTCTCGTCCGCAACGTCCAGTTTACCTGTATCTAACAAACGGAGAAATACATAGATTTCGCTCCATTCTCCTTTATTTCCTGATAGTGCCATATTTTCTTATATTAGTCCTAACATTTGAAGTTCTTTTTCAGCCGTTGCTTGTATAGCGGGTATTGCCACCGAATTACCAAACTGTTTATATGCCGAAGCATCAGCCACCACGATTCTAAACTTATCTGGGAAACCTTGTAGCCTTGCCCACTCACGGGGGGTCATCTTACGGATGCCGTCACGGTTTACTTCACCCTTAATATTGGTGATTGGAGTAAAATTTGTCAAACGCTTATCAATTATCAAATTGCATTCTCTACCCATACCACCAACGACAATAGCGTTCGCCACACCGTCAAGGTCAATGATTTTATAGCCAAAACCATGACCAGCAGCCTCATGCCTTGCTTTATGTCGCTTTAGGGTTTCTACATATACCGTAGAAAGGTAATATTTAACGGACACCTCATTTTCTTCCATCACATCCTTAAACTTAGGACGTTTATCACCTGGAGTAATTGGTTCTGGGTAATGGAAATCCTTAACATTTATCCCCAAGTCTTTACGGAAGCCAATTATATAGATGCGTTCTCTATGCTGTGGAACTCCATAGTCCATGGCATTGAGTATTTGTGGAGGCACAACGTCATATCCAGCATCATCAAGGTGTTCCAGTATTGTTTTAAGCGTCCTTCCCTTGTCGTGTATGGCTAATCCTTTTACATTTTCAAGAAAGAAAGCTTTTGGTTGATGCTTGCGCAGAATCGCTTCTATTTCAAAGAATAGTGTTCCTCTGGTTTCATCATTAAAACCGAGGCGACGACCTGCAAGCGAAAATGCCTGACAGGGGAAACCGCCACAGAGAACATCAAACTTCTTGGGAATATAACTCTTTGTTGATTCTTTGGTGATGTCTCCAAAAGGCATTTCTCCATAATTGGCCAAATATGATTCTTGTGCTTTCGCATCAAACTCAGACGAATAAACACACTTGCCACCCAAGTTTTGCAAGGCTATACGGAAACCTCCGATACCTGCAAACAAATCTATGAATGTAAATTTTGGATTCTCTGGAGCAGGAAATGGAACATCAAAGAAATCAGAAAAAAGATTGTACTGTGTGGCATCCTCAGCCACTTTCCATACTTCATCATCAGATAATTCACCATCATTTATGCCCTGACGAAACTGTTTTCTTGAAAGGAACTCACGGATGGAGAAAATAATTTCTTCTTTCCGTTTCTTTGTTACCTTAACCTCGTTGTTATGCAGATAGTGACTAAGTACTGCCATCTGGTTTTCAA
>CAMVIB010000021.1 GCA_947167455.1 uncultured Prevotellaceae bacterium | reverse complement strand
TCAGCGGCTTCACCGCTAAGCTCGCCGGCACAGAGCGCGGCATCACCGAGCCCACTCCTACCTTCAGCGCTTGCTTCGGCCAGGCATTCCTGGAGCTGCATCCCACGAAGTATGCCGAGGAGCTCGTGAAGAAGATGGAGAAGAGCGGTGCCAAGGCTTATCTGGTCAACACCGGCTGGAACGGCACTGGCAAGCGCATCAGCATCCCCGACACACGTGGTATCATCGACGCTATCCTCGACGGCAGCATCCTGAAGGCTCCCACCAAGAAGATTCCTTACTTCGACTTCGAGGTGCCCACGGCTCTGCCCAACGTGAACCCCGCCATCCTCGATCCTCGCGACACGTATGCCAACGCCAGCGAGTGGGAAGAGAAGGCTAAGGACCTTGCTGCACGCTTCATCAAGAACTTCGGCAAGTACACCACCAACGAGGCTGGCAAGGCTCTCGTTGCCGCCGGTCCTAAGCTCTAAGAGCGAGCACACCGAGGCTCAACACACACCCTACCGAGGCTGCGCAGGCATCAGGCCTACGCAGCCTCTTTGCTTACGGCAAGTCCTACCACCTACACCAGCACTCATGACACGACTCAGCTCCACCCTCCATGCCTTTCTGCTGACGGCCCTCACCCTCATCGGCACGGCCGCCGCACATGCCGACACCACCTTCCCCATCGTCTTCGACTTCAGCAGTGCCAGCGATGCCGGCGGCACCTTCACGGCCCAGCTCAACAACGGCGCCCAGCTCAGCACCTTCGGCAACACCCCCATCCTCGACCTCGGCACCGCCAACGGCTATGCCGACCTCGGCACCGACTTCGGCGCTGCCGTCCACGCCATCAGCGGCGACTACAGCATTTCCGTGACACTCTTCATACCCTCGACGACAGCCCTCACGGCCAACGGCAACTTCGTATGGTGCCTGGCGCGAAGCTCCTCGCGCGGCTACCTCTTCCTCAGCGCCAAGGACAGCCGCTTCGCCATCACCACGTCTAGCTGGAACGACGAGTTCAGCGTCGGGACGAACCGCGCCATGGCACGCGGGCGCTGGCTCACTGCCACCTACGTCCGCAGCGGCCAGAGCGGCACCCTCTACATCGACGGCGAGGCCGTGGCCACACGTCAGGGAGCCGACCTTGCCCCGGCCGACCTCAACGACCTGCGCCAGAACTACCTCGGCCGCAGCTGCTACAGCGGCGACGTCTATCTCGTGGGGGCACGCTATGCCGACTTCCGCGTCTATGACAGCGCCATCGACGCCACCGAGCTGCAGGCCCTGGCGCGCAAGGCCTACGACCTCAACCACCTGCCCTCCGACATCGCCATCGCCATGGACGAGGCGGCACTCACCCTGCCCTCGAGCATCAACAACCTCTACTCGGCCGTAGAGCTGCCCACGCAGGGCACCTACGGCAGCACCATAGCGTGGCAGAGTTCCGACCCGTCGCTGCTCTCGGCAGAAGGGCGCGTCGTGGGCACGCCGGCTGCCACACGCACGCACGTCACACTGACAGCCACACTCACCAACGGCAGCCTCACCGCCACGAAGACCTTCGATGTCTATGTACGCCGCAAGGACAGCCCCTACAGCCGCTACCTCTTCACCTTCTTCCCCAGCAACAGCAACGAGAACATCTACTATGCCCTCTCTGCCGACGGCTACAACTACCAGACCGTCAACGGCGCCAAGGCCGTGGTGCTCGCCAAGGACCGCACCGTGATGGGCGGCCTGCGCGACCCGCACATCCTGCGCGGCGAGGACGGCACGTTCTACATGGTGGCCACCGACATGCAGTGCTCGCGCGGCTGGGACAGCAACCGTGGCATGGTGCTCATGCGCTCGGCCGACCTCGTACACTGGACGTCGTCGAAGGTACATTTCCCCACCCGCTACAGCGGCACGATGTTCGCCAACGTGACACGCGTGTGGGCTCCCGAGACCATCTGGGACGCCGAGGCCGGAAAGTACCTCATCTACTTCTCCATCCTCACCAACGACGGCAGCGTGCCCTACGACAAGGTGTTCTACGCCTACGCCAATGCCGACTTCACCGACCTTGAGGGCGAACCCACTTACTTCTACGACCGCGGGTCGGCCACCATCGACATGAACATCGTCTATAACGAGAACGACGGCCTCTACCACGCCTTCTACAAGAACGAGGGCTCGGGCGGCATCTGCAAGGTCACGGCCTCGCACCTCACCGCTCCCGCCGGCGCCGAGGGCACACAGTGGAGCAAGCCGTCGGGCACGTTGCAGCAGACCACCGAGGCTGTCGAGGGTGCCGGCGTCTTCCGACTCATCGACAGCGACGAGTGGATCCTGATGTACGACTGCTACACCAACGGCCACTACCAGTTCTGCTCGTCGCCAGACCTCGACAACTTCACCTTCCGCACCAACACGGCAACCTCCGGCACCTTCACGCCCCGCCACGGCACCGTGATACCCATCACCGCCGAGGAGTACGAGCGCCTGCGCGCCATGAACATCACCGACGGCATCACCGCCATTGCGCCGGACGGCACCCCTCACGGCGGCACGGCCACATACGCGCCGCAGCCCGGCGGCACGTGCCACGACCTCTCGGGCCGGCAAGTGACGCCCTCCGCTCCCGGCATATACATCATCGGCGGGCGCAAGCACGTGGTGCGCTGAGGCAGCACGGACGCTCACCTTCGCCCCTCATGGGCGGACACAAGAAAGCACTGGCGGCATGACACCCGATGTGTCATGCCGCCAGTGCATTTTGTTATGGTGGGTTCCATAAATTACTCAAGTCTCGGGAGCAACCCCGTACATGCTCACTTCGTCATCGAATACACCACGTCCATAATCTCCTTGCCGATGGCGTCGGCAGCCTCCATCGTGGCAGCCTCGCTATAGACGCGGATGATGGGCTCGGTGTTCGACTTGCGCAGGTGCACCCACTTGTCGGGGAAGTCAATCTTCACGCCGTCGATGTCGTTCACCTCCTCGTCCTTGTAGAGCTCCTTCACCTTGCGGAGAATGGCATCCACGTCGGTGTCGGGGGTGAGGTCTATGCGGTTCTTGGCGATGCAGTAGTGTGGGTAAGTGGCCCTGAGCTCGCTGGTCGTCATGCCACGCTTGGCAAGGTACGTCAGTATGAGGGCTATGCCCACGAGGGCGTCGCGGCCGTAGTGTGCAGCGGGATAGATGACGCCGCCGTTGCCCTCGCCGCCGATGACGGCGTGCGTGGCCTTCATCTTCGTCACCACGTTGACCTCGCCCACGGCGGCGGCGTTGTACTCGCAGCCGTATTTGCGAGTCACGTCGCGCAGGGCGCGGGTGCTGGAGAGGTTCGAGACGGTGTTGCCGGGCGTGTGCTGCAGGATGTAGTCGGCCACGGTGACGAGGGTGTATTCCTCGCCGTACATCGTGCCGTCCTCGCAGAACAGTGCCAGGCGGTCCACGTCGGGATCCACCACGAAGGCTATGTCATAGCCGCCCTTCTGCATCAGCGCCTTGATGTCGCCGAGATTCTTCTCCAGCGGCTCGGGGTTGTGCTGGAAGTCACCCGTGGGCTCGCCGTAGAGGCATGTCACCGTCTCCACGCCGAGCTGTTCCAGCAGCTTGGGCAGGATGATGCCGCCCACGCTGTTCACCGTGTCGAGTGCCACGCGGAACTTGCGGGCCTTGATGGCCTCCACATCGACAAGATCGAGGGCCTTGACGAGGTCTATGTGGCGCTGGTCGTAGCTCGAGTCCTCGCGGTAGCGGCCCAGGTGGTCAACGTCGGCATACTCGAAGTCCTCGGCAGCGGCTATGCGCAGCACCTCGGCACCCTCGGCGGCGTTGAGGAACTCGCCGTCGCTGTTGAGCAGCTTCAGGGCGTTCCACTGGCGAGGGTTGTGCGAGGCCGTGAGGATGATGCCGCCGCAGGCCTTCTCCATGGTAACGGCAAGCTCGGTGGTAGGAGTCGTGGCGAGGCCTATGTTCACCACGTCGAAGCCCATGCCCATGAGGGTGCCACACACCACGTTCTTCACCATCTCGCCCGAGATGCGAGCGTCGCGACCCACGACGATCTTGTTGGTGCCCACCGTCTCCGTCTTGCGGATGAGGGTGGCGTAGGCCGATACGAATTTCACGATGTCAAGGGGATTCAGCGTGTCGCCGGCCCTGCCGCCGATAGTGCCGCGGATGCCGGAAATGGATTTGATTAATGTCATGGTTACGTTCTTTGTTAGGATGTCGGAAATATGTTTAGTGTGGCGCAAAGATAGGCATTTTTGTCATTCGGAGAAAATATTTTGCAGAAAACTTCGCGCGTGTTACCTTATTTATGTATCTTTGCAGTCAAATTGCCGCACGGCGGCAGCGAAAGCATCACCGCAGATCCCACAACCAAATAATATCCGTAACATTATGAATGAAAATCTCAAAGCCATCGTCGATGAGTTTGCCATCCGCGGCACCGTGGCCGACATCAAGCCGCTCGGCGAGGGCCTCATCAACGACACCCTCCTCGTGAAGACCGCCGAGGCCGACGCCCCCGACTACGTCCTGCAGCGTGTGAACACCAACGTCTTCCCCGATGTGGAGATGCTCATGGGCAACATACGCGCCGTGACACGCCACATACGCCGCAAGCTCGAGGCACAGGGTGCCGACGACATCGACCGCCGCGTGCTCACCTTCATGCCCACCAAGGCCGACCCCGACCGTCTCTACGCCACCGTCGATGGCGAGCCTTGGCGAATGATGATCTTCATCGCCGATGCCGTCACCAAACAGGCCGTCAACCCCGAGTCCAGCGAAGCCGCCGGCGAAGCCTTCGGGCAGTTCCAGGCCATGCTCGCCGACATCCCCGAGCAGCTTGGTGAGACCATCAAGGACTTCCACAACATGGAGTTCCGCCTGCGACAGCTCAACGATGTCATCGCCGCCGACCCCGCAGGGCGCGTGGCCTCAGTGCAGCCCATCATCGACGAGCTCCTCAGCCATGCCGAGGAGATGACCGTGGCCGAACGCCTCGGCCGCGAGGGCCGTCTGCCCAAGCGCATCTGCCACTGCGACACTAAGGTCAACAACATGATGTTCGACCGCCAGGATCGTGTGCTCTGCGTCATAGACCTCGACACCGTGATGCCCAACTTCATCTTCTCCGACTACGGCGACTTCCTGCGCACGGCAGCCAACTTCACCGCCGAGGACGACCCCGACATGTCGCATGTGGGCTTCAACATGGACATCTTCAAGGCCTTCACACGCGGCTACCTGCGCTCTGCCAAGAGCTTCCTCACGCCGCTCGAGATAGAGCTGCTGCCCTACGCCGCGACCCTCTTCCCCTACATGCAGGCCGTGCGCTTTCTCTGGGACTACCTCTCTGGCGACAAGTATTGGAAGTGCCGCTACCCCGAGCACAACCTCGACCGTGCCCGCAACCAGCTGCAGCTCTTCCGCAGCGCCCTCGATGCCAAGCCCGCCATGGCAGCATTCATCGCCGGGCAGTAGGCACCGACCCACGACACCACGACTCCACAGCAGCGCTCTGGCATACACCTCGGCGCGCTGTTTTTTCATTCCCCCGCAAGTAGCCTGACAGCCCCTAGGGGAGTTGCATAACTCCCCTAGGCGAGTTACCAAACTCCCCTAGGCGAGTTATGCAACTCCCCTAGGGGCTTTTTCGGCATCCCAAAACGGTCATTGCGCGCGCCCCGGAAGGGTTGTCGCGCCCCCCACATGTCGCGCCCTGCCCCCCCGGTGCGCGTCGGGGGTGTGTTTGTCGCGATATGATTATCCGCAATCGTACCACCAAGACGCTGGAAGCGTCTCCTCTCAATAACCGGGGGTGCGCAGTACCCCCGGATAGGGACAAAAAGGGGAACATCGACCCTGAAGGGGTCGCCCATTACGCTGTTCGGGCACTCTTTCAGAGTGCTTGCCTCTATAGAGCTTGTTATCCGGGGGTGCTCGCTACGCTCGTACCCTCGGTTACCAAAGCGAAGACCGCGTTGCGGTCTCTTTGGTGGTATGATTGCGGATAATCATTGTCGCGATGTCATCGCGACAAACGGGACTGAAGCCCGCCACGCCCGCCTCCACGTCCGCCCCTCCTGCCCCTCCCGCCTCTCCTCCCTCCCCTCCCGCCGTCCCTCCCGCAACGCCCGCCACGCCCTCCCCTCCCGCCGTCCCTCCCGCCTCTCCCGGCGCCGCGCCCGACGTCAAAAACACGACATTCGTCACAAAAAACACAGTGCGACACGCATTTTCTCGGCGAAAGCTTTGTCAGAAAGGAAATTATGCGTACCTTTGCAGCCGCATTTCACGCCTCCAGCCGCGAGGCGCGGTGCATGAGACAACACCTAATCAACATTTTTTACTAACCAAACAACAAAACAACATGATTGTAGTACCAGTAAAGGAAGGTGAGAACATCGAAAGAGCTCTCAAGAAGTTCAAGCGCAAATTCGAGAAGACCGGCGTCGTGAAGGAACTCCGCCGTCGTCAGCAGTTCGACAAGCCTTCAGTACTCAAGCGTCTCGCCAAGGAGCGCGCAATCTACGTCCAGCAGCTGCGCCGCGTAGAAGATTAATCAACAGAATCATTAAAAATGCTGAATTTTTTTGGCAGTCTGAGAAAAAACCTCTAACTTCGCCTCGGTAAATCAAAGACCATGGAGGTTAACAGATGCTGACAGATGCTTTTTTCGACTACCTGCGCTACGAGCGGGGTGTGTCAGAACACACACTCGAAGGGTATCGTGCGGACCTGAAGGCGTTCAGGACGTTCTACAAAAGCCTCGACAGCGACCTTGACTGGGACAGCCTGGACACTGACATCGCCCGCGACTGGGTGGTGAGCATGATAGACAGCGGCAACAAGCCGACATCCGTGGCGCGCCGTCTCTCGGCGCTGAGGTCATGCTACAGGTTCCTGCTACGGCGAGGCCTCGTGAGCCGCGACCCGTTCCACAACCTCACCGCGCCCAAGGCAGAACGCCCGCTGCCCGCCTTCATCAGGGAGGGGGACATGCAGCGCCTGCTCGACAACGACGAAGCCTTCACTCATGACTTCGACGGGCTGCGCGACAGGACCGTCATCACGGTGTTCTACGAGACAGGACTGCGCCTTGCAGAGCTCATAGGCCTCGACATGGGGGACGTGAGCCTCGGCCAGCAGACGCTGCACGTCACAGGCAAGGGCAACCGACAGAGAATCGTACCGTTCGGCGACTCGCTCACCGGCCTATTAAATAAATATATAGGTTCGCGCGCGAAGGTCGAAGGTCCCGACACACAGGCGCTCTTCGTTGACGGCCGCGGCCGCCGCATCAAGCCCGGCGCGACGCGCGCCATGGTAAGACGCCAGCTCGGCCTCGTCACCGACCAAGGCAAGCGTTCGCCACACGTGCTGCGCCACACCTTCGCCACTACGATGCTCAACCACCAGGCAAATCTCGAAGCCGTCAAGGAACTGCTGGGTCACCGCCGTCTCGCCACAACCGAGATCTACACCCACACCACCTTCGAGGAGCTTCGCCGAGAGTATAACGACGCCCATCCCCGGGCGTAAACGTCAAACCATTTAACAAAGGAGGTTTTTATGGAAATCAAGATTCAAGCCATCCGTTTCGAACCCACAGAGAAGTTGCAAGACTTCGTACACAAGAAAGTTGGCAAGCTCGAGAAATTCAGCGACGAAATAAGAAAGGTAGAGGTGTCAATGAAAGTCGTCAAGCCCGAGACGGCCATGAACAAGGAGGTATCCATCCGCGTCAACGCCGGCAGCGAGCTCTTCGCCGAGAAGGTTTGCGACACTTTTGAAGAAGCTATAGACAATTGCATGGACGCTTTGGTGCGCCAACTACAGAAAAACAAAGAAAAAACGCAAAATAGATAAAAAAAGTCCCCGAAAATTTTTGCGTTCCAAAAATAATGCCTACCTTTGCAGCCGCTTAGAGATGGCACACCGCCTCAAGGCGGCTGCAAAGGCATCAGCAAGCAAGCACAGCACAGCGCGCTCTAATCTCTCAGGGCAAATTCCAGAGTGGCCAAATGGGGCAGACTGTAAATCTGCTGGTTGTTACCTTCGGTGGTTCGAATCCATCTTTGCCCACCCGATGAGCAGAAGTGCACAGACATTGCGGAAGTAGCTCAGTTGATAGAGCACTAGCCTTCCAAGCTGGGGGTCGCGGGTTTGAGCCCCGTCTTCCGCTCCACGCCCGAGAACAAGACATGCTGTTGTAGCTCAGTGGTAGAGCACTTCCTTGGTAAGGAAGAGGTCACGAGTTCAATCCTCGTCAACAGCTCTCTCGAAGGACGGGAGATGGCTGATCACCACAAAGGATTACATTATTAATTTTAAATAGTAAGATTAGCTATGGCTAAAGAAAAATTCGAAAGAACCAAACCCCATGTCAACATTGGTACTATCGGCCACGTTGACCATGGTAAGACAACACTGACCGCCGCCATCACCACCGTGCTGGCTAAGAAGGGTCTCTCCGAGGTGAAGAGCTTCGACCAGATTGACAACGCCCCCGAGGAGAAGGAGCGTGGTATCACCATCAACACCGCCCACGTCGAGTACGAGACAGCCAAGCGTCACTACGCTCACGTTGACTGCCCGGGTCACGCCGACTATGTGAAGAACATGGTTACCGGTGCTGCCCAGATGGACGGAGCCATCATCGTTGTCGCTGCCACCGACGGTCCCATGCCTCAGACTCGTGAGCACATCCTGCTCGCCCGTCAGGTGAACGTGCCCCGTCTGGTCGTGTTCCTCAACAAGTGCGACATGGTCGATGACGAGGAGATGCTCGAGCTCGTTGAGATGGAGATGCAGGAGCTGCTCGCTCAGTATGATTTCGAGCCTGAGACTCCCATCATCCGCGGTTCTGCCCTCGGCGCACTCAACGGCGTGCCCCAGTGGGAAGAGAAGGTCATGGAGCTCATGGACGCTTGCGACAACTGGATTCAGGAGCCCGTCCGCGACGTCGAGAAGCCCTTCCTGATGCCTGTCGAGGACGTCTTCTCCATCACAGGTCGTGGCACAGTGGCCACAGGCCGTATCGAGACTGGCCGCGTGAAGGTCGGCGACGAGGTCCAGATCCTGGGTCTCGGCGAGGACAAGAAGAGCGTCATCACCGGTGTCGAGATGTTCCGCAAGATCCTCGATGAGGGTGAAGCTGGCGACAACGTCGGTCTGCTCCTCCGCGGTATCGACAAGAACGAGGTGAAGCGCGGTATGGTTATCACCCACCCGGGTGTCATCAAACCCCACAAGAAGTTCAAGGCATCCATCTACGTGCTGAAGAAGGAAGAGGGTGGCCGTCACACACCGTTCGGCAACAAGTATCGTCCTCAGTTCTACCTCCGCACCATGGACTGCACGGGTGAGATTCACCTCCCCGAAGGCACCGAGATGGTGATGCCCGGCGATAACGTCGAGATCAAGGTGGAGCTCATCTACGCCGTGGCTCTCAACGTCGGTCTGCGTTTCGCTATCCGTGAAGGCGGCCGCACCGTGGGTTCCGGTCAGATCACAGAGATCCTTGACGATTAACACTCACCCTTCGGGGCAGTAAGATAACAGCAGGGAGTCCTGTGCGGCACAGTCACAAGACTCCCTTACACACGGGAATAGCTCAGTTGGTAGAGCACTGGTCTCCAAAACCAGGTGTCGGGAGTTCGAGCCTCTCTTCCCGTGCCAAAACAAAGAAGACATGTTAAACAAAGTCAAAAGCCTTTGCAATGGTTGTGTGAACTATTGCAAGGAATCCTACGAAGAACTCGTGCATAAGACCTCTTGGCCCACGCGTTCGGAACTGTTCAACAGCGCGATTGTAGTATTATCTGCTTCCCTACTCATCGCGGTGGTAGTTTTCGTTATGGATTTCACATTCCAGCACTTGATGGAATTTGTCTATCCCAACTAATCAGTGACAATGGCTGAGCAAGGAATGCGCTGGTACGTCATGCGTGCCATAAGCGGAAAAGAAGGCAAGGTAAAGGAGTATGTTGACGCCCAGGTTGCCCAAGGTGACTATGGGGATAAAGTGTCACAGGTGCTCATTCCCACGGAGAAGTTTGTCGTTGTGCGCAACGGCAAGCGCACCGTGAAGGAGCGCGTCCATCTGCCTGGCTACGTTCTTGTAGAAGCAGACCTGGTTGGCGAGGTGCAGGCAATGCTACGCAACACCCCCAATGTGCTTGGTTTCCTCGGTGAGACGAAAGACAGCTCCAAGCCGATGCCCATCCGCGAGAGCGAGATGAAGCGTCTGCTCGGCGTCGTCGATGAGATGGCCGATATCCCAGAGGACGTGACGATACCGTTTGTCGTCGGCGATGCCGTGAAGGTGACCGACGGCCCGTTCTCCGGCTTCGAGGCCTCCGTCGAGGAAGTGAACAGCGAGAAGAAGAAGCTGAAGGTTTCGGTCAAGATTTTCGGAAGGAAGACTCCTCTGGAGTTAGGTTTCATGCAAGTCGCGAAGGAGTAGGACGAACTGTTACGCGTCCGCTCTCGTCGCATATAACAACTATCAAACGAATTTACAACAATGGCAAAAGAAGTTGCTGGATTAATCAAGCTACAGATTAAAGGAGGCGCTGCAAATCCATCACCGCCAGTGGGTCCCGCCCTGGGTTCCAAGGGTATCAACATCATGGATTTCTGCAAGGCATTCAATGCCAGAACTCAGGACAAGGCCGGCAAAGTGCTCCCTGTTGTCATCACCTACTACAACGACAAGAGCTACGACTTCGTCGTAAAGACTCCCCCCGTGGCAGTGCAGCTCTTGGAGCTTGCAAAGGTGAAGAGCGGCAGCGCAGAGCCCAACCGTAAGAAGGTGGCCACTGTGACCTGGGATGACGTCCGTGCCATCGCCACCGATAAGATGCCCGACCTGAACTGCTTCACGGTCGAGGCAGCTATGAAGTTGGTTGCAGGAACTGCCAGAAGCATGGGCATCACTGTAAAGGGTGACTTTCCCGCTTAATTAACGTAAAACTTCAATTCATTATGAGTAAACTGACAAAGAATCAAAAGTTGGTCGCCGATAAGATTGAAGCCGGGAAAGCTTACACTCTGAAGGAAGCTGCACAGCTGGTCAAGGACATCACCACGACCAAGTTTGACGCCTCCGTGGACATCGACTGCCGTCTCGGCGTTGACCCCCGCAAGGCCAATCAGATGGTCCGTGGTGTCGTCTCCCTGCCCAATGGCACCGGCAAGGTCACCCGCGTGCTCTGCCTGTGTACCCCCGACCAGGAGGCTGCTGCCAAGGAGGCAGGTGCCGACTACGTTGGTCTTGAGGAGTACATCGACAAGATCAAGGGTGGCTGGACTGACATCGACGTTATTATCACTATGCCCTCAATCATGGGTAAGATAGGTGCCCTGGGTCGCATCCTCGGTCCCCGCGGACTGATGCCAAACCCCAAGAGCGGCACCGTTACCATGGATGTTGCAAAGGCAATCCGTGAGGTCAAGCAAGGTAAGATAGACTTCAAGGTCGATAAGACCGGTATCGTTCACGCATCCATCGGCAAGGTGTCATTCTCTGCCGACAAGATTGCCGAGAACGCCAAGGAGTTCATCGCAACGATTATCAAGCTGAAGCCCGCCGCTGCCAAGGGTACGTATCTCAAGAGCATATATCTTTCAAGTACCATGAGCCGCGGTGTCAAGATTGACCCCAAGGCAGTGGATGAAATCTAACAAAAAGACGAAAACATTATCATGAGAAAGGAAGATAAAGGCATCATCATCGGCCAACTGGGCGAGAAGCTTAAGGAGTTCCCCCACTTCTACCTCGTTGACGTGTCAGGTCTCGACAGTGCACGCACAGCTGCCCTGCGCCGTCAGTGCTTCAAGAGCGAAGTGAAGATGGTAGTGGTGAAGAACACGTTGCTGCACAAGGCTTTCGAGAACAGCGACATCGATTTCACCCCTCTCTACGAGACGCTGAAGGGTACTACGGCTGTCCTCTTCGCGCAGGTTGCCAACGCTCCTGCCAAGATGCTCAAGGACATCATCTCGAAGAACCCCAAGGGCGTTACGACCCCCGCACTCAAGGCAGCTTACGCTGAGGAAGGCTTCTATGTGGGAGCCGACCAGCTCGACGCCCTGTGCGCCATCAAGAGCAAGAACGAGGTCATCGCAGACATTGTGGCCATGCTGCAAGGTCCTATGCAGAGCGTCGTTTCTGCACTCGAGTCTGGAGCAAACACCATACACGGTGTGCTCGAGACACTCGCCGAAAAGGGCGAATAATCACCTATTAAACAACATCCAAGTACAAAACAAACAAATTCATAATTACTATTATGGCAGATATCAAAGCTATCGCTGAAGAGTTGGTTAACTTGACAGTGAAGGAAGTGAACGATTTGAAGAACCTCCTGAAAGAGGAGTATGGTATTGAACCCGCAGCTGCTGCTGTCGCTGTCGCTGCCGGCCCCGCTGCCGGTGCCGCTCCCGCCGCTGAAGAGAAGACAGACTTCGACGTCGTCCTCAAGAGCGCAGGTGCTGCTAAGCTCCAGGTCGTGAAGGCTGTCAAGGAGGCTTGCGGTCTGGGCCTGAAGGAGGCTAAGGAGCTCGTTGACGGTGCTCCCAGCACTCTGAAGGAAGGCATGCCCAAGGCTGACGCTGAGGCTCTGAAGAAGACCCTCGAGGAGGCTGGCGCAGAGATCGAGCTCAAGTAAGCACGACACGCGCACACAGATCCTGATCTAATACGGTAGAGAACTCTCTGGTAGAGAGTCCTCTACCTTTTGCTTCTCTTATGCGGACACAGCGCACGGAGAGCACACAACGCCCCGACAGCCCGCACACAAAGGCCCGCACGCCACCCGCACAGCGATACCAACGCCCCACACCACTGCCGGCACCTGTCTGGCTCCCCCCCCCGACAAGACAATTCACCATAACACATATACTAATATCTGATGGCAAACATCATTAACGACAGAATCAACTTCGCCTCGGTGAAGAACCCGATGCCATATCCGGACTTCCTCGACGTGCAGTTGAAATCATTCAACGACTTCCTGCAGCTCGACACACCGCCCGAGTTGCGCAAGAACGACGGTCTCTACAAGGTGTTCTCCGAGAACTTCCCCATCGCCGACACCCGCAACAACTTCGTCCTTGAGTTCCTCGACTACTACATCGACCCGCCGCGCTACAGCATCGAGGAATGCCTCGAGCGCGGCCTCACCTATGCCGTGCCCCTCAAGGCCAAGCTGAAGCTCTACTGCACCGACCCCGACCACGAGGACTTCGACACGGTGATACAGGACGTCTTCCTCGGTCCCATCCCCTACATGACAGCCAACGGCACCTTCGTCATCAACGGTGCCGAGCGCGTGGTGGTGAGCCAGCTGCACCGCTCGCCAGGCGTGTTCTTCGGCTCGAGCATCCACGCCAACGGCACGCAGCTCTACAGCGCGCGCATCATCCCCTTCAAGGGTTCGTGGATTGAGTTTGCCACAGATATCAACAACGTGATGTATGCCTACATCGACCGTAAGAAGAAGCTGCCCGTGACGACCCTGCTGCGAGCCATCGGCTTCGAGAACGATAAGGACATACTCGAGATCTTCAACCTCGCCGAGGAGGTGAAGGTCAACAAGAACAACCTCAAGAAATGCATCGGACGCAAGCTCGCCGCGCGCGTGCTGAAGTCGTGGGTCGAGGACTTCGTCGATGAGGACACCGGCGAGGTCGTCAGCATCGAGCGCAACGACATCATCATGGACCGTGAGGTGGAGCTCGACGCCGAGAACATCGAGGACATCCTCGACAGCGGCGCACAGACCATCCTCGTGCACCGCGAGGATGCCGACGTCTCCGACTTCAGCATCATCTTCAACACCCTCGCCAAGGACCCGTCGAACTCCGAGAAGGAGGCCGTGCTCTACATCTACCGCCAGCTGCGCAACGCCGACCCTGCCGACGACGCCAGCGCCCGCGAGGTCATCAACAACCTCTTCTTCTCCGAGAAACGCTACGACCTCGGCGACGTGGGCCGCTACCGCATCAACCGCAAGCTGGGCCTCGACACCGACCCCGGCGTGCGCGTCCTCACTCGCGAGGACATCACCGAGATCATAAAATATCTCATCGAGCTCATCAACTCCAAGGCCCAGGTCGATGACATCGACCACCTCTCCAACCGCCGCGTGCGCACCGTGGGCGAGCAGCTCTCCAACCAGTTCGCCATCGGACTGGCACGCATGAGCCGCACCATCCGCGAGCGCATGAACGTGCGCGACAACGAGGTGTTCACACCCACCGACCTCATCAATGCCAAGACCATCTCGAGCGTCATAAACTCTTTCTTCGGCACGAACGCCCTCAGCCAGTTCATGGACCAGACCAACCCCCTGGCCGAGGTGACACACAAGCGCCGCCTCTCCGCTCTCGGCCCCGGCGGACTCTCACGCGAACGCGCCGGCTTCGAGGTGCGCGACGTGCACTACACCCACTACGGACGCCTCTGCCCCATCGAGTCGCCCGAAGGACCTAACATCGGACTCATCTCGTCGCTCTGCGTCTATGCCAAGATCGACGAGCTGGGATTCATAGAGACACCCTACCGCAAGGTCAACAACGGTGTCGTTGACCTCTCGCCGGAGGGCATAAAATACTTCACCGCCGAGGAGGAGGAGAAGCTCATCATCGGCCAGGGCAACGCCCCGCTGCGCGACGACGGCACCTTCATACGCAAGGTCGTGAAGTGCCGCCAGGACGACGACTACCCCGTGGTGCCGCCCACAGAGGTTGACCTCATGGACGTGGCACCGCAGCAGATAGCATCCATAGCAGCATCGCTCATACCCTTCCTCGAGCACGACGATGCCCACCGCGCACTCATGGGCTCGAACATGATGCGCCAGGCCGTGCCACTCATGCTCACCGAGGCACCCATCGTGGGCACAGGCATCGAGCGTCAGGTCTGCGAGGACAGCCGCACCATGATCACGGCCGAGGGCGACGGCACCATCGAGTACGTCGATGCCACCACGATACGCATACTCTACGACCGCACCGACGAAGAGGAGTTCGTGAGCTTCGAGCCTGCCCTCAAGGAGTACCGCATACCCAAGTTCCGCCGCACCAACCAGAACATGACCATCGACCTGCGACCCATCTGCGAGAAGGGTCAGCGCGTGAAGGCCGGCGACATCCTTACCGAGGGCTACAGCACCAGCAACGGCGAGCTCGCCCTGGGCAAGAACCTCCTCGTGGCCTACATGCCGTGGAAGGGCTACAACTATGAGGACGCCATCGTGCTCAACGAGCGTGTGGTGCGCGAGGACATCCTCACCAGCGTTCACGTCGAGGAGTTCAACCTCGAGGTGCGCGAGACGAAGCGCGGCGTCGAGGAGCTCACCTCCGACATCCCCAACGTCAGCGAGGAGGCCACCAAGGACCTCGACGAGAACGGCATCGTGCGCATCGGCGCACAGATCCTGCCGGGCGACATCCTCATCGGCAAGATAACACCTAAGGGCGAGAGCGACCCCTCGCCGGAGGAGAAGCTGCTGCGCGCCATCTTCGGCGACAAGGCCGGCGATGTCAAGGACGCATCGCTCAAGGCATCGCCCTCACTCTCCGGCACCGTCATCGACAAGAAGCTCTTCTCGCGAGCCATCAAGACACGCACCGAGAAGGCCCAGGACAAGATACGTCTGCCCAAGATTGATGAAGAGTTCAACTCCAAGGTTGACGACCTGCGCGCCATCCTCATCGACAAGCTGCTGGAGCTCACCGCCAAATACACCTCACAGGGCGTGAAGGACTACATGGGCGCCGAGGTCATACAGAAGGGTGCCAAGTTCACCGAGGGCAACCTCTCCGGCCTCGACTACACTGGCGTTCAGCTCTCACGCTGGACCAGCGACGACCACACCAACAGCCTCATCTCGCAGCTCATCATCAACTTCATCAAGAAGTACAAGCTGCTCGACGCTGAGCGCCACCGCCGCAAGTTCGCCATCACCATCGGCGACGAGCTGCAGAGCGGCATCATGCAGATGGCCAAGGTGTATGTCGCCAAGAAGCGCAAGATCGGCGTGGGCGACAAGATGGCCGGACGCCACGGCAACAAGGGCATCGTGTCGAAGGTGGTGCGCCAGGAGGACATGCCATTCCTGGCCGACGGCACACCGGTGGATATCGTGCTCAACCCCCTCGGCGTGCCTTCGCGAATGAACATCGGACAGATCTTCGAGACCGTCCTCGGAGCCGCAGGACGCAAGCTCGGCGTGAAGTTCTCGACACCCATCTTCGACGGAGCCACCCTCGACGACCTCTGCGAGTGGACTGACAAGGCCGGGCTGCCGCGCTACTGCTCCACACAGCTCTACGACGGCGCCACGGGCGAGAAGTTCGACCAGCTGGCAACGGTGGGCATAGCCTACATGCTCAAGCTCGGACACATGGTGGAGGACAAGATGCACGCACGCAGCATAGGCCCCTACAGCCTCATCACGCAGCAGCCGCTCGGAGGTAAGGCGCAGTTCGGAGGCCAGCGATTCGGAGAGATGGAGGTATGGGCCGTCGAGGCTTTCGGTGCCAGCCACGTCCTCCAGGAGATTCTCACCATCAAGTCCGACGATGTCACGGGACGCTCCAAGGCCTACGAGGCCATCGTGAAGGGCGACCCCATGCCCACGCCGGGCATACCGGAGTCGCTCAACGTGCTGCTGCATGAGCTGCGCGGACTCGGACTTTCCGTTACACTGGAGTGACGGATGTAATGTGAAATGTAAAACGGCATTTAACATTTAACACACCAGCATTATGCCCTACAAGAAAGATACAAAAGTCAAGAACAATTTCACCAAGATAACCATCTCCCTGGCATCGCCCGAGGAGATCAAGCAGAACTCCTTTGGTGAGGTGCTCAAGCCCGAGACCATAAACTACCGCACCTACAAGCCCGAGCGCGACGGCCTCTTCTGCGAGCGCATCTTCGGCCCCACGAAGGACTACGAGTGCCACTGCGGAAAGTACAAGCGCATACGCTACAAAGGCATCACCTGCGACCGCTGCGGCGTGGAGGTCACAGAGAAGAAGGTGCGCCGTGAGCGCAGCGGACACATAGAACTCGTGGTGCCCGTGGCACACATCTGGTACTTCCGCTCGCTGCCCAACAAGATAGGCTACCTCCTGGGCATGCCCACCAAGAAGCTCGACGCCGTCATCTACTACGAGCGCTACGTCGTCATCAACCCCGGACCCTTCGCCGCCGAGAGCGAGGAGGCGCCCCTGGCCCGCTACGACCTGCTGAGCGAGGAGGAGTACATCGAGCGCATCGAACGCCTCTCGCCCGACAACCAGTACCTGCCCGACGACGACCCCAACAAGTTCGTGGCCAAGATGGGTGCCGAGGCCATCCTGCAGCTCCTGCAGGAGCTCGACCTCGACAAGCTCAGCTACGAGCTGCGCGACCGTGCCAGCAGCGACACCGCCCAGCAGCGCAAGGCCGAGTCGCTGAAGCGCCTCCAGGTCGTGGAGAGCTTCCGCGCCAGCCGCGACCGTAACAAGCCCGAGTGGATGATCATGAAGATCCTGCCCGTCACGCCGCCCGACCTGCGACCCCTCGTGCCCCTCGATGGCGGACGCTTCGCCACGTCAGACCTCAACGACCTCTACCGCCGCGTCATCATACGCAACAACCGCCTCAAGCGACTCATCGAGATCAAGGCACCCGAGGTCATACTGCGCAACGAGAAGCGCATGCTGCAGGAGGCCGTAGATAGCCTCTTCGACAACAGCCGCAAGGCCAGCGCCGTGAAGAGCGAGAGCAACCGCCCGCTGAAGTCTCTCTCCGACTCCCTCAAGGGCAAGCAGGGACGCTTCCGCCAGAACCTGCTCGGTAAGCGCGTCGATTACTCAGCACGTTCCGTCATCGTCGTAGGCCCCGAGCTCAACATGGGCGAGTGCGGACTGCCCAAGCTCATGGCTGCCGAGCTCTACAAGCCGTTCATCATACGCAAGCTCATCGAGCGCGGCATCGTCAAGACCGTCAAGTCGGCCAAGAAGATCGTCGATCGCAAAGACCCCGTCATCTGGGACATCCTCGAGCACGTCATGAAGGGACACCCCGTGCTGCTCAACCGCGCACCGACGCTGCACCGACTCGGCATACAGGCCTTCCAGCCACACATGATAGAGGGCAAGGCCATACAGCTGCACCCCCTGGCATGTACCGCCTTCAATGCCGACTTCGACGGCGACCAGATGGCTGTACACCTCCCGCTCTCCAACGAGGCCATCCTCGAGGCACAGATCCTCATGCTCCAGAGCCACAACATCCTCAACCCCGCCAACGGCGCACCTATCACCGTGCCGTCGCAGGACATGGTGCTAGGACTCTACTACATCACCAAGATGCGCCCGGGAGCCAAGGGCGAGGGCCTCATATTCTACGGCCCCGAGGAGGCCATCATCGCCTACAACGAGAAACGCGTTGACGTGCACGCACCCGTCAAGGTCATCGTGCAGGACAAGCTCGAGGACGGCACCATAGGCCCGCGCATGGTGGAGACCACCGTGGGACGCATCATCGTCAACGAGATCATACCCGTGGAGCTCGGATTCTTCAACGACATCATCTCCAAGAAGACTCTGCGACCCCTCATCACCGACGTCATCAAGACCGTGGGCGTGGCACGAGCATGCTCGTTCCTCGACGGTATCAAGAACCTCGGCTACAAGCTGGCCTACGACGGCGGACTGTCGTTCAACCTCGGCGACATCATCATCCCCGAGGAGAAGGCAACCCTCGTGCAGCGAGGCAACGAGGAGGTGGAGCTCATCACCGAGAACTACAACATGGGTATCATCACCGACAAGGAACGCTACAACAAGGTCATCGACGCGTGGACACACGTCAACACCGACCTCCAGAAGATACTCATGAACACGATGGCCAGTGCCGACCAGGGCTTCAACGCCGTCTTCATGATGCTCGACTCAGGAGCACGTGGCAGCGCCGGACAGATCAGCCAGCTCTCCGGCATGCGCGGCCTCATGGCAAAGCCGCAGAAGGCTGGCGCCGAGGCGCAGATCATCGAGAACCCCATCCTCTCCAACTTCAAGGAGGGCATGAGCGTGCTGGAGTACTTCATCTCAACCCACGGCGCACGTAAGGGTCTTGCCGACACCGCCCTGAAAACGGCCGACGCAGGTTACCTCACACGACGACTCGTCGATGTCAGCCACGACGTCATCATCACCGAGGAGGACTGCGGCACTCTGCGAGGACTCGTATGCACGGCACTGAAGAACGGCGACGAGGTGGTGTCAAAGCTCGGCGACCGCATCCTCGGACGCGTCAGCGTGCACGACATCATAAACCCGTCCACCAACAAGCTCATCGTGGCAGCAGGCGAGGAGATCACCGAACCCATCGCCGCCGAGATCGAGGCAAGCCCCATCGAGAGCGTCGAGATACGCTCCGTGCTCACCTGCGAGAGCCGCCACGGCGTGTGCATGAAGTGCTACGGACGCAACCTGGCAACGGCACGCATGGTGCAGAAGGGCGAAGCCGTCGGCGTCATCGCTGCACAGTCCATCGGCGAGCCGGGAACACAGCTCACACTGCGTACCTTCCACGCCGGTGGCGTGGCCGACAACGCCGCCGCCAACGCCACCATCAAGGCCAAGTATGACAGTAAGATCGAGTTCGACGAGCTGCGCACAGTGGATATCATCGAAGATGACGACACAAGTATGCTCATGGGCGAAACACAGAAAGCCTCCGGCAGAGAAGCCAGGATGGTCGTGGGCCGGCTGGCAGAGATACGCTTCGTCGATGTTAACACCGGCATCGTACTGCTCACACAGAACGTGCCCTACGGCTCCACCCTCTACAAGAAAGACGGCGACAGGGTCGAGAAGGGCGAGGTCATCGCCAAGTGGGACGCCTTCAACGCCGTCATCGTCACCGAGACGGCCGGACGCATAGAGTTCGAGGGAGTCATCGAGGGCGTGACATACCGCGTGGAGAACGACGAGACGACAGGACTCAGCGAGCTCATCGTCATTGAGTCGAAGGACAAGACCAAGATCCCGCAGGCACACATCCTCGACGAGAACGGCGAGCTGCTGCGCACATACAACTTCCCCATCGGCGGACACATCAGCGTCAAGGACAAGCAGCAAGTCAAGGCCGGCGACATCCTCGTCAAGATACCGCGTGCCGTGGGCAAGGCCGGAGATATCACAGGAGGTCTGCCGCGTGTCACAGAGCTCTTCGAGGCACGCAACCCGAGCAACCCCGCCGTGGTCAGCGAGATCGACGGCGAGGTGACGATGGGCAAGGTGAAACGCGGCAACCGCGAGATCATCGTGACATCAAAGGTCGGCGACGAACGCCACTACCTCGTACCGCTCAGCAAGCAGATCCTCGTGCAGGAGAACGACTACGTACGCGCCGGCACACCGCTATCCGACGGTGCCATCACACCGGCCGACATCCTCGCCATCCAGGGCCCGACGGCCGTGCAGGAGTACATCGTCAACGAGGTGCAGGACGTCTATCGTCTGCAGGGTGTGACCATCAACGACAAGCACTTCGAGGTCATCGTAAGACAGATGATGCGCAAGGTGCAGATCAACGAGCCCGGCGACACACGCTTCCTCGAACAGCAGATTGTCGATAAGCAGGAGTTCGCCGAGGAGAACGACCGCATCTGGGGCAAGAAGGTCGTCACCGATGCCGGCGACAGCGAGACGATGCTCCCCGGCATGATCGTCACGGCACGACGTCTGCGCGACGAGAACTCCGCCCTCAAGCGCCGCGACCTGCGCCCCGTGCAGGTGCGCGATGCCGTGCCCGCAACATCGACACAGATCCTGCAGGGCATCACACGTGCCGCACTGCAGACCACAAGCTTCATGTCGGCAGCATCCTTCCAGGAGACTACCAAGGTGCTCAACGAAGCCGCCATCAACGGCAAGAGCGACACCCTCGAGGGCATGAAGGAGAACGTCATCTGCGGACACCTCATACCCGCAGGAACGGGTCTGCGCGAGTTCGAGCGCATCATCGTGGGCTCCAAGGAGGACTACGACCGCGTGCTCTCCAACCGCAAGGCCATCCTCGACTACGACATCGACTGATTGACGTTCACGTCGCACGACAAACAATCATCCTCTCAGCGCCGGTTCCTCCTTGGGGCCGGCGCTGTTCGTCAATCATCACCAAGCCTCAAGGCTTTTACGCGCATAAAACAATTCTCTGATACCATCCTTGCGAATTATTGCACATTTTTTCTACATTTTATTCTTCCGTTCAGATTTTTTATGTATATTTGCACCGCAAAGACAGATGAAATGTAACATCTGTCATGTTCAAACATGATTCATTGCGAGCATTTCAAACGCTTGCGTGATAATAGTAAATACAGCTGTAAGTTATCATTTTAAACTATTAAATACATCAAATGCCTATGGGCTAAGATAGGATAATTAGATATATTTAGGTGCGTCCGCTTTAGATCTTGTTCTAGAAATTTCGCCAAAATTAAACAGAACTGCAAGAGTAAAAGCTCGGATGCTCACGCCTATGGCGTGGGCTTTTACTCGGATATGCAGTTAAGGTGTTTGGCGATACCTCTAGAACGTAGACGAAGTAAGTAGTCCACGTTTTTTTTATGTCTCGCCAAACACACTAACAACCATCAATATCCATACAATCTATTTTTCCAATTAATATCAATAACTACTCATGAAACTTAATGCTTATGAAAAAGTTACTATTCTTATTCGCGATGCTCATGGCCGCGATAGGCGCATGGGCAGGAGACGTGCAGCTGAAGGATGCGGGCGGCACAAAATTTGTAAACATACCCTCCTCAGGGACTGACAATCTGACGCTGTCTGATGCCTCCGTCATGGCATTCAAGGTCTATGACGACGGCGGTGCAGAGGAGCGCTACAGCAATAGCAGCGATGGCTACCTTCTCATCACCGCTCCCGATGGCTATGCCCTTCAGCTGACAGGCACGGTCCAGACAGAGACCAATTACGATTATCTGACCGTCTATGACGGAACTACCGACGGTGCTCAAGAGCTCTGCAAAATTACCGGAGATTTAGCTGACATCGGCAGCATTGCCAGCACGGGCAGAAACCTCTTGCTCTATTTCCATTCCGACTCTGGTACCACTCGGGACGGTCTCGACATTGATGTTACGCTGTTCAAACCCAACGAGGCCTATTCCATCAACATCAACGAGACCACAGGCGGCGTGATACATAGCAGCAAGGCTACAGCCAAGTATAATGAGGATTTAACCCTGACGTGGACGCACGAGACAGGCTATGTTCTGGAGAGCATCACCATCACGGACGGCTACGGACGGCCCTTAAGCTTCACCGGTGGCTCGTGGTACAACGCGGCAACGCACTTCACGATGCCTACCTCGGCAGCAACCGTCACTCCGACCTTCGTCAAGGCCACGACATCGGTGGAAGGCCTCTTTCTCAACTTCCCCGAGACGGGCCAGACCAAGACCTGCGACATCGCCACGGGTGTGACCTCATTCAAGGTCTATGACTCTGGCGGCGCAGACGGTGAATATCCCAACGACTATAGAGGCTACGTCGTCATCACAGCCCCAGAGGGCTTAAGAATGCAACTGACAGGTACCATAACCGGTGAGGACAATGACCAACTCACCGTCTATGACGGCACGACCGACGAGGCCGCTTTGCTCCTCGACCATGTGGGCGGAACCGGACACGGTGGTTCAGCCCGCAACATCGGCATCATTACCACCACAGGCAATAGCATGATGCTTTACTTCCAAACAGACGGCAGCGCCACCGATCCTGGACTGGACCTCGAAGTGACCCTGTTCAACCCCAACGAGGCCTTCCCCATCAACATCAGCACTGTTACGGGAGGCTCCATGACGAGCGACAAGTCGACAGCCAAATACACAGAGACCGTCGCACTGACCGAGTCGCATGAGGATGGCTATGTACTGAAGGACATCCTTGTGAAGGACGTCAACAACAGAACGGTGGAAGTAAATGGCGGCACGTGGTACAGGGTTGATGCCAGCTTCACGATGCCGGCATCGGAGGTTACCGTCACCCCGACGTTCATTCCTGCCACGACCATTGCCGACGGACTCTTCATCAATATGCTGAAGGAGGGAACCATCACCACCAACATCTCAACGGGCGTGAAGTCGTTCAAGGTCTATGACGATGGCGGTGCAGAAGGAAAATATTCCGACGGCTGCAATAGCTATCTCGTGCTCAACGTTCCTGAAGGCTACCAGATACAGGTTACTGGCACGATAGACTCGGAGAACTGCGATTACCTGACCTTCTATGACGGCGCCGACGACCAAGCCCCAACGCTCAGGGAGCAAGTGTCCAGCATAGACAGCCACAACCTCTCGGACATCGGCATCGTGACCAGCAGCGGACGCAACATGACCATCTACTTCTATTCAGACGGTAACCAATCCGATGATGGCTATGCCCTCAATGTTTACGTCTTCAACTCCAACGAGCCCCAGCCCATCACCATCAGCCCGGCCACGGGGGGCGCAATGGCCAGCGACGTGCCATCGGCCAAGTTCAACGACGTCGTCACCCTGACAGAGACCCACCAGAGGGGCTATACGCTCGAAAACACCACCGCCGTGGATGCCAACGGCACGCCTGTGGCCATCAATGGCGGCACATGGTACAACGCCGCAGCCAGCTTCATCATGCCCATCTCTGGCGTGACGGTAACGCCGACGTTCACTACGGGTACAACGGCCGAAGACGGACTTTTCATCAACATGCCGAAGGAAGGCACCCTCACCACCGACATCTGCAATGGCATCAAATCCTTCAAGGTATATGACGACGGTGGCGCAGGTGGCAACTACGGCCCCAACAGCAACGGCTATCTTATGCTGCAAGCGCCAATTGGCTATAGGTTGAAGGTGACAGGTACCATAGCATCCGAAACCGGATATGACTACCTGAGCATCTACGACGGCACTGAAGTTGATGAAGCAAAGTGCCTCCTCAAGGAGTTCAGCAGTCCCGAAAATAAACAAACAACAGCTATTGGCGAGTATGGCAGCACTGCCCGCACCCTGCTGCTCTATTTCTGTTCAGACGGCAGCCAAGACGCAGCTGGTCTCGACCTCACGGTGGAGCTCATCCCCATCACCTACACCCTGACCTTCGACAACGGACAGGCCGGAGCCACTGGCACCATGGCTATCGCAGGGTCGATGGAGAGCATCACCTTGACCTACGACGATCCTAAGAACCTGCCCGCCACGGGCTTCAGCCGCACAGGCTACGACTTCCTCGGATGGAGCACCACCGTGAATGGCGACGTGGTTTATGCCGATCAGGCTGTGGTGGAGAACCTCGCCACGGAGCAAGGTGCCGAGGTGACAATCTACGCGAAGTGGCAGCCCATCGTCTATTCTATCACCTACGACCTCGCCGGTGGTGCTGTGGCTTCTGCCAACCCCGCTGAGTACACCATCGAGTCGGCCGACTTCACACTAGTCAACCCGACGAAGCTGGGCTACACCTTCACTGGATGGGAAGGCACAGACCTCACTGAGAAGACCGTAGCCGTGACCGTGACTACTGGCCACTACGGCGATCGCGCTTACACCGCCACATGGGAGCCGAACCCCTACAAGGTACACTTCGACATCAATGGCGGCAACGGCGGTACCATGGCCGACCAGATCCATATCTACGATAGCGAGCTGGCACTTACTGAGAACGCATTCACCCGTACGGGCTACACTTTCAAGGAGTGGAACTCGAAGGCTGACGGCAGCGGCACAGTCTACACCGACAAGCAGACCGTGAAGAACCTCACCGCCGTGCGCGACGAGGTCATCACGATGTACGCCCAGTGGACACCGAACCCCTACCAGGTGGCTTTCAACGCCAACAACGGCGAGGGTACCATGGCCAACCAGGACTTCATCTACGACGCTGAACAGGCCCTGACCGAGAATGCCTTCACCCGCACGGGCTACACCTTCGAGGGCTGGAACACCGCAGCTGACGGCAGCGGTACCGCCTACGCTGACAAGGCCAAGGTGAAGAACCTCACCGCCGAGCTGAACGGCATCGTCAATGTCTATGCCCAGTGGAAGGTCATCACCTACAACCTGACCTACGACCTGGCTGGTGGTGCACTGGCCGCTGGCGACGAGAACCCCGCCTCCTTCAACATCGAGACCCCGACCTTCACACTGAAGGAGCCCGCAAAGACAGGTTACATCTTTGATGGATGGACTGGTACCGACCTCAGCGAGGCCACAAAGAACGTGACCATCGCCCAGGGTAGCACAGGCGACCGCACGTACACCGCCAACTGGACGCCTATCACCTATCAGATAGCCTTCCATGCCAACAACGGCTCGGGTACGATGGCCAATCAGGTCTTCACCTACGACGTAGCGCAGGCTCTGACACAGAACATCTTCACCCGCACAGGCTATACCTACGAGGGATGGAACACCAAGGCCGACGGCAGCGGTACGCCCTATACCGACAAGCAGGAACTCCTGAACCTCACCGCAGAGAATGGAACCGTTATCGACGTCTATGCCCAGTGGCAGATCATCCCGTACACCGTCACCTATGACCTCGCCGGCGGTAGCGTCGCTACGGCCAACCCGACGGAGTACAACGTGGAGACCGCTGCCTTCACCCTGACGAACCCGACCCGCGAAGGCTATGACTTCGCAGGATGGGAAGGCACGGGCATCACAGGTACCGCAACGACGGTGACCATCGCCAAGGGCTCGATCGGCGACCGCGCATACACCGCCACCTGGACACCTATCGTCTATGACATCACCTACGACCTCGCTGGCGGTAGCGTTGCCACGGCCAACCCGACGAGCTACACCATCGAGACCGCTACCTTCACCTTGACGAACCCGACGAAGGCCCACTGGATCTTCAGGGGCTGGACAGGCACTGGCCTCAGCGCAGCTGCGCAGACGGTGACCATCGCCAAGGGCTCGATCGGCACCTGTGCATACACCGCTACTTGGGAACGCGAGGTTTATACCGTGTCTATCACTTCGAACCTTGCAAACGCAGTGACCGCCTCGACGACCTCACCCCAATATGAGGACGACGTGGTGCTGACCATCGCTGACGACGAGGACTATGACCTCGTATCGCTCACCGTGGACGGCGTCGATGTGACGTCGCAGATCTCCGGCGGTCAGTACACCATCAGCAGCGTGAGCGCCAACGTCGCTGTCGTAGCTACCTACAACGCCAACAAGGCGTTCATCACCATGGCTCACGCCCAGCAGACCTTCAGCTGCACGCAGCCCCTTGACTTCACCGGTGTCACCGGCCTGAAGGCTTACATCGCCAGCGGTTACATCGACGGCACGGTTGTCCTGACCTGCGTTGACAAGGTGCCGGCCTCCACGGGTCTCTTCCTCGTGGGCACGGAAGGTGCGGAGTATAAGGTTCCGTTTGCCGCTTCGTCGGCCTTCTACATCAACCTGCTCAAGCCAGTGCTCACCGCTCAGACCGTACCGAGCGAAGCAGACGGCTGCACCAACTTCCTCTACAGCGAAGTGAACGGCGTGAAGGGCTTCTACAAGTCCTCCGGCAGCGGCACGGTAGCAGCAGGCAAGGCTTATCTGCAACTGCCCACCTCAGCCCTCTCCAACGGCGTCAAGGCTGTCGGCTTCATCTTCGAGGGCTACGAGACGGGCATCGATGCTACCGAGTTCAGCGGCCGTCAGCTGCCCACTGCTGTCTATGACATGGCAGGACGTAAGGTCGCCGACACGTTCGATGCTAAGAAGTTGCCGCAGGGCGTGTATATCGTGAACGGTAAGAAGATTGCCATCAAATAAAATGTGTGCGCTATGAAGAAAAAGAAATATCTGAAACCTATGGCGGTGGTGCTGGACGTCAGCACCGCCACTATGCTCGCCCTCTCCGGCAACTTCATCGAGGGCGAGAAGCATGGCGAGGGCGTACACCCTGAGACGCCGGTAGATGGCGAGAACGCCTGGGCCAAGTCTTCTTTCGATTTTGAGTGGGAGTAGTCCCAACGATCCCATAAGCTCATCTAAACATGATCAAGCCTCTCCGCAAGCGGAGGGGCTTTTTCGTTAGAAAACAATGGAGAACAATGACCAATAATAGTATTGTTCTTGGAGTGCCGATCGACCAAGCTGGCGACTAATGGAAACAAAGGTTGCCACCGAAGAAGACCTTTAAATTATTCTTGCGCATTGTTTTCCAATAACTTCACGGCCTGCACGATGTCGGACGGTGAGGTGTGTGTGTAGCTCATTTCTCACACATGAAAAACATTTAATAGAGGAAATGTTTGCTCATTTGCCAAAAAGCACTTAACTTTGCAGCCGACACGCCAACAGACACTTACACACAAAAAATGTCACCCCTCATATCCATCATCATGGGCAGCACAAGCGACCTCCCCGTAATGGAGAAGGCTGCCCGCTTCCTCGACGACATGCAGGTGCCGTTCGAGATGAACGCGCTATCGGCTCACCGCACACCCGCACAGGTGGAGACCTTCGCACGTGAGGCCGAGAGCCGAGGCATACGAGTTATCATCGCAGCAGCAGGAATGGCAGCAGCACTGCCAGGCGTCATAGCGGCAAACACCACGTTGCCCGTCATCGGCGTGCCCATAAAGGGTATGCTCGACGGACTCGACGCCCTGCTCTCCATAGTGCAGATGCCACCGGGCATCCCCGTGGCCACCGTGGGCGTCAACGGCGCACAGAACGCCGCCGTGCTCGCCTGCGAGATCCTGGCCCTCGCCGACAACGCCCTCGCCACACGCATGGCCGACTACAAGGCCGGTCTGGCGCAGAAGATCGTCAAGGCCAACGAGGAGCTGGCGGGGGTGCAGTTCAATTATAAGACCAATTAGCATTCATGCCCTCCTGTCATGAGTCCTGTCTTTCATCGTGAGAACAGTTATTGCTTCAAGATCTATTCCAACGAAGAGGAACAGATGCACATACATGTGTCGCGAGGATTCAAAAGATTGTAGATAAGTATGCAACAGAGTTCCAAGAGCAATTCCGCCAACATGTCGGCAAGCGTGTTGATGATTAATGGGGATGGCATCATGCTGAGCGTCGCCGGGCATGACTATTTCCTCTCCTACAACCGTGTCCCGTGGATGCGTGATGCCAGCATCAGCAGTGTGCTTGATGTGCGCATGAGTGGCAGGAATGCCATTGAATGGCCGGCACTCGAGATAGACCTCGAGATAGATAGTTTGAAACATCCCGAACGCTATCCGCTGGTCATCAAGCGGAATCCGCAGGATCGCGTAGCCACGCTGTGACAGGTGCATGCTCAACACAAACAGCCAACATTCAGCTTATATGCAACGCAGAAAGACCCATGAGGTGCGCGTAGGCACCATCGGCATCGGCGGCAACAACCCCGTGCGCGTGCAGTCCATGTGTACGACCTCCACCATGGACACCGACGCCTGTGTGCGTCAAATCCTGGCCATAGCTCGTGCCGGCGGCGAGCTGGTGCGCCTCACCACGCAGGGCGTGCGCGAGGCCGAGAATATGCGCGTCATCCGCGAGCGGGTGCGCGCCGCAGGCTACGACGTGCCGCTGGTGGCCGACGTCCACTTCAACCCCGCCGTGGCCGACGTTGCCGCACGCTACTGTGAGAAGGTGCGCATCAACCCCGGCAACTACGTCGATGCCGCCCGCCAGTTCAAGAAACTCACATACACCGACGACGAGTACCGCGCCGAGCTGCAGAAGATAGAGGACCGCCTCACGCCATTCCTCGACATCTGCCGCGAGCATGGCACAGCCGTGCGCATCGGCGTCAACCACGGCTCGCTCTCCGACCGCATCATGTCGCGCTATGGCGACACCCCCGCTGGCATCGTGGAGAGCTGCATGGAGTTCCTGCGCATCTGCCAGCGCCAGCATTTCATGGATGTGGTGGTCAGCATCAAGGCCAGCAACACCGTCGTCATGGTCGAGTCGGTGCGCCTCCTCTGCCAGGCCATGGACCGTGAGGGCATGACCTTTCCCCTCCACCTCGGCGTCACCGAGGCCGGCGAGGGCGAGGACGGGCGCCTGAAGAGCGCCGTGGGCATCGGCGCCCTCCTCATCGACGGCATCGGCGACACCATCCGCGTCAGCCTCTCCGAGCCGCCCGAGAACGAGATACCCGTGGCCTATGCCCTCCTGCAGGCCGCACGCCTGCGCCAGACCAAGACCGAGTTCATCTCATGCCCCGGCTGCGGACGCACCCTCTACGACCTGCCCGCCACCATACAGAGCATACGCGACGCCTTCGCCCGCCAGCAGGCCGAGGCCGACCCCGCCCTGGCCGCACGCCTCGCCTCGCTGAAGATAGGCATCATGGGATGCATCGTCAACGGCCCCGGCGAGATGGCCGATGCCGACTACGGCTACGTCGGCGCCGCCCGTGGCAAGGTCAGCCTCTACCGTGGCAAGGAGTGCGTCGAAAAGAACATCCCCGAGGCCGATGCCGTGGAGCGGCTGCTGGCGCTGATAGAGGAGGATGGCAAATCGTAAATTCCCAAATCGTAAACCGAGTCGTGTTCTACAAACAGATAGAGCGGAAATGCGCTGAATGGTTCGATTCCCCTCTTCTGGAATACGCCCGTCTCTACGACAAACAAGGCCGAAAGCTCTCCAACGAGTTGGAGGACGAGATACGGGGGCACAGCGATGCCGAGGTGAAGATTGAACCCGACTGCACAGTCCGCATAGGCGGTGGCGGGAAGAACCGTATGCTCTGGGACGGCATCATCCAGACTCTTGATGACCGATGTCCGCTGCGCATGAGGATACGCAACATCTGCGGCGACGAGACAACTTATATCTTTAATCCATAAATAACAAACGACAATGAACAACCAACCACTATTGATATACAATACCCTTTCGCGCCAGAAGGAGCTGTTCCGGCCCCTCACCCCGGGGCGCGTGGGCATGTACGTGTGCGGCCCCACCGTGTATGGCGACGCCCATCTGGGCCACGCGCGGCCAGCCATCACCTTCGACCTGCTGTTCCGCTACCTGCAGCACATAGGCTATAAGGTGCGCTACGTCCGCAACATCACCGACGTGGGCCATCTGGAGCACGATGCCGACGAGGGCGAGGACAAGATTGCCAAGAAGGCGCGCCTGGAGCAGCTCGAACCCATGGAGGTGGCGCAGCACTACACCAACCGCTTCCACGACGCCATGCGTGCGCTGGGGTGCCTGCCGCCAAGCATAGAGCCACACGCCACCGGACACATCATTGAGCAGATAGAGCTGGTGAAGGAAATCCTGGCCAACGGCTATGCCTACGAGAGTCAGGGCTCGGTCTATTTCGACGTTGAGAAGTACAACGAGCACCATCGCTACGGCAAGCTCTCGGGGCGCAACCTCTCGGACGTCATCAACGCCTCGCGCGAGCTCGACGGCGTGGGCGAGAAGCGCAACCAGGTGGATTTCGCGCTGTGGAAGCGTGCCCAGCCCGAACACATCATGCGTTGGCCGTCGCCGTGGGGCTACGGTTTCCCGGGGTGGCACTGCGAGTGTACGGCCATGGGCCGCAAGTACCTGGGCAGCCACTTCGACATCCACGGCGGCGGCATGGACCTGGTGTTCCCCCACCATGAGTGCGAGATAGCGCAGGCCGTGGCCTCGCAGGGCGACGACATGGTGCGCTACTGGATGCATTGCAACATGATCACCATCGGCGGCCAGAAGATGGGCAAGTCGCTGGGCAACTTCATCACGCTGAGCGAGTTCTTCACCGGCCAGCACGAGAAGCTCTCGCAAGCCTACTCGCCCATGACGGTGCGCTTCTTCATACTGCAGGCACACTACCGCTCCACCGTCGATTTCAGCAACGAGGCCCTCCAGGCCGCCGAGAAAGGCCTGCAGCGCCTGCAGCAGGCCATCGCCGACATCAAGCGCATCGTCCCTGCCGCCGAGAGCGACGCCGAGACCCACAAGGTGGCCACCGAGCTGCGCCAGAAGTGCTACGATGCCATGAACGACGACCTCGCCTCGCCAACGGTCATCAGCCATCTCTTCGAGGCATCGTCGGCAGTGAACCGCGTTATCGACCACAAAGGCACCATCAGCCAGGCCGACCTCGACGAGCTCTCCTCTGCCATGCACCTCTTCGCAGAGGACATACTCGGGCTGCTGCCCCAGGGCGAGACTCAGGGTGCCAGCGCCGCACGCGAGGAGGCTTTCGGCTCGGCAGTGGATATGCTGCTCGACCTCCGCGCCAAGGCCAAGGCCGCCAAGGACTGGGCCACCAGCGATGCCATACGCAACCGCCTCACGGAGCTGGGATTCGTGGTGAAGGACACCAAGGACGGCGCCACATGGACACTCAACAAAGCATGATGAAAACAATAGCACAACACACTTAATCTCACACTATTTATGCAAAAAAACATCAAATGGGGCTTGATGCTCACCTGTGTGGTAGGCAGCCTCACCTCATGTGGGTATAATGCACCCCAAGTCACAATGACGTCCTACGAGACAATGACAGTGAAGACGTCTGACATTGAGATTCCCTACAAGTTCAGTGCCAGGATGACCGGCCAGAACGACGTCACGATCACCCCTCAAGTCGCCGGCCAGCTGATGCAGATCTGCGTTGCCGAGGGTCAGCGTGTCAGGAAGGGTCAGACGCTCTTCGTCATCGACTCGCGCAACGCCCGTCTGGAGCTGGAGGCCGCACAGGCCAACCTTCAGGCCGCGCTGGCTCAGGAGAACTCTGCCAAGCTGGAGTATGAGTCCAACAAGAACCTGTTCGACAAGAAGATTGTGAGCAGCTACATGCTCAACAACAGCGAGAACCAGTACAAGCAGGCCAAGGCCGCCGTGGCCCAGGCCCGCGCTGCCGTCAACCGCGCTAAGGTGGAGCTGGGCTTCTGCACCATCACGTCGCCGGTGTCGGGCATTATTGGCGAGATTGACGTGCGCACGGGCGACCAGGTGTCGCCACTCATCCCTCTGACCATGGTCAGCGGCAACACCACGATGCATGCCGAGTTCTCCGTCACAGAGGCTGTTATCGAGGAGATGGTGCAGGAAGGCGTGAAGGCTGCTGATGTCAACAAGTACATCGCCAAGCTGCCCGAGGCCACCTTCGTGATGAAGAACGGCACGGAATATCCCCACAAGGGCCGCGTGGTGAGCCTCACCGGTATGGTCAATGCCACCACGGGCTCGCTGACGAGCAAGGTGGAGTTCCCCAACCCCGACGGACTTCTCTATTCCGGCATACAGGGCACCGTCGTCATGCCTTTCCAGGAGAAGGGCGTGATTGTCATACCCCAGTTTGCCGTGGTGCGTCTGCAGGACAAGTCGCTCGTGTATAAGGTTCAGCCCGACAGCACGGCAACGGCTGTGGACGTGACGACAACCGACACGGGCAACGGCAAGGACTTCATCGTCACCAGTGGCCTCAAGGCCGGCGACAAGATTGTCACCACGGGTGCCAACAACGTGATGGAGGGCCAGAAAGTCCTGTTTTGATTTACAATTTAACAATTTACAATTTACAATTTCCCATTCACAATTCTGTTGCACGGCTCTTTTGTCTTGCCTCAGATGGCACGGCCTCAGACGCCACGGCCATCAGACAAAGGGTAAGTCGTCAAACAGTAATTTACAATCTCCAGTTCACAATTCTGTTGCACGACTTTATTGTCTTGCCTCAGATGGCGCGGCCTCAGACGCCACGGCCATCAGACAAAGGGTAAATGGTAAATAGTCAAATAGTAAATTAGCATTATGAAGAACAATATATTTATAAATAAGTACGTGATGGCGTGTGCCATCTCGATAGTGATATCGCTGGTGGGCTACATCTCTATCAACACCCTGCCGGTTGAGCAGTACCCCGACATAGCACCGCCCACGGTGCAGATCTCCACCAGCTATTCCGGTGCCGACGAGAACACCATCATGAAGTCGGTCATACAGCCCCTGGAAGAGGCCATCAACGGTGTTACGGACATGACGTACATGACCTCCAAGGCATCGTCCGACGGCTCTGTTGAGATCAACGTCTTCTTCAAGCAAGGCACCGACCCCGACATGGCTACGGTGAATGTCCAGAACCGCGTGAGCCGCTCCCAGGCGTTGCTGCCTGCCGACGTCAACAAGGTCGGCGTGAAGGTGGAGAAGCGCCAGAACAACATCCTTCAGATCTTTGCCGTGCGCAGCGCCGACGGCAAGCTGGACGAGGACTTCGTGTCCAACTACGTGGATATCAACGTCAAGCCGCGCCTGATGCGTATCACCGGCGTGGGCAACGTGCAGAGCTTCGGCAACACCTACGCCCTGCGCATCTGGATGAAGCCCGACGTGATGGCACAGTATAACCTCACGCCCAACGACATCTTTGCCGCCATCGGCGGGCAGAGCTTCGTGGCCGCCGTGGGTTCGCTGGGCGAGCAGTCGGAGAACTCCTACCAGTACTCCATGCAGTACAAGGGCACGCTGAAGACCGTCGAGGAGTTCAACGACATCGTGGTGCGCACCGACGAGGGCGGCCACTTGCTACGCCTGAGCGACGTGGCCGAGGTGAAGATCGGTGCCATGAGCTACAACTTCACGTCGAGCATCATGGACAGTCCGGGAGCCATGTTCCTGGTGTTTGCCGCCCCGGGCGCCAACGCCACCGAGGTGAATGCCAACATCAACAAGACCTTCGAGGAGCTGAAGGAGACGATGCCGGCAGGCATGGAGTTCGTCACGCTGATGACGAGCGACGACTTCCTCTTCGCCGCCTTCCACAACGTCATTGAGACACTCGTCATAGCCATCATCCTGGTCATACTGGTGGTGTTCTTCTTCCTGCAGAACTTCAAGGCCACCCTCATACCTTCAATCTCTATCATCGTGTCGCTGCTGGGCACCTTCGCCATCGTCAAGATGGCCGGCTTCTCGCTCAACATCCTGACGCTCTTCGCCCTCGTGCTGGCCATCGGTACGGTGGTCGATGACGCCATCGTGGTGGTGGAGGCCGTCATGACCAAGATGGAGAACGGCCTTAGCGACGCCCGCGAGGCCACACGCCAGGCCATGAACGAGGTGTCGGTGGCCGTCGTCTCGTGTACGCTGGTCTTCATGGCCGTGTTCGTGCCCGTGATGTTCATGCCCGGCACGTCGGGAACGTTCTTCACGCAGTTCGGCGTGACGATAGCCTCGTCCGTCGGTCTGTCGTGCATCTCGGCCCTCACGCTGTGTCCGGCACTGTGTGCCATCATGATGCGCGTCACCGAGGGCAAGGAGTCTGGCAAGAGCCTCACCTACTACACCAAGCGCGCCTACGAGGTGAGCTACAACGCCATCTCTGCCAAGTATAGCAGCGCCGTGCATAAGTTCATCAAGCATCCCGTCTTCTCGTGGATTCTGCTGGCAGTGGCCGGCGGTCTGCTGGTGTTCTTCATGAAGAGCCTGCCATCGGGCCTCGTGCCGCAGGAAGACCAGGGCGTGTTCCTCCTCGAGATCCATGCCCCGGAGGGCTCCACCCTGAAGCAGACGCGCGAGATGGTGAAGAAGCTTGAGGACAAGGTGAAGAAGATTCCCGAGCTGGAGAGCTATGCCGTGAGCTGCGGCTACGCCATGCTCTCCGGAGCCGGTTCCAACTACGCCACCATGGTGGTGCGCCTGAAGAACTGGGACGAGCGCGAGGGTCTCGAGCACAATATCGCCTTCGTGGCCGAGCGCTTCATGATAGAATGTGAGGATCTGAAGGAACTTGCTATCGTGCCCTTCGTCATGCCTCAGATTCCCGGCTACGGCACGAGCAACGACATCAACCTCGTCGTCGAAGACCCCACCGACGGCAACCTCTCCGAGTTCGCCCATTATACGGATCTCCTCATGGCCAAGCTGTCCGAGCGTCCCGAGGTGGCCTCCGCCATGTCCACCTACTCGGAGCGTTTCCCCAAGTACCAGGTGGATGTCGATGCCGCCCAGTGCGACCGTGCCGGCGTGTCGCCCGCCGACGTGCTCAACACGCTTGGCGCATACTGCGGCGGTGCCTATATCGGCAACTTCAACCAGTTCGGCAAGGTGTACCGCATCATGGCCGCAGCATCGCCCGAGTACCGTCTCGACCCGCAGTCGCTGCAGAACATCTTCATGCAGGTGAAGGGCGGCAAGATGACCCCCATCTCTGAGTTCGTCAGCCTCAAGCAGATTGTCGGTCCGTCCAACATCGAGCACTTCAACCTCTTCCAGAGCATCACGTGCTACGTCACGCCGGGTGCCGGCTACACCGAGGGCGACGTCCACAAGGTCATCGACGAGGTGTTCAAGGAGGTGATGCCCCCGACGGCCACCTACGAGTACAGCGGCATGTCGCGCGAGCTGGAGGAGGCCGCCGGTTCCAACGCCACGGCCGTCATCTACCTCGTCTGCGTCATCCTCATCTACCTCATCCTGGCATCGCTCTACAACTCGTGGTTCACGCCCATGGCCGTGCTCCTGAGCGTGCCTTTCGGCCTGATGGGCGCCTTTGTGTTTGCCTACATCGGCTATAGGTACCAGATTCCCGGCATGGACAACAACATATACCTTCAGACGGGTGTCATCATGCTCATAGGCCTCTTGGCCAAGACGGCAATCCTCATCACCGAGTTCGCCTCCGAGCGCCGCGCCCAGGGCATGGGCATCGCCGAGGCCGCCTTCGAGGCCTGCAAGGAGCGTCTGCGCCCCATCCTGATGACCGTGCTCACGATGATCATCGGTATGATTCCCCTCGTCATCGAGGGCGGCGCCGGCGCCAACGGCAACCGCGCCCTGGCCCTCGGCGTCATCGGCGGTATGAGCATAGGCACCATCGCACTGCTCTTCGTCGTGCCCGCATTCTTCATCGTGTTCCAGAAGCTCCATGAGCGCTTCCAGGGCAAAACCAGCAACGAGGTCGTCACGGCATAACGTGACAACGAAACAACGGCATAACGTTACGACGGAATAACGGCATAACGTTACGACGGAATAACGTTACAACGAAATAACGCTACAACGTGACAACGAGATAACGAAATATCGTGATATCGAAATTATGAACTATAAAAGCCTATTCCTCGCCACAGCCGTGAGCATCACGCTCACAGGCTGCGGCCTCTATAAGAAATACGAGCCGCAGACAGAGACTCCCGCCAACGTCTTCGGCCTCGGCGCCGACAGCCGTGCCCTCGGCAGCTCTGCCGGCGAGACAAGCGAGTCCATCGCGCGCATCTCCTGGCGCGAGTTCTTCACCGACACGAAGCTCCAAGGACTCATAGAACTCGTGCTGGCCAACAACACCGACCTCAACTCGGCACGCATCGCCGTGGAGAAGAGCGAGGCAGCACTCAAGGCCGCCAAGCTGGCATACCTGCCCTCAATCGGCATAGCACCCCAGGGAGCCGTGTCGAGCTTCGACTTCCGACCCGTCAGCAAGACCTACAACCTGCCTTTGCAGCTGAGCTGGGACGTGGAGATCTTCGGCTCCATCACCAACAAGAAACGTGCCGCCAAGGCCGTGCTGCTGCAGACGCAGATGCACGCCGAGGCCGTGCGCGCCAACCTCATCTCGGCCATAGCGCAGCAATACTACATGCTGCAGCTGCTCGACCGACAGATGGACATCCTCATAGCCACCGACAGCCTCTGGAACACATCGCTCGACACGCAGAAGGCACTCTACGACAACGGCAAGGCTTTCTCCACCGCCGTCAACCAGATGGAGGCGTCGCACCTCAACGTGAAGACACAGATCGTAGATACACGACGCCTCATACGTGCCACAGAGAATGCCATCTGCCGCCTCGCAGGCATAACGCCGCAGCACATCGACCGTGCCAAGTGGTGGGGCAACTCCACACTGCAGCACTCCTCCAATGAGTTCGCACAGCGTATGTTCGACACACGCTACCTCAAGGTCGGAGTGCCGGCAGAGATGCTCGAGCGCCGGCCCGACATACGCATGGCAAACCACGTCATGGAGGAGGCCTTCTACAACACCCAGGTGGCACGGGCAGCATTCTATCCCTCGCTGACACTCTCCGGGATGCTCGGATGGACGAACGATGCCGGCGGCGTTATCGTGAACCCCGGAAAAATCCTCTTCAATGCCATAGCACAGCTCACACAGCCCATCTTCGCACGTGGCAAGATCCGCGCCAACTACAAGATCTCGAAGCTCACGGAGAAGGACATGCAGCAGAAGTACGTGCAGACTGTCATCGATGCCGGCAACGAGGTCAACGAGGCTATTGCCGACTGTGAGGCAGCACGCGAGAAGAGCAAGTTCTACAACCGTCAGGTCGAGGTGCTCCACGAGGCATACACCGGCACCCACGAGCTGATGGACAACGGCAAGGCCAGCTACCTCGAGGTGCTCACGGCACAGGAGACTCTGCTCAACGCCCAACTCAGCGAGGCGATGAACCTCTATGACGGTGCTCAGGCCCTCATAGCCCTCTATATCGCTCTCGGAGGCGGAGGCGAATAATCGCCGGGAAAAGAGGACGCTTTTTACGCTATTTAACCCAGATCGGTCATTAGAGTTATGATGATAACCGTTGTTATTTTTAATCAGATGCCTTGTCGTTTTTGAGGGCGCAATGGGGTTCCATTGTAACCGGGAAACGATAAGACAGATGAAAAAAAGAATAATGGTTGGCGCGTAACGGTCTAATGACCGTTCTGGGTTTAACCCTGTAGGGGTGTCTCATCACAGGCAGGGGCGTCAGCCCCTGCTACAGACGAAGACAGAAAACGGAAGGGGTGGCTCGTCACATAGAAAAGTGAATGAGCCACCCCTTCTTTATCCGCCAACTCATACTCCGCTGCAACAACCGCGGCATCAGAAATCATGCTCCGTGATGCCGCCCCACTCGGCCTTGGCCGTCATGAGAAGGTCGCCGGACGACGACACGCCACCGCCGGCGGTGAAGAACGTGCCAGAATAGCTTGTTATGTGGTCGCGCCTGACAGGCACATCCTCAAAGACCCTCTCGCCAATGACATTGTCGGCAGCATCGAGGGCTGTCACCGTGACCTTCGTCAGCACATCGTCCTCGGTGTGAGGCATCGTGTATATCTCATAGACACCATCTGCGGCGGGGCTGCGCAGCTCCGTCTGCTTGCTCTGAACGATGCCATAGCCTGCCGACGGCGAGAAGGTGCTGGAGCCACCGAGATAGTAGAACTTCAACTTTGACAATGACGAGGGCACGTCGGCATCGGTCATCTTGAGGCGGAACATTGCCACCACGCGAGTGAGAGAGAGCTCAAAACTTTGCGACTGACTGCCCACCTCGAGGACGCCATAGTAGTGGAAGGTGTCGGAGACCTTGTTGTTGGGGAACGTCACCTTGTCGGTACTGGTGATGGTGGCAGCTCCGTCGCAATTGTGGGCTATCACCACGAGCTTGTAGCTGCCCTGCGGCAGGGACAGATGCACGGTGCCGTAGTTGGCATCTCCGGCTTTCTGGGAGACGGTCTTGACCTTAGCACCGTCGTTGCCGAAGACGGCGATGTTCAGGCGCGAGCACAGCGACGTGATCTCCTGCGCCGACCGTGTCGGCGCCAACGCTGCCGCATCAGCCCCGAAGGGTTCCTGCACATAGGGCACGCAATGCAAAGTGATGTCCACCTCGCCGGCGGAGGCAGGCTCGGCAGGGGGAGTGTCAAGGAATGGCTGCTCGCACGAGCATAGCGTAACGACAGCTGCTGTGACGAGCCACAGGGGCAGTAAAAGGTTCTTGGCGTTAAGGTGATTTTCCATAGCTGAATGTGTTAGGGTATTTAGGAGTCGTTGCATGTCACGTCTCACGATTGTTCACGTTATTTCGCCACAAAGCTAAACATTATCACGGTGACATGCAAGGAAAAAGGCACATAATTTCGCGACACACTTGCTTTTTGTCACGAAAAGGAGGCGCAGAGTGAAGATTTTGTTACGACGTGTGTGCTGATATGCGGCAAAATGCTTATCTTTGCCGCGAGACAGCGTGTGCGGTCTCATCAACAAAGAAGATAAACACCACCTTTCATCAAACAGATAAGACATGGCAGATAGTTTAGACATCAAGGAGCTGGAGAGCGTAGTAGTGCGCTTCTCCGGCGACAGCGGCGACGGCATGCAGCTCGCCGGAAACATCTTCTCAACCGTGTCGGCCACCGTAGGCAACAGCATCTCTACGTTCCCCGACTACCCCGCAGACATACGTGCCCCGCAGGGCTCGCTGACAGGCGTCTCGGGATTCCAGGTGCACATCGGTGCCAGCCAGGTATATACCCCGGGCGACCTTGCCGACGTGCTCGTATGCATGAATGCGGCAGCCTTCAAGACACAGTTGCGCTACGCCAAGCCCAACGCCACAATCATCATCGACACCGACAGCTTCGGCAAGAAGGACCTGGAGAAAGCCGAGTTCAAGACCGACGACTATATCGCCGAGATGGGCGTCGATGCCGACCGCGTCATAGCGTGCCCGCTCACCACGATGGTCAAGGATGCCCTCGCCGACAGCGGCATGGACGTGAAGTCGGTGATGAAATGCCGCAACATGTTCGCACTCGGACTCGTGTGCTGGCTCTTCAGCCGCGACCTTGACGTGGCTTTCAACTTCCTGCGCGAGAAGTTCGCCAAGAAGCCCGCAATAGCCGATGCCAACATCAAGGTCATTCAGGCTGGCTACGACTATGGCCACAACACACATTCCTCGGCCACCAACGTCTATCGCATAGAGACGAAGGAGAAACAGCCCGGGCGATACATGGACATCACGGGCAACAAGGCCACGGCCTACGGATTCATTGCCGCCGCCGAGAAGGCTGGCCTGCAGCTCTACCTGGGCTCATACCCCATCACGCCGGCCACAGACGTGCTCCACGAACTCTCGAAGCACAAGAGCCTCGGCGTGAAGACCGTGCAGTGTGAGGACGAGATAGCGGGCTGCGCATCGGCGGTGGGAGCATCCTTTGCCGGAGCACTGGCCGTGACGTCAACCTCCGGACCGGGCATCTGCCTTAAGAGCGAGGCCATGAACCTCGCCGTGATAATGGAGCTGCCGCTCGTGGTGCTCGACGTGCAGCGCGGAGGACCCGCCACGGGCCTGCCCACGAAGTCGGAACAGACCGACCTGCTGCAGGTGCTCTTCGGCCGTAACGGCGAGAGCCCGATGCCCGTGCTGGCAGCCCTCTCGCCAACCGACTGCTTCTATGCCGCCTACGATGCCGCCAAGATAGCCCTGGAGCACATGACGCCCGTCGTGCTGCTCACAGATGCCTTCATCGCCAACGGCTCCGGTGCCTTCAAGCTGCCAGACCTCTCCCGCATGCCGGCCATAGAGCCGCCTTACGTGCCCGAGGAGCTGCGCGGACAGTGGACGCCATACATGCGCGACGAGGCGACGGGCAGCCGCTACTGGGCTGTGCCGGGACGCGAAGGCTTCGAACATATCCTCGGCGGACTGGAGAAGGACAACCGCACGGGAGCCATCTCCACCAACCCCGAGAACCACGACCTCATGACACGCTTGCGCGCACAGAAGGTGGCACGCATCAGTGTGCCCGACCTCGAGGTGCTGGGCGACACGGACGATGCCGAACTCCTCATCGTGGGCTTCGGCAGCACCTTCGGACATCTGCACGCCGCCATGGACGAGCTGCGCGCAGCAGGCCGCAAGGTCGCCCTCGCCCAGTTCCGCTACCTCAACCCGCTGCCGGCAAACACGGCAGAGGTGCTGAAGAAGTACCCACGCGTGGTGGTGGCCGAGCAGAACATGGGACAGCTCGCGGCTTACCTACGCATGAAGGTGGACGGCTTCGTCCCCGCACAGTTCAACCAAGTCAAAGGGCAGCCATTCGTCGTCAGCGAACTCGTGGAGGCATTCAGGCGACTACTGGCCCCCTCCTAACCTCCCCCAAGGGGGAGGAATCCCATTCCTGACGCTATAATTACTTATGCCGTACAGCTACGAAACCGCAGATCCAATAAACTATGCATTATTAAAGGATTTCGCTAAACGTTTGAGGACATGTCCAACAGACGCTGAAAAGAGACTGTGGCATATTCTGAAAGCGGATCAGCTGGGAGTATCATTCCGGAGACAGCATATAATAGGTGAGTTTATCGCTGACTTTGTATGCCTTAATGAAAAGCTAATAATTGAAGTGGATGGTGGCTATCACCAGTTGCCGACTCAGCAAGTAAATGACGAGCAACGCTCACAATGGTTAGAAGGGCATGGTTTCAAAGTCATTCGGTTTACTAACGAGCAAGTGTTATTTGATATTGATAATGTTATTAATGAAATAAAGAAACATCTTAAGATATGGAACAAACAAAGGTAACTTCCAATCCCTCCCCCCTTGGGGGGAGTCGGTGGGGGGCTTCAGACTATAAGAAAGGTCAGCCACGGTGGTGCCCGGGGTGCGGCGACCATTTCTTCCTGGCCAGCCTCCACAAGGCCATGGCCGAAATCGGAGTAGCACCCAAAGACATCGCCGTCATCAGCGGCATAGGATGCAGCAGCCGTCTGCCCCACTACATGGCAACCTATGGCATGAACACCATCCACGGTCGTGCAGCAGCCATCGCCACCGGCGCCAAGGTCACCAACCCTAAGCTCGACGTGTGGCAGGTGAGCGGCGACGGCGACGGCCTCGCCATCGGCGGCAACCACTTCATACATGCCAACCGCCGCAACATCGACCTCAACATGATCCTTCTCAACAACCGCATCTACGGACTGACGAAGGGTCAGTACTCACCAACCTCGCCACGAGGCTTCGTCAGCAAGTCCAGCCCCTACGGCACCGTGGAAGACCCCTTCCGACCCGCAGAGCTCTGCTTCGGCGCACGAGGACACTTCTTCGCACGCGCCGTCGCTACCGATGCACCCGGCACCATCGAGGTGCTCAAGGCAGCACATGCCCACAAGGGAGCCTCCGTATGCGAGATACTGCAGAACTGCGTCATCTTCAACGACGGCACCCACGGCGCCGTCTATGACAAGGCCGGACGCGCCAAGAACGCCATCTACGTGCGCCACGGCGAGAAGCTCGTCTTCGGCGAGAACGCCGAGTTCGGACTCGTGCAGGAGGGCTTCGGACTCAAGGTGGTGGAGATCGGCAAGGACGGCTACACCATCGACGACGTGCTCGTGCACGATGCCCACTGCGAGGACAACACCTTGCAGCTGAAGCTCGCACTCATGGGCGACGGCGACGGATTCCCCATCGCCCTCGGCGTCATACGTGACGTGGAGGCCCCGACCTACAACGATGCCGTAGAGGCACAGCTCGCCGAGGTAAGCTCCAAGAAGAAGTATCACAACTTTGCCGAGCTCCTTGAGACAAACGACATCTGGGAGGTGAAAGCCTAAAGGCCCGACGACATGAAAATCGTCATCCTCGACGCCTACTCCGTGACGCAGGGCGACCTCGACTGGTCTCTCCTGCGCACGGCATGTCCCGATGCCGACATCAGCGTCTATGACCGCACGGCACCCGCTGAGGTGATGGCGCGCTGTGCCGATGCCGATGTTGTGCTCACCAACAAGGTCGTGCTCTCTGCCGACATCATGCGCCAGATGCCTCGCCTGAAGTACGTTGGCGTGCTCGCCACGGGCTACAACGTGGTGGATATCGACGCGGCGCGCGCGCTGGGCATCTGCGTGACGAACATCCCCAGCTACAGCACGATGTCGGTGGCCCAGATGGTGTTTGCACACATCCTCAACGTCACCAACAGCGTGGCCCACTATGCCGCGCGCCGCAGCCAGTGGCCGTCGTCGGCCGACTTCATGTGGATGGACACGCCCCTCACCGAACTCGCAGGCAAGAGCATCGGCATCTACGGTCTGGGGGCTATAGGCAGCGCCGTGATGCACATAGCGCTGGCCTTCGGCATGAACGTGCTGGCGGTGACGAGCAAAGACCGTGACTCACTGCCCGCCGGCGTGACGCCGCTGTCGTTGGAGGAGATGCTGCCGCAGGCAGATTTCATCACCCTCCACTGCCCACTCACGGCTTCGACACGCGCCATAATCAACGCCGAGACGCTGCGAGCCATGCGCCCCACGGCAGTGCTCATAAACACAGGACGAGGACCCCTCGTCGATGAGCAGGCCGTGGCCGATGCCCTCAGCCAGAACCGCCTCGGGGCCTACTGCACCGATGTGCTAAGCACCGAGCCGCCGCGCCCCGACAACCCGCTGCTCACGGCTCCGCGATGCTACATCACTCCGCACATCGCCTGGGCGACACACGAGGCACGCGAGCGCCTCATCAAGATTGCCACGCACAACATCACAGCCTTCATGGAGCACCGACCCGTCAACTGCGTCAGCTGACGATGGCCGCCTCACTCCATCACCACACTGCGCCCGGCCTTGACATCCAAGGCCGGGCGCAGGTATATATAGAGCTATCTATAAATTAGAGCGCAGAGCCACAAATAAGAGATATGATGATCTGCAATCGTACCATCATTTAACCCAGAACGGTCATTAGATCGTTACGCGCCAACCATTATTCTTTTTTTCATCTGTCTTATCGTTTTTCGGTTACAATGGAACCCCATTGCGCCCTCAAAAACGACAAGGCATCTGATTAAAAATAACAACGGTTATCATCATAACTCTAATGACCGATCTGGGTTTAATTTTTCATTTTTACTGGCTCACACATGTAGTTTCTATATATCTTTGCACCGCAAAAGCCAAGACGCGCCCATGAGAACGACCCTTATCCTCGGCAGTCATGATGACCAGGCGGCTGCCACCGTTCAGAACTCCCTCTCTATGATTTCCAGGCACATGCGACCGTTGTGGTACGGACATTTCCAGAAGCCGGCCTTGTCGTCGTCGCGGTTCACGGAGCCGTCGGGCCGTCGGCTCCAGTACCACTCGCCATGTTCACGGTCCACAAGGTTGTGCTGTATGTAGTCATAACAGCGGAGCGCCTTGTCAAGGGCAGCACTGTCGGAGAAATGCTGGAAGAGATTCAGGAATCCCACTACAGCCTCGGCCTGCACCCACCACTGCTGGTCGTCGTCGACATGCCCAGTGTCCAGGTTGGTCTCATGCAGCATCGAACCGTCGGGCTGCAGTCCCTTCTCTGAGGCGCGTGCCACCATCGTGACCACCGGCTCCATCTCGGCCAGCACGTCCTTGTCGCCCAGCACGAGGGCAGCCTCGTGCATCAGCCATGAGCACTCGATGTCGTGGCCGTAGCTCTCTAAATGTTCGGCACCGCGCGTCCAGTCGTTCTCGAAGAAGAGGTCCAGATGGTGGGTCTCACTATTGAGGATGCAGTTCTGGAAGATGCGGATGATGTTTCTTAGCGACAGTCTCAGCCGTTCCGATGGCCATACACGGAGCAGGTTGGTGTATGGCTCCATGATGTGCAGGTGGGTGTTCTGCGACTTGGGATAGTTGGCATCGTGCTCGGAGAGGCGCATGTCGCTGATGGGCTGCCATTCACGTGTCGTCGCTTCGATGTATCCGCCCCATTCATGGTCGAGGGCGTGCTGCTCCACACACTCGTAGAGACTGACGGCCGCGGCAAGTGCTTCTTCATCGCCCGTGGCGCGGGCATATTCCGACAGGCCATAGATAGCGAAGCCTATGGCATAGAACTGTTTTCGGGTGTCCTTGGGGCGCCCCCTATAATCCACGCTCCAAAAGACCCCACCGTAGGTCTTGTCCATAAAGTGCTGCATGAAATAGTCTTTCGCGCGGGTGGCCATGTTAAGATATTCCTGTTTGCCCAACACTCGATAGGCCGCAGAGAACGTCCACAGGATGCGGGCATTCAGTATGGCCCCCTTGTCGGCTTCAGGGTGAAGCCTGTTGTTGCCGTCCATGCGCCCGTAGAAGCCCCCGTGCTCATGGTCCTGCATCTTTTCGAGCCAGAAGCGCAGGATGTTGTCTTCCAGCAGCTGGCGGGCAGAAGTCTTGAGGGCAGCGATGGTATCGCAGCATACGGAACAATTATTCATAGTCTTCTATTTCTTGATGGGATATTGCTGCAGCAGAAACAACATGATGAGCGCGATGGCGGCGGGGTAGAGCGAGAAGAGCGACCAAATCATCCGGCACACGGCATCCATATCGGTGATGGTGATGACGGTGTCGCCGGCGGTGCTGGTGCCCGACACGAATCCGGCCGCGCCCAGCAGCAGGGCCACGAGCGAGCCACTGATGGCCGTGCCGAATTTCTGTGCCATCGTGCCGCTGGCGAAGATGAGCCCCGTGGATGACGTACCGTTCTTCCGGGTGGCATAGTCGGCCACGTCGGCATACATCGACCACAGCAGTGGCGAGAACAGGCCCACGCCTATGGAGGTGATGACCACCACGGCCACCATCAGCCAGACATAGGCCGCGTCCATTGGGATGAAGAAGAAACCTACCGAGGCCACGCCTGCTATGATGACAGCCACGCGGAAAGCCTTGCGCTTGCTGCCCAACCAGCGGGTGAACGCTGGCGACACCCCTCCGAAGACCATACAGGTCAGCTCGCCAAAGGTCATGAATACAGTGTAGTTGATGATGAGTCCGCTCACGGTCACGTCGCCCTTCAGACAGTACTCAAACAGATAGCCCGCCACGGCATAGCGGAAGCCGTTGAAGAAGTTCATGCCGATGCCGATGAGCGTGAGGTTGACCCACGGACGGTTGCGGAACAGGTCGGCAAAGGGCTTCAGCGAGAATTTCTCAGCTCGCACAGGCTTCAGTCGCTCCCGCGTGAGCAGGCCGCAGGCCAGGGTGCCCGCAGTGGCCAGCAGTCCGAAGAAGGCACCAAGCACGGCATACTGGTGCTGCGGCGTGCCGCCCACCAGCTTCTGCAGATATGGAAACGAGAGCAGCGTGACGAAGCCCATGGCGTAGGCCCCCACCATGCGGAAGCTGGAGAACTGGTTCTTCTCGTCATCGTCGTCGGTCATCACGCCCAGCATCGAGCCGTAGGGCACGTTCACCGCCGTGTAGGCCACCATCATCAGCAGATAGAGCGTGTAGGCCCAGATGCGCTTGCCCACGGGTCCGAAGTCGGGCGTATAGAGTAGCAGGGCAAAGACAAGGCCCAAGGGCACGGCACCGAAGAGCATCCAAGGGCGGTAGGTGCCCCAGCGGGACTGTGTGCGGTCGGCCAGCGAGCCCATGAGCGGGTCGGTCACGACGTCAAACATGCGGGCGATGAGCATCAGTGTGGCCGTGTCGGCAATGGTGAGTCCGAACACGTTGGTGAAGAACAGCGGGAAGGCTATCGACATGACCTTCCACGTGATGCCGCCGGCAGCGGCATCGCCTAAGGCATAGCCTATCTTCTCACTTAGTTTGACCATGATTCTTAGCTATAAGACGTTTGATGGCTTCCACGCTGGCACTCGTTGTCAGCCCGTCTTCGGGCGTGTGCATACAGTAGTCGATGAGGCGCTCCACCGACGAGACGGCCACATGCAGGCGCGTGTCGGCTACGGCGTAGTAGATGAGCACGCGCCCGTCGGCATCCTTTATCCAGCCGTTGGAGAAGGCCACGTTCATCACGTCGCCCACATACTCCTGCCCTTCAGGTGCCAGGAAGTAGCCGCCGGGCTGTGCAATGACCTTCGTGGGGGCGTCGAGCGCCGTCATATACATATACAGCACGTAGCGCAATCCGTCGGCCGTGTTGCGCACGCCATGGGCCAGGTGCAGCCAGCCTTTCTCGGTCTTGATAGGCGCAGGGCCCTCGCCGTTCTTTACCTCCATGATGGTGTGATAGTGGCGGGGGTTGATGATGATTTCTTCGTCTATCGCGGCGTGGGTGATGTCCTCGCACAGTCCCCACCCTATGCCACCGCCCGAGCCGGTGTCGATGAAGCCGTCCTGCGGGCGGGTGTAGAAGGCGTACCTCCCATTGACGAACTCTGGGTGCAGCACCACGTTGCGCTGCTGGCTCTTGGAGTGCAGGTCGTGCAGCCGCTCCCAGGTCAGCAGGTCCTTTGTCCGTGCAATGGCGGCGGTGGCTGTGGCCGCGCTCATGTCCTGCGGGCGCAGCTCGTCCTTGCGCTCGGCGCAGAACACCCCGTATATCCAGCCGTCCTCATGCTGCGTGAGGCGCATGTCATAAATGTTGGTGGCCGGTTCGGCAGCCTCGGGCATGGTAATTGGTTCGGGCCAGAAGCGCCAGCGGTCAATGCCGTTTGGCGACTCGGCTACGGCGAAGAAACTCTTGCGGTCGGCACCCTCGACGCGACAGACCAGCAGATAGCGGCCGCCAAGTTTGATGGCGCCGGCATTGAACACGGCATTGATCATGATGCGCTGCATCAGGAAGGGGTTGTCCTCGGGCGAAAAGTCGTAGCGCCACTCCAAGGGCGTATGCTCAGCCGTGAGAATGGGAAATTTATATTTCTCGTAAATGCCATTGCCCCACGGCAGGGGTTCGTTGGTGCGCTCGAGCAGCTCCTCGTGGTGTGCCCTCAAGCGATTAAGTCGTAGTTCGAAGTCTATCATTTTGCAATATCTTTTAGCATCAATATTTTCTTGCTCTTTACCATCTCCGTGAAGTCCTTGGCATCAGCCGTGCCGGGAGCCGGTGCGAAATACTGACGGCGGTCGGCGTTGCGCCAGACGAGGAAATAGCTGATGGGGTATTTCTCAATCT
>CAMVIB010000020.1 GCA_947167455.1 uncultured Prevotellaceae bacterium | reverse complement strand
CAAAGAACCAGCCAAGAATCAGAATCATCCAGCCCTGAATCTCCCAATGGGCCATAGCCATACCACTGGACGCACCAGCTCCGGCCAGGCCAATCAAGTGTTCCGAACCAATGTTAGAGGCGAAGATGGAGGCACCGATGGCAATCCATGTTGCATCCTTTCCACCCAAGAAATAGTCGGCTGAGTTGTCGTTCTTCTGACGAACCACCCACACGACAATGCCAACGAGTGCTGCTGTGAACACCGCAATGACTAACCAATCCAAAAATTCCATAATTAAGTTAAATACCTTTTATAAGTTGTTTATATTAGTTTACGGTTTTTTATATCCCTTTTGGGCATTATTGGCTACAAAAATACAAAAAAAAAACGATATGCCTATCATTATTAAAGGAAAATAGCCTTATTTGTCGAAAAAAAACCTGAAAGAGCTATGCCAAGTTGCTCAAGAAGAAGACCAAAGGGCAATAAACAAAGAATAATCAAAAAAAAATCTGCTTTCTTTCGTAAATGACGCAGTTTCATGTTAACTTTGCAGCATGATTCAGGAACTTCTGCGACAGAAAGCAATGCTGCTGAAGGAATATGAATATGAGAAAGAGTTGTTCCAGAGGCAGACGGAGAACATGGGCGTGCAGCGCAAAGTGCGGCAGGGCCTGTGCTGGTATCCCCTGCATATAGGTCGGAGCTACTTCAACTCGCTGGACCAGCAGATTATTGAGGTGGAGCGCACCGAGGCCCTGGACATTGACCATCAGTTTGAGCCGTCTAAACCAGTCTGTTTCTTTGAGGAAGATGCCAGCGGGATGCTGCACTACATGAACTTCGTGGCTCAAGTGAGCTATGTAGAAGGAGACCGCATGGTCATAGCAATGCCCAGCAGCGATGCCGTCGTACGTGTTCAGTCGGCCAACCGCATAGGCGTTCAGCTCTATCTACCGGAGAGCGTTCCTGGTCGAGCAGTGCGGCGAGTCTGATGTCGGTGGTCTCGGCGTGCAGGCGCAGGTGGTCGTTGTCGGTCAAGGTGGCGTTGAGAGATGCCTGGCCTATCGATGTGCTGATGTCGGCTGCGGCCTGTGACAGCGTAGGCGAATACTCGCCACGGCCATGCAGGCTGATGTCGCCGATGCGTCGCAGTGTCTGCGCCAGAGTGGGAGAGACAGGGGCATTATCGCCGCTGGAGAGAAAGTCGAGCACGGCTCCGAGCATCGGGGCGTCGATGCTCAGACGCTCGATGTCGGCCCAGGCGTTCTGCGGTGGGGCGAGGCCGACACGGCATTGCGCCGCCAGTGCCAGGCCCTGCTGGCTCCTGACATTGAGCTCGCCGAGCTGCAGGCGGCTGTCGGCGAGTGTGACAGAGGTGGAGAAGGAAAAGGGAGTGCTGAAATTGCTCAGCCCGGGGAGATGCGGCAGCAGGGGCAAGAGGTCTGACGGCAACAGCGAACCCGTGACGTCGGCCTTGGCAACGATACCGGCGAGGAACTGTGTGGCTCTCTGTGTCGTGTCGGGGATGGAGTATGTGGCTTCGAGGTGCGGGATGCTGAGTGTGCTGCCGGGAAGGTCGATGGTCATGTCGCTGATGTGGCATTCGCTGCGGCTGGCTTCGAGGGCAAACTGCATGTTGCGAAGCCTTAGAGTACTGCTTGACTCTTCGAGTGACAAACGTCTGACTTCCACGTTGATGCTGTCGTTGGTAAGCGCGCGGAGCGCGGCGTGAAGCGTGAGGTCATGCACACGGAGGTGGTTGGGGTCTATGCCCTCTTGGTGCGGCAGCCATGTCAGGTCGTGCCGGACACTGCCACGACGTATCATGATGTCGCGGATGGCGATGTCGATGGGCGTGTGCGAGGTGGTGTCATCGGATGAGAAGCTGTCGATGACGAACTGGAAGTTGTAGGGTCGGGCAGGGTCGTCGCGGCGTAGGCGTATGTCATAGCCATAGAGCTGGACAGAGGCTATGCGCACACGACCCTTGATGAGTTCGAGGATATCGACCTTGGCACTGAGACGCGATGCATTGAGAAGATGTCGTCCGTCCTGATCGAGAAGGCTGAGGTCGTCAACGACAACGCGGTTGAATAGACCGAGTCTGACATTGCTCATCGTCACCGCGGTCTGAAGCTGCTCGGCGAGGACGGACGAAAGCTTCTCCGCTGTCCAACGTTGGACGACGGGAAGGCTGGTCAGCAAGAGCAGAAGAAGGTAAAGACCCAACGTCGCGCCAACCAGAAAACGTGCGATGATTTTGATGATTTTGATAGGCAGGAGGGCTAATGCGAGTACAAAAGTAGCCTTTTTTGATGTTTCTTGCAAAAATGTTGGCAAAATATGTTAGAATATGGGTAAAAAAGACTACTTTTGCACAGATTTTTGCAAAAACCTTTATTTTATAATCCTTTTATATGGCAAATGTAATCAAGTTACGCAAAGGCCTCGACGTAAACCTAAAGGGCAAAGCGAACTTGGAAACCATGCAGACGAAGGTCTCGGGACAGTACGCACTGGTGCCCGACGACTTCTACGGCATGAAGCCCAAGGTCGTTGTCAAGGAGGGTGACACTGTCAAGGTCGGGGATGCCTTGTTCGTTGACAAGAACCATCCCGAAGTGAAGTTCGTTTCGCCTGTCAGCGGCACCGTGGCTCTCGTGGAGCGCGGCGAGCGCCGCAAGGTGATGAGCGTGCGCGTAGATGCCGATGGCAAGCAGGAGGCAGCCACCTTCACGGAGAAAGACCCGCTGATGCTGCTCTGCGAGAGCGGCCTGTTCGGATTCTTCCGTCAGCGTCCCTATGACGTGGTGGCAAATCCTGATGACAAGCCCAAGGCTATCTTCGTCAGTGCATTCAACAGTATGCCTCTGGCAGCCGACTTCGAGTATGTCCTCAAGGGACAGGAGAAGGAGTTCCAGGCTGGCCTGTCGCTGCTCAGCAAGATTGCCAAGGTGAACCTCGGCATCAGCGCAAAGCAGAAGGCACAGGCTCTGACGGGTGCCAAGGATGCCACCGTCACCATCTTCGACGGACCGGCACCTGCCGGCAACGTAGGCGTGCAGATCAACCATGTCGATCCCATCAACAAAGGCGAAGTCGTATGGACAATGGGTGCCGAAGAGGTGATCTTCGTAGGTCGGCTGGCTCTGACGGGCAAGGTGGACCTCACACGCACCATCGCCGTGGCAGGAAGCGAAGTGAAGGCTCCGAAGTATGCCAAGGTGGTTGTCGGTGCACCCGTCGCAGCAGTACTTGCCGGGCAGATCGACGAGAAGAAGAGCCTGCGCATCATCAGTGGCAACCCAATGGTGGGCGTCAAGGTGCAGAAGGACGGCTTCATCGGCGCTCATGCCACCGAAGTCACCGTCATCCCCGAGGGAGACGACGTCTATGAGATGCTCGGATGGATTGCCCCGCGCTTCAATGAGTTCTCCACGAGCCGCAGCTACTTCAGCTGGCTGAAGCCCAAGAGCACTGAGTATAAGCTCGATGCACGTATCAAGGGCGGCGAACGACACATGATTATGTCGGGCGAGTACGACCGTGTGTTCCCCATGGACATATACGCCGGCTATCTCGTTAAGGCTATCATAGCTGGCGACATCGACCGTCAAGAGGCTCTCGGCATCTACGAGGTGGCTCCCGAGGACTTCGCTCTGGCCGAGTTCGTCGATAGCTCCAAACTGGAACTGCAACGTATCGTGCGCGAGGGACTGGATATCCTACGTAAAGAAAACATGTAATTTACCATTTCGGCATTTACTATTTTCCATTTGAATGTTGTGGATAGCAACGAACTCAAATTAAGGTTTAAGAACTTTGCAGTCCGCATCATTAAAAATGGTAGATTCAATGCCTCGGACGGATTCCTTCTGATGCCATAGCAAGGCAAATTGTACGTTCTGGTACGTCACCATCTGCCAATTACAGGTCAGCTCTTCTTGCAAAGTCTGATAGAGATTTCCTGAACAAGCTGAAGATGGTTGAAGAGGAATTAGACGAAACACTCCATCGGTTGGGTATTATCATGGAAACAGAGATGGTCAAACCCTGTAGAGTGGAAGCATTGTATAATGAGTGTCACGAGTTGTTCAGAAGCATTGTTAGTCCGATTGCCACTACTCGTCGCAAGATCGATAGCTCAGGCATTTCAGATATATAAATAGTAAATGGTCGGTCATTAAATGTAAATGGTATCAAATGGTAAATGGTAAATCTTTAAATTGTATATGAAAAGATGAATGCATTAAGAAAATATTTCGACAAGATAAAGCCGAACTTCGAGGAGGGTGGCAAGCTCCATGCCTTCCGTTCGCTTTATGATGGTTTAGAGACGTTCGCCTTCGTGCCCAACACGACGGCAGGACGTTGCGGCACACACGTGCACGATGCCATCGACAGCAAGCGCATCATGTCGCTCGTTGTCATCGCGCTCGTCCCCGCGTTGCTCTTCGGTATGTACAACGTGGGCTATCAGAACGCGCTCGCAGCCGGACAACTGGAGAATGCCACTTTCTGGGGCATGTTCTTCTACGGCTTCCTCGCCGTGCTGCCAAAGCTGATTGTCAGCTATGTGGTGGGTCTTGGCATCGAGTTCACCGTGGCACAGTGGAAAAACGAAGAAATCCAGGAGGGCTTCCTCGTATCGGGTATCATCATCCCGATGATTATTCCCGTGAACACTCCGCTGTGGATCCTCGCCATCGCCGTGGCTTTCTCCGTAATCTTCGCAAAGGAGATATTCGGTGGCACCGGCATGAACATCTTCAACGTCGCGCTCATCGCGCGCGCGTTCCTCTTCTTTTCTTATCCTTCGGCAATGACGGGCGACGACAGCGTTTGGGTAAGCCAGGATGTCATCTGCGGACTCGGATATGCCGTGCCCGACACGTTCTCGGCTGCTACGCCATTGGGTGAGATCGCTCAGGGAGCAACGACTCTCAGCACCAGCTTCTGCGACCAGGTCGTAGGTCTCATACCAGGTTCCATCGGTGAGACAAGTGTCATCGCCATCGCCCTCGGCGCTCTGCTGCTCCTGTGGACTGGCGTAGCTTCGTGGAAGACAATGCTGAGCGTCTTCGTCGGAGGTGCCTGCACGGGATGGATGTACAATGCGCTCGGCCTCTCGCCACTCGATGCCTGCCAGCATCTCGTGCTCGGCGGCTTCTGCTTCGGCGCAGTGTTCATGGCTACCGACCCCGTCACCAGCGCCCGCACAGAAGGCGGTAAGTGGATTTATGGCTTCCTCATCGGCTTCGTGGCTGTCACCGTGCGTGTGCTCAACCCCGGTTACCCCGAAGGCATGATGCTCGCCATCCTGCTCATGAACCTCTTCGCTCCGCTGATCGACTACTGTTTCGTGAACCGCAACATTTCACAACGTGCTAAACGCGCAATTAACAAGTAACAGATATGGCAAAGAAATTTATATGCAGCCAGTGCGGCCAGACATTCGAAGCCGCATCAATGCCCGACAAGTGTCCTATCTGTGGCGCTGACACTTCCCATATCAAGGAAGAGAAACCGAAGGGCATCAACACCAACGGGAATGTATATACCATCTGCTATGCAGCCGTCATGGTGGTGCTCGTAGCCTTCCTCCTGGCATTCGTCAGCAGCTCACTGAAGCCCGCACAGGATGCCAATGTGGCTATCGACAAGAAATCGCAGATACTTGCTTCGCTCAACGTCCGTGGCCTGGCCAAGAGCGAGGTGGAAGGCAAGTACGACGAATTGATCCAAGAGACTTGTGTGCTGACTCCCGACGGACAGGTCGTCGAGGGCGAGGATGCCTTCGATGTCGATACCAAGGAGATTGGCGAGAAGTTCCCTGTATATAAGGCAAAGACAGCCGACGGTGACGATGCCCTCGTGCTGCCCTTGAAGGGTCGCGGCCTGTGGGGCGGCCTGTGGGGCTATGTCGCCGTGACACCCGACATGCAGAAGGTGCTCGGTGCGTACTTCGACCATGAGAGCGAGACAGCAGGTCTGGGTGCTCTCATCAAGGAAGAGAAGTTCCAGAGCCAGTTCATCGGGCGGCCTGTCATGGGAGCTGACGGAAATGTCGCTCTGACGGTTGTCAAGAAGGGCAGCAGTGAAGCCGACACTCAGGTGGATGGCGTCACAGGCGCCACACTGACATCAAAGGGCGTCGGCGAGATGTTGCTCACCGGAATCCAGCAGTATGTCAATGCTCTCGGAGGTGCCAAGCCCGCCGGTGGCTGCGTCAGCGGCGAAGGCTGTGGACAGCAGGCTCCCAAGTGCTGCGACAAGCCCGAGTGCGTCTGCGCCCAGAAGAAGCAGTGTGCCTGCAAGGACGGAAGCTGCGGCGACGCGGCTTGCAACTGTGCCTGCGACGGTAAGTGCTGCGCACGCGAGGAATGTCCCTGTGCCAGCTGCGAGAAGATTGCTCCCTGCGCCAAGGCTGACGGCTGTGCCAAGGCAAAGCCCGACTGCTGCAACCCCTGCGAGTGTGAGAACTGCTGCTGCCAGATGGGTGCAGACGGCAAGTGCTGCAATCCTTGTGAATGCGCCGACTGCTGCTGTGACAAGAAGACAGAATGCGGTCAGTGCCCCGAAGGAAAGGCCGGATGTGGCGACTGCCCCAAGGCAGGCGGCGAAGCTGCCCACAAGTGCAAGAGCGGCAACGACTGCTGCAAGAGCGGCCAGTGTGACAAAAGTGGTTCATGCGGGAAGCCCGGTTGCAATGGCGACAAGGCTTGCTGCGGCCAGAAAAAGTAAATAGTAAACCGTCAAATCCTTAATAGATATGGCACTGTTATCAAAAGCAAATAAAGAGGCACTGGTCAACCCGTTGAACCTAAACAACCCCATTGCTGTGCAGGTGCTCGGCATCTGCTCCGCTCTGGCTGTCACGGCTCAGCTGGAACCCGCCATCGTGATGGGTCTGTCTGTGACAATCATCACTGCCTTCTCCAATCTGATTATTTCCCTAATACGCAATTCCATACCCAACCGCATACGTATCATCGTGCAGCTTGTGGTGGTGGCTGCGCTGGTGACAATCGTCAGCCAGATCCTCAAAGCCTTCGCCTACGATGTCAGCGTTCAGCTCTCCGTGTATGTGGGACTGATCATCACCAACTGTATCCTTATGGGCCGTCTGGAGGCTTTCGCTATGATGAACAAGCCTTGGCCGTCGTTCCTCGACGGTATCGGAAACGGCATCGGCTACGCCATCATACTCGTCATCGTGGGCTTCGTACGCGAACTCCTTGGCGCAGGCACACTCTTCGGCATACAGATTGTTCCAGAGTGGTGCTACGAACATGGCTACATGAACAACGGCATGATGACCATGCCAGCCATGTCGCTCATCATCGTGGGTTGCGTAATCTGGGCACATCGGGCATATAATAAGGAACTTAACTAATTCATAATGCACAATTCATAATTCACAATTAGCAGTGCAGTAGCACATAATGCCGGAACGGCGTACTAATTATGAATTTTGGATTATGAATTGTGAATTTAAAAAACAAGAAATATGGAACATCTCATAAGCCTATTCGTCCGCTCCATTTTCGTGGACAATATGATTTTTGCGTTCTTCTTGGGCATGTGCTCATACCTTGCCGTCTCGAAGAGTGTGAAGACCGCCCTCGGACTCGGTGTCGCAGTGACCTTTGTGTTACTCATCACCGTTCCCGTGGATTACTTGTTGCAGGTCTATGTCCTTGGACCCGACTGCCTGGTAGAGAATGTTGACTTGAGCTTCCTCTCGTTCATACTCTTCATAGCCGTCATAGCCGGTATCGTACAGTTGGTGGAGATGATCGTCGAACGCTTCAGCCCGTCGCTGTATGCTGCACTCGGTATCTTCCTCCCGCTGATTGCCGTGAACTGTGCCATCATGGGCGCATCGCTCTTCATGCAGCAGCGCATCACCATGCCCGACACCAATTCACAGGCAATCCTCAACGTGTGGGACAGCATCGCATACGCTCTTGGCTCCGGCATAGGATGGCTGCTCGCCATCACATGCTTGGCTGCCATTCGTGAGAAGATGGCATATACCGACGTGCCGCGTCCTCTTCAAGGGCTGGGCATCACATTCATCACCGTGGGACTGATGGCAATGGCCTTCATGTGCTTCAGTGGACTTAACCTCTAAAGAAGACAACTGACAAGTGGACAATAATGCAAGTTGACTCACGGGTGAATGGTATCACTTTCATAGACAACCAACTCGTCAACAGACAGCTCGTCAACTTGTCAACTCGTCAACTTATAACTCGTCAACTAAAAAGAAAATGAATACATCACTTATTCTGACAAGCATCGTGGTCTTCCTCGTGATCATCATCGCGTTGGTTATCATTCTGCTTGTTGCAAAGGCTTACCTCTCACCGAGTGGTAACGTCACCATCACTATGAATGGCAAGGACAAGCTGTCCGTGCCTCAGGGTGCCAGCCTTCTCTCCACGCTCGCACAGGAGGGTGTGTATCTCCCCTCGGCCTGCGGCGGCAAGGGGTCATGCGGCCAGTGTAAATGTCAGGTCGTGGAGGGCGGCGGAGAAATTCTCGACTCCGAGAAAGGCCACTTCACCCGCAAGGAAATCAAGGAAGGCTGGCGCCTCGGCTGTCAGTGCAAGGTCAAGGGCGACCTGGGCATCAAGGTGCCCGACAGCGTCCTCGGCGTCAAGGAGTGGGAGTGCACCGTCATCGGCAACCGCAACGTGGCTACCTTCATCAAGGAGTACAAGGTTGCCCTGCCTCCAGGAGAGCACATGGACTTCGAGCCAGGCTCTTACGCTCAGATCCGCATCCCGGCCTTCGACTGCATCGACTACGACAAGGATATTGACAAGAGCCTCATCGGCGACACGTATCTGCCCGCATGGCAGAAGTTCGGACTCTTCGGCCTAAAGTGTAAGAACCCCGAAGCCACAATCCGCGCTTACTCCATGGCCAATTACCCCGACGAGGGCGATATCATCACCCTCAACGTGCGTATCGCCACGCCGCCCTTCAAGCCCAAAGACCAAGGCCCTGGCTTCATGGATGTGAACCCGGGTATAGCATCATCATACATCTTCAGCCTCAAGCCCGGCGACAAGGTCACCATGAGCGGCCCTTACGGCGAGTTCCGTCCGCAGTACGGCACAGGTCGCGAGATGATATGGGTCGGCGGCGGTGCCGGTATGGCTCCCCTGCGCGCTCAGATTATGCACATGCTCAAAGGCCACGGCGTGAAGGACGAAGACCGCAAGCGCCCCATGCACTACTTCTACGGCGCCCGTGCCCTAGAGGAAATCCCCTTCCTCGACGACTTCCTACAGCTGGAGAAGGACTTCCCCAACTTCCACTTCCACCTCGCACTCGACCGTCCCGATCCCAAGGCCGATGCCGCTGGCGTGAAGTACACCCCGGGCTTCGTGGCGCCTGTCATGGGTGATACCTACCTCAAGGCTCACGAGGCACCCGAGGACTGCGAGTACTACCTCTGCGGACCTCCAATGATGGCCAAGACGGTTCTCGACCTGCTGCATTCGCTCGGTGTTGAGGACGATATGATCCGCTTCGATAACTTCGGTGGTTAATCCACATCAAACATTATGATTATCCCCGGCAGCAATGCCGGGGATAATTGTTTGGATGGGTTCTATAAAAGCATGATTCTACTTAAAGAAATAATAAAATGATTATCCGCAATCATACCACCAAAGAGACCGCAACGCGGTCTTCGCTCAATAACCGAGGGTACGAGCGTAGCGAGCACCCCCGGATAACAAGCTCTATAGAGGCAAGCACTCTGAAAGAGTGCCCGAACAGCGTAATGGGCGACCCCTTCAGGGTCGATGTTCCCCTTTTTGTCCCTATCCGGGGGTACTGCGCACCCCCGGTTATTGAGAGGAGACGCTTCCAGCGTCTTGGTGGTACGATTGCGGATAATCATAATTATCTTTGTCTGCTCTTGTCTCTTTTGGATAATCTCGGCTGCGGCTCGGGCATTAAGGCAAGCCTTATGCCGCTCACCCTGCACGAGATCTCGGCATCTTTTGCTTCAAGTCCTTGGGACGTTCTCCAAGTGTGGAGCGGGTGGAGCTCGAGCGCTTGAAGTGTCAAGCGTCGCAAGCGCCGAGCGGCCCGCTACGCCCCGGCGGCTTTGAAACAAAATATGCTCGAGAATAGCCTAAGAGCAATCCAAAGCTAATTTATAGAACCCACCTTAAATGATTATCCTCAACCATACCACCAGCAAGACCGCAACGCGGTCTCCTTTCAATAGCCGCTGTGTCCGCAGGACCTGCGGGTAGTCGGGTGTCTTCAGAACTCCATACCGCTGACACCAGCTGTCGTTGGGGGAATGGACTTTATGTGTCCTTCGCTGTCGTAGTGCAATGGCTCGGCGATGATGCTGCGGCTGTAGCTGGTGCCGTCAGACAATCCTCCGTTGTGTGAGAAGAACAGCCACTTGCCTTTGAACGGCACGATGGCAGGGTGTGTGGTGTTGCTGTTGCCGGCTATCTCGCTTATGATACCCTTTGGCGTATAGGGGCCAAAAGGATTGTCGGCCACAGCGTAGGCTATCTTCTCGGGCCACTCTGAGGCGTAGGTGAGGTAGTACTTGCCGTTGTGCTTATGCAGCCATGGTGCTTCGGTGAACGGGTGTCGCTGGTCGATGTCGATGCGGCGTATGTCACCGTCAATCTCAATCATGTTGTCTTTCAGACGGGCGATGTAGCACTCTCGGTTGCCCCACACGATATAAGGTGTGTTGTCGTCATCCACAAAGATGGCGGGGTCGATGCACGCCCAGCTGTGCTTGGAGTCAAAGCAGTCTTCGTTGGTGAGCAACGGACGCCCCAGTGCGTCCTTGTAGGGACCTGTGATCTTGTCGGCCACGGCCACGCCGATCCCGCACCAGTTCGTAGAGACATAGAAATAGTATTTGCCGTTGCGCTTTGCCGGATGTCCGGCGTAAGCCTGACGGCTCTTTGCCCAGCTGAATTCCTCTATGTGTAGTGGTGACGGATGCTCGGTCCAGTGATGCATGTCGGTCGTTGAATAGAGCAGCCAATCGCGCATCACGTAGTTGGTCTGCCCACCCTTGGCGTCATGTCCTGCAAAGAGCCACAGGGTGTCGCCCTCCACCATTACGGAGGGATCGGCAGTATGCTTATCGCGGATGATGGGGTTGCCTGTGCTCTCGAAATCGTGTGTCAGCACCCATCCCCAACGTTGCTGCAGGCGTTGCAGCTCGTCTTTGGTGACAGAGATGACAGAGCCGTGGCGTGGGAAGAAATCCTTGTGGAACGACTGTGGCTTGAGGGTCCACGTCTTCAGGTCTTCTGAAGTCTGGTACTCATAGCGTCCGCTGCCGTAGAGGTCATACATAAGGACCCACGACCCGTCGTGGGTCTTGAATACGCTGCTGCCTTCCACGTGCGTGTCCGTGCCGGCATAGGCATCCAGGTATCTAAAGTCCTCTTTCCAGGGTCCTGTCAGACGTCTTGATGTAGCCTGCTGAATGCCGTTCTTTATCTCATTGCCTTTGGCATCCTTGGTGTTGCCTTTGTAATAGAGATGATAAGTCCCGTCCGCAAAGATGATGTCATTGTCAATGCTCCCGTATTTCGCTGCGAACAGCTGTTTTGGCTTGCTCTCGAAGGCTGTGAAGTCGGCGTTGGCGTAGGCATAGTAGGTGATGAGGCTCTTGCGGTTGTCGCCAGTACGCTGAAGCGTGAAGTAAATCATATACTTGCCTGCCTTGCTGTCGTAGATCGTCTGCGGGGCCCACACCCAGTAGGCATCGCTGAAGTCTGGCCAGTCACGTCCAAGGTTAATCTTGCTGTGCGTCCAGTTGACGAGGTCGTGCGACTTCAGCAACACTATGCCTGGATTCTCATTCCAGCCGTTCCTGGCCACCATCATGTCAGTGGCTACGATATAGAAGCAACCGTCCTCGCCTCGCAGGATATGAGGGTCTCGGATGCCGCCGCTTTCGCTGATGCTGTCGCTGGCCATGATGGGCTTGTTGTCGTTGAGTGCGTACCAGCTCGAGGCATCCTCGCTCACCGCGAAGCGCAGTTGCTCCTGCAAGTTCTTGTCGCCGCCACCTTCGAAGTAGGCGAAGAGGTAGCCCGCGTATGGGGCTTCGCTGCCATTGGCACGGGTGGCATGATGCTGTTTCTGGGCGGACGCCGTGTGGCTGAATGCCAGGGCTTGAATAGCAAGTGCTGCTGCCAGAGAGAGGCAAAGGTTGGCTGTTCTCATTTGTCAGTCTTCTTTTAGTGATTAAATACTATGTAGTTAGCGAGTCGCTGTGCTGCAATCATCATGACTAAGTTGTGACACTCTGCCTATGTGTCGTAAGCATAGCTCCCTTGCTTGTCAAAGCTCTGCTTGCCATGTGAAGGCTTCGGGGAAGAGGCCGTTGAGGTCGGGCAGGGGAGTGTCATTCTCAAATAACGCGAAGACCGCCGAACCGCTGCCGCTCATGCTGGTATATGTGGCTCCGAGCTGCAAGAGGCTTTGTTTGATTTCGCCAATCTCCGGGTGCCTCATGAAGACGGATGGCTCGAAGTCGTTGGCCATAAGGTTCTGCCATTCTGCTACGGGACGGCGTATTATCTCAGTGAGTGAAGTGGCGGGCCTGGCAGGCTTCACCATGGCGTATGCCTCTCGTGTGGCGACGTGTATGTCGGGTTTAACAAGAACAAGCTTCCATCCTGATAATGATAGTTCTATTGGTGTGAAGACGTTGCCTGTCCCTGTCGCGAAAACAGGCCTGTTCCTCACGAAGAAGGGGCAGTCGGCGCCCAGTGTGGCAAGCTTCTGTTCAATATCTGTCGGCGTCAGCGGCAGGTTCATGTGATTCGCAACGGCGCACATTGCTGCAGCGGCGTCGCTACTGCCACCCCCCAGTCCTGCGCCAGAGGGTATGTGCTTCTCCAATGTCACTCTCAGCCGTGGCAGCTCATCGTCGGCAGCCAATGCCTTTATGGCACGCACTACGAGATTATCTTCAGACCGGCAGTCCAAGGGTGTGCCTGTCTGCGTGAAGCTGAAGGCATCGGCATCCTCGATGGTTAGCGTGTCGGTGAGTGGGATAGGGTAGAACACGGTCTCTATGTCGTGGTAGCCATCTGAGCGGCGTCTCACAATGTTGAGTCCGAGATTAATTTTGGCATTTGGATGTCTGACTATAGTTTTGCTCATCATTTACGTGGTTTTTTGTGCCTTTTAATGTACAAAAGTAGGTGTTTTGCCGCACCTTGACAAGTTTTTTTGCCATTTTGTTGCCTACATCCTTCAAAAATAGTATTTTTGCAGCCTCATGAGAAAGGTAATGTTCTTCTTATTGCTGCTTGTCGTGGACTTTGCAGCATATTCCGTTCCCGCGTATCGCTCTCGCTGGAACGTTGTTCTTGTTGACGGGACACGTGTCTCGGCAACAGTAATGGGCGACGAGCATTATAGCTGGCTCCTCGATGACGACGGCTTTGTACTTACGCCCTCTGGCGACGGTCGGACTTACGTCCGCACCGCACAGAGGCTCGATGATGCCGTTGCGACGTCAGAGGTACGCCGCAACGCCAACCGTCGGCGTATGGGGTCGGCAGAGACGGCTCCCCTTCCCACGACGGGCTCGCCGAAGGTACCTGTCATACTCGTCGAATTCCAAGACAGCGTCTTCACAGTTGCCGACACCCCTGCTGCCATTCGCGAGCACTACAACCGTTTCTGCAATGGCTCTCCCGATGGCATCCGCGAACCGTTTGCAGGCAACTATGGCTCCATCCGCGACTATTTCCGCGAGCAGAGCGGCGGCCTGTTCACTCCGGAATTTGTCATCATCGGTCCTGTGAAGCTCCATCAGAAAGAGTCCTACTATGCACAGAACGATGCTCAGGGCAATAAGGATATCCTGTACTCTCAGTTCCGCAGCGAAGCCCTCCAGCTTGCCAGGCAGGCCTATACCGGCGACTGGTCGGCATTCGACAACAAGAAAAAGGGTCAGGTCGATTTGGCGTTCTTCATCTTTGCCGGCCCGGGCGAGAACACAGCCACCAAGAACGACTATCTTATGTGGCCCAAGGAATCGACAGGCTCTGTCAAGATTGATGACGTGACGATAGCCACCACGGGATGCACGAGTGAGATGCGTGCCCAGCTGAATAAAGACGGTGATGTCATAGGCACCACTCCCGACGGCATCGGCGTTTTCTGCCACGAGCTGAGTCATGCGCTGGGATTGCCCGACTTCTACGATATCAACTACAATGCCTTTGGCATGGACATCTGGAGCATCATGGACTTTGGATGCTATGCCGGCAACGGCCGTTGTCCTGGCGGTTACAACAGCTACGAACTCGACTTCATGGGCTGGCGCGAGTTGCCCACAATCACCGACAACGGCACCTACACCCTGCTGCCTCTCCACAGTGGAGGGCAGGGCGTTAAGGTTGTCAATCCCGAGAACCCCAACGAGTACTATATCCTCGAGAACCGTCAGCGCAAGGGCTGGGATCAGGCGATATGCACCTACAGCTCCGGGATGCTGGTGATTCACGTAGATTATGATCGCAACTCATGGGTCGGCAACAAAGTCAATGTCAAAGCCGACCACCAGCGTATGAGCATTATTGCCGCCAACAACATTTACATCGGAACGACATCATCAAGCGATTTCAGTACTATCACAAAGACTTGGGCTGGCAACTTGTATCCCTTTGAAGGCAATGACTCGCTCACTGCACATTCCACTCCTGCCGCTACGGTGTTCTCTGCCTCCGGCTATATGGGTCAGGACATCAACCACATCCGTATCAATTCCGACAGCACGGTGACGTTCCATTTCGGCAACGACTACGAGGTCGGCATCGCCGCACCAATGTCGGCGCCTGCCAGACAGCAGCACGAATGGTATGACCTCAGCGGCCGCAAGGTGGGGGCCGGCGCATGGCCGCCGTCGCGCACTGGCATATATGTCAGGGGCGGTCGCAAGTATGCACGATTCCAAACGCATTTCTAACCAATACTTTTTTTATTAACTAATACTTCTTTATTCACAACTTCTATTTTTTTTAATGAAGAAACTTTTTATGTTCATGGCCGCACTGGTCATGGCACAGATGGCGACGGCCATCCCCGCGAAGCGTGTCGTGAGAACCGTTTCGCAGCCCGACGGCACCACTCTTCAGGTGATGTTGCGTGGCGATGAGACATTCCATTTCTACACGACCCCCGACGGCATCCCCATGCGCCAGAGCAGTTCCGGGCAGTGGGTCGTTGACACCCGCGACGTCAGCCGTATGTGGCGTGAGCGTGTCGAGGAGCGCGCTGCCCAGCGTCGCCCCCATGCCGAGAAGATGCGCAAGCTGCTTCATGACTCCAGCCTCAAGGCCGCACGCCGTGTCAAGCGTGCCCCTGATGCCACTGAGCAGACCGATGATATGCATAAGAAGGGTCTTCTCATACTCGTAAACTTCAACGATGTAAAGCTGACAACCCCAGCCTCTAAAATTAAGGAGGTCTATAACCAGATCCTGAACTCAGAAGACAATCCCTATGGCGACAACTATGGGTCGGTGCATGAGTATTTCCTCGACCAGAGCTACGGCCAGTTGCATGTGACCTTCGACATCGCCGGCCCTGTCACGCTGAGCAAGAACATGAGCTACTACGGTAAGAACCAAGATAATGACGAACCCAATGTCGGCGAGATGATCCACGATGCCATCGATGGCGTGAAGAACGAAGTCAACTTTGCCGACTATGACTGGGACGGCGACGGCGAGGTCGAGAACGTATATATCACCTATGCCGGCTATGGCGAGGCCAGTGGCGCCAGTGAGAACACTGTGTGGCCTCATCAGTGGGATCTAATTAGTTCGACAGGAAGCAGTCTCACCTACAATGGCATCACCGTGAACACCTACGCCTGCGGCTCCGAGCTGGCGGGCACCAGCGGCAGCACCCTCGACGGCATCGGCACCATGTGCCATGAATATAGCCACTGCCTGGGCCTGCCCGACTTCTATGACACTCGCAGCAATGGAGACAACTTCGGCATGAGTGTGTGGAGTCTGATGGACTACGGCTGCTACAATGGCGATGGCTACTGTCCGGCTGGCTACACAGCCTACGAGCGTATGTACAATGGCTGGCTCACACCCACCGAACTCAACTCCAAGACTGCCGTCACAGGCCTTAAGCCCATCGAGGACGAGCCGGAGGCATACATCGTTTACAACGATGCCAACCACGACGAGTATTACCTCCTCGCCAATCACCAGCATCGTGGCTGGGACAGCGAGGCCTATGGCCACGGCATGATGATCACGCATGTCGATTACGACCGCTCGGCATGGGAAAACAATGTCGTCAACAACACCACCTCGCGTCAACGCATGACCATCTTCGCCGCCGATGGGTCGGCGAAGAGCGGCAGCACTTACAACGAGATGATACGTAATGTCAGGGGTGACCTCTATCCCGGACCTACCGGCAACACCTCGCTCACCGACGACAGCATGCCGAAGGCAATCCTCTATAACTCCAACACCGACGGCACAAAGCTGATGCAGAAGTCCATTACTGACATCACCGAGAGCAATGACCTCATCAGCTTCAACTTCATGTACGATTCCAAGATGGCCGTCCCTGTGCTCGACGACACTCCTCTCAGTGTGGAAAAGCGCTCGTTTGTGGCATCGTGGGGCGAGGTCGAGGGTGCCGTGTCCTACAACCTGCGCTATCGCCAAGTTACTGTCAACGATGACCCGTCGGGCGATGACATCCTCGAGTACTGCGCTCTGATAGAGGACTTCGAGAAGTTCTACGACGAGAAGGATGGCTCCACGGACTTGTCCTCAAGACTCGACGACTATACCGTCGAGAGTGGCTGGACAGGCTCGAAGGTATATAAAGGCACTAATGGCGCCAAGCTGGGTTCGAGCAGAGCCAGCGGTTTTCTCACCACACCTCTGCTCACCAACCTCAAGAGCCGGCAACTGAGCATGTATCTGGGCGTGGAGAGTTGGCTTAACAGCAGCGGCGTAGCCGACAACACGACGGTAGAGGTCGTGCTCCTCGATGCCAATGACAACGAGCTCGATGTCTTCACCACCGAACCCAACGACGAGTATCTCATTGAAGTGCAGTTTGATAACGTACCCTCGGAGGCCAAAGTATGTTTCCGTTCCAACGGCAACACCAAGAATCGTTTCTACATGTCCTTCGTGCTCATTGCCGACGGAGATATGTCTGTCCTCGAAAGCCTCTACGACTACTTCTACTCCGACACCGAAGCCGGCGAAGACTGGAGCGATTACGCCAACCAGCGTCTCGCACGCCGCAAGGCTCATGCCCGCAGGCAACCGTCAGCACGTCAGCGCAGCACACGCCGCAACATCATTACTTATGGCGAATGGGTCACAGTGAAAGACATCACCGACACACGGTACACTGTCAGCGGACTCGAGTATGCCTGCCTCTATGAGTATCAGGTGCAGGCCGTGGACAGCGAGAGCGGGACATCACGCTGGTCGGTGTCACAAAGGGTACAGCTCAGCGGTACGGTCGATGTCGCACAGACACCCGTGGCAGCTCAGCCCACACCCACAGTGACCTACGACATCAGCGGACGACGTGTTCCCTCTACGCCAAAGGCGGGACTCTACATCCGCAACGGCAGGAAAGTCGTGGTGAGATAGCCCAACACCCCTAAACAACCTATAACTTATGAGACACACTGCTTTAGCCATCATGTTCTGCCTCGCCTCTGGCGTCAGTGCACAGAACCCCTACCTCCCGCTGTGGGAGCATCTGCCCGACGGTGAGCCCCGCGTGTTCGAGGATCCCGACCATCCCGGCAAGTACCGTGCATACATCATCGGGTCGCACGACACACACTACACCGAGTACTGCGGCAACGATGTCCACGCATGGTCGGCTCCCGTCGAAGACCTCACACAGTGGCGCGATGAGGGTGCGCTGTTCACTTACTTCGTTGACGGACGCTGGGACACTATGTTCGCCCCCGACCTTGTGGAGGTCCGTGACAAGGCCACGGGCAAGAAAACCTATTGGCTCTATCCACATTCACGTGGCTGGCAACGTGTGGGAATGGTGTGCAAAGGCGACCGCCCCGACGGGCCGTTCACGCCTGTCAACCTCACCCCCGATGGCCGTGCATGTGTCGATGGCTCACTCATCGACTTCGACCCCAGCGTCTTCGTCGAGACGGTGACAGACCGCAAGGATCCCGACTTCGGACGTGGCTACCGAGCCTACGTGTTCTATGGCTTCCAGCATTCCACAGCCTACGAGCTCGACCCAGACAATATGTTTGCCGTGCGCCCCGGCACCGAGGTCCACGACTACTTCCTGCCGGCAAGCACGCCCGACGGACGCTTGCGTGACCCCGAAGGTACGACCTATCCAGCCCTCTACAAAGACCAGAACCCGCTGGACTTCAACTTCTTCGAGGCCAGTAGCATACGTCAGGTGGGCAACAAGTACGTGATGGTGTTCTCGGGCTTCAGCGGCGCCGAGTATGGTCTGGGCTACTCTAACTCCACGCTGCGCTATGCCTATGGCGACTCGCCCCTCGGCCCATGGCGTGCCGGTGGGTGCGTTGTAGATTCACGCGGCGTGGTGCTCAACGAGGACGGCTCGGCACTCACCACCTCCAACGCTGCCCACAACACCCACGGCTCGCTGCAGGAAATCAACGGACAGTGGTACATCTTCTACCACCGTCCGCCACGCGGCTTCGCCAATGCCCGTCAGGCTATGGTGGCACCCGTGAAGATCGAGTGGGACAAGAAGCCCGTGGCCAAGGGCGGACAGGTGCGCATCACTGGCTACGACCCCTACTCCAAGACTGGCGAGTGGACAGCCCGTGCCGCCAATGGCAAGGAGTATTGCGGTGGCGAGGTGACGAGCGAGGGCTTCCAGATATTCGGACTCCCGCCCTATGCCTACTACTCTGCTGGTATTGCCTGCTACATGACCGGCCCCGGCAGCAACGACTGGATGCAGGACAACCATGACGTGTGGAGCAACCACATGGATCTCGCCGGAGTGCAGAACGGAGGCATCATTGGTTTCAAGTACTTCGGGTTCGGAGGTCTTGACAAGTGGGCAAAGGGTGTGCCCCCCTTCGTCGGCACATCAAAGGGCGACGGCACACGCCTCTGCCTCAACCTCACGCCGGGGGGCCATGGCGCATTTCGCATTCGTGTGATGCTCGATGGCCCATACGCCAATGACGTGTGGCACGGCCGTGAGATAGCTGTCGTGGATGTCCCTGCCGATGCCCAGCGACGGCCGCAGACCTTCTGCGTCAGCGTGCCCGAAGTGGAGGGCCTCACGGGCAAACATGCCATCTTCCTCATCGTCGAAGGCCCCGAGGTGAAGCAGCCCGAACACGGACGGCGCCCTCAGTGGGGCAAGTCGCTGGCGCCCGTGCGACCCGTTGGTCTCATGGATCTCCACGGCATCGGCTTTGCCAAGGCCGGGGCTACGTGCGAGCCGCCGGCCACACCCACGGTGACTATTGCCGTGGATGGCCGTGAGCTGGCCATACCCTCCGAGCCTATACACAGCAGTAACGCTAACGGCTTCACAGAGGCGCGCACATATCAGCTCTATGCCCCTGTGCAGGCATCGTCGGTGGTCAGCGTCAAGGCGTCCGACCCTGCCGTGACGACCGAAGTCGGAAAGCTCGTTGACGGACGCGCCACCGTGCGCTGCACCTACAACGGCCAGACGAAGGTCTTCCTCATCAACTGATGTAGCCGCACCCTCCAACATAAGCTACATACGTCCAGTAACAGCAATTCCACGGATTGCGATGTCGGCGCTTGCTGCGCCACGTCTGCAATCCGTGGAATTTCCGTTTCCTTCCGTGCCGAGGCCGGCAACGCAGGCTTATCTTATGAACAGCATTTCGCGGTACTTGGGCAACGGCCACAGCTCATCGTCAACCACGAGCTCGAGCTTGTCAACGTGATAGCGTATATCCTCAATCAGAGGTGCCACCGTGTCATGGTAGGCGATGGCTTTCTCGCGAATGTTCTCGATGCGGTTGGCCACCTTGCGAGCCTCCACGAGGCGTTCCACATTCTTGGTGATGTAAGTTGTGTGAGCGGCAATCTGGCGGATGAGCTGCACGTTGTCCGATGACAGCGTCATGGCCTCCTCGTCGCTGAAGATCTCGCGTAGCTTGTGTACGTTGTCTATGAGCTGGCTCTGGTAGCGTGTCGCTACGGGGATGATGTGGTTCAGGCACAGGTCGCCGAACACGCGAGCCTCAATCTGCACCTTCTTGGTGTACGTCTCCCATTTTATCTCGTTGCGGGCCTCAAGCTCGGCGCGCGTGAAGACATGCGTCTTAGCGAACATCTCAACGCTGGCAGCATCAAGGTAGCGGTCTATGACGAGCGGCACCGATGCCTCTGTGTCAAGGCCGCGGCGCTCGGCCTCCTCGCGCCACTCATTGCTGTAGCCGTTGCCGTCGAAGCGGATGGCGCGGCATGCTGTGATGTCCTCGCGCACGAGGCGCAGCACGGCTGCCATCGTCGTCATGCCGTCGGCTGTCAGGGCATCCACGCGCTGACGGAAGTCGGCCAGTGTCTCGGCAACAGCGGCATTGAGGGCTATCATGGCGCTGGCGCAATTGGCCTCGGCACCCACGGCACGGAACTCAAAGCGATTGCCCACGAAGGCGAACGGCGACGTGCGGTTGCGGTCGGTGTTGTCGATGAGCAATTCCGGAATCTGTGGGATGTCGAGCCGCAACTCATGTTTGCTGCTCAGTGAGATGGTGTCGTCGGTAGTCTGCTCCAGATGGTCGAGCACGTCATTGAGCTGCTTGCCAAGGAAGCTCGATATGATGGCCGGCGGCGCTTCGTTGGCGCCGAGGCGGTGGGCGTTTGTGGCGCTGACGATGCTGGCCTTGATGAGGCCGTTGTGGCGGTGCACGGCGAGCAGCGTCTCTACGATGAATGTTATGAATCGTAGGTTCTCGCGGTTCACGGCGTCCTTGTCGGCCGTGCGAGGCAGGCGTCCGGGGCCGTGCAGTAGGATGCCGGTGTCGGTGGACAGGCTCCAGTTGTTGTGCTTGCCCGAGCCGTTGACGCCGGCGAAGGGCTTCTCGTGCAGCAGACAGCGGAAGCCGTGCTTGCGCGCCACCTTCTTCATGAGCATCATCAGGAGCATGTTGTGATCCACGGCGAGGTTCGTCTCCTCGAAGATCGGAGCCAGCTCAAACTGGTTGGGCGCGGCCTCGTTGTGGCGCGTCTTGCAGGGGATGCCAAGCTCCAGGGCCTGTATCTCAAGGTCTTTCATGAAGGCCGCCACACGCTCGGGGATGGAACCGAAGTAGTGGTCGTCCATCTGCTGGTTCTTGGCAGAGTCGTGACCCATCAGTGTGCGGCCCGTCATCAGCAGGTCGGGACGTGCGGCATACAGACCCTCGTCGATGAGGAAGTATTCCTGCTCCCAGCCGAGGTTGGTGTGCACGCGCTTCACGTCGGGGTAGAAGAGGCGTGCCACGTCGGTGGCGGCGCGGTCGAGGGCATGAAGGGCTTTCTTCAGCGGGGCCTTGTAGTCGAGGGCCTCGCCGGTGAATGAGATGAACACAGTGGGAATCATCAGCGTGTCGCCGATGACGAAGACCGGCGATGCCGGATCCCAAGCCGAGTAGCCGCGTGCCTCGAAGGTGGAGCGTATGCCCCCGCTGGGGAACGAACTCGCGTCAGGCTCCTGCTGCACAAGCTGCTTGCCGTTGAACTCTTCCACCATGCCGCCCTTGCCGTCATGCTCCACGAAGCCGTCGTGCTTCTCGGCTGTGCCTTCCGTCAGAGGCTGGAACCAGTGCGTGATGTGTGTCGCGCCGAGCTCCATGGCCCAGCGCTTCATGCCCTCGGCAACGATGTCGGCCGTCTGGAGGTCAAGCGTCGCCTCGCCGTCTATCACTTCCATCATGCGCTCGTAGGTCGGCAGCGGAAGGTACTTGTGCATCTTCTCACGCGTGAACACATACTTGGCAAAGAACTCTGAGGGGCGCTCGCTGGGGGCGGGCACGTCGATGGGGCGCTTCTTGAAGGCTTCGCCCACGACTTGGAAACGTAGTGTTGCGCTCATTTGTATGTCAGTGTTTGTATGTCATTTTATGCCACGGGCGTTCAGGGCACGCTGGTAGCGGCGGGCGTTGTTCTGATGCTCGCCGAAGGTGGTGGCAAAGTTGTGGCGACCGCTGAAGTCCTCGCGCGCGCACATATATATATAGGTGTGGCGCGTGGCATGCAGCACGGCGTCGATGCCCGCCTGCGTGGCTATGCGTATGGGACCTGGAGGCAGTCCCGTGTGCTTGTAGGTGTTGTAGGGACTCTCCGTGGCCAGATGCTCGCCGGTGATGCGTCGCAGGGTCTCATCGCCGACGGCAAACTTCACCGTCGGGTCGGCCTGAAGGGGCATGTCGATGTGCAGACGGTTGAGGTACAGACCGGCCACCTCGGGCTTCTCGGCCGTGGAGGCCGTCTCCTCATCGACAATGCTGGCCAGGGTATATACCTCCTCGCGCGTGAGACCCATGGCCGTCGCGCTGTCGGAACGCCCGTTGCGCTGCCAGAAGGCTTCGTTCTCGCGCTTCAGACGTTCCATAAGCTCGTCAAGCGTGATGTCCCAATAGACCTCGTAGGTGTCGGGGATGAAGAGGGCAGGGAATGTCGCCGTCGTGTAGCCCGTGGAGGCTATGAATGCCGAGTCGGCAAAGGCATTGGCCACCATCGCCGAGTCGAGCATGAGCTTGCGACCCAACACTCCCGCCACGCGGTTAAGGCCGCGAGTGGAAGGCAGCGTCAGTCGCACGGGTTCCTGATGGCCGTTACGCATGCGACGCAACACGGTAAGCATCGAGTCGCCGGGACGCACAACGTAGCGTCCTGTGCGAGGGGTGTAGCCCAGAAGCCGCGCACCCCACGTGAAGCCGCGAACGCTCGTTGCATGAGCATTATAGCGAAGCTGGCGGACGATGGCGTCTGTGTCGGTGTCAGGGCGGACATACACGTATGCCGGCTCTGTGAGCTCGAAGGGCGAACCCATGAGGTCGTGCCACAGCATGACGCCTAAGCCCAAGCTTCCCAGCAGCGCTGCACACGTTATGATAATCGTCTCTTTCTTCATGACGTCATTAAATGAAGAAATCGCAGTGCACCTCATGGCAAAAGGCACTCTGCGACTCGTCTGTTCTATCTTGGAGCCGACACGGGGACTCGAACCCCGGACCCACGCATTACGAATGCGTTGCTCTACCAACTGAGCCATGTCGGCAGCGATGCTCGCTGAAATCGGCTGCAAAGATAGAGCTTTTCTGCGACTTGGCAAACAAAAAACAATATTTTTTTGCTGTAACACGCAAAATATATCACCAATATGCCGCTCAAGCCCCAACTTTTGACTATCTTTGTCCCCAGATATGTCACCAAAAAGTACTTTTCCTATGCTTGTAAAACGTCTCTCCATGATGGCGGCAGCGATGCTGCTGCTCGTCAATGCTTCGGCACAGACCTTCTCTTTCGTGCCGGAGAAGAAGCTCCGTCTCAGCCATGCCACCGCTGTATCTGCGGCCGACCGCTACAGTGCCGACACCGACTACGGTTTCGACTTCATAGCCTCGCCAGCCAACCTCGCGCAACAGACGCCTTTCTTCTTCAGCCTCAGGGTGCCCGATGGCAACTATCGAGTCACGCTGTGGCTCGGCTCAAGTCGGCGTAGCGCCAACACCACCGTCAGGGCCGAGAGCCGACGTCTCCTCGTCGAGAACCTCACGACACGCAAGGGCGAGCTGCGGAAGGTGTCCTTCGTGGTCAACAAGCACTCTCCCAGGATCAACGAGCAGCGCTACGTCCGCATCAAGGAACGCGAACGCACCAAGCTCAACTGGGACGACCGTCTCACCATCGAGGTCAACGGCACGGCACCTGCCTGCGCCGCACTCAGCATCGAACCCGACACCACGGCAACCACCATCTTCCTCTGCGGCAACTCCACCGTCGTCGATCAGGACTACGAGCCCTGGGCATCGTGGGGACAGATGGTGACACGTTGGTTCTCCGACCGCGTGTGCATCGCCAACTTCGCCGAGAGCGGTGAGACGGCATCGACCTTCATACAGGTGGGACGTCTCGACAAGGCTCTCTCCATGATGCGTCCCGGCGACTACCTCGTGGCAGAGTTCGGACACAACGACCAGAAGCAGCACCGCCCCGGCGACGGACCCTACTATAACTTCGCCACTGCACTGAAGACATTCATCGACCTCACACGCGCCAAGGGTGCCACGCCGCTCTTTGCCACGCCGACACAGCGCAGGGCCTTCACGAACGGCGCCTTGCAGGAGACACATGGCGAGTACCCCGAAGCCATGCGATGGGTGGCCAAGCGCGAGGGGGTGCCGGTCATCGAGCTACACGAACTCACACGCACCCTCTTCGAGACTCTCGGCGAGGAGGGCAGCAAGCGTGCACTGGTACACTATCCTGCCGGAACATTCCCGGGGCAGACGTCCGAGTTCAAGGACAACACTCACTTCAATCCTTATGGTGCCTACGAGGTGGCCAAGTGTGTGCTCACGGAGATGCTCCGCCTCAACATCCCGCTGACGTCTGAGTTGCGTGACTTCCAGGGCTTCGACCCCGCTCATCCCGACAACCCCGACACTTTCCAGTGGTGTGACTCGCCATTCTTCGAGGCCCTCAAGCCCGATGGCAACTAATCGCGTCGCTGCCCCTCCTTTCCGTCGTCGCCCCTCCTTTCCGTCGCCGCCCCTTCCTTTCCGTCGCCGCCCCTTCCTTTCCGTCGCCGCCCCTTCCTTTCCGTCGTCGCCCCTCCTTTCCGTCGCCGCCCCTCCTTTCGGTCGCCGCCCCCTCCTTTTGGTCGCCGCCCCCTCCTTTCCGTCGCCGCCCCTCCTTTCCGTCGTCGCCCCTCCTTTCCGTCGTCGTCTCTCCTTTCCGTCGTCGTCTCTCCTTTCCGTCGTCGTCTCTCCTTTCCGTCGCCGCCCCCTCCTTTCCGTCGCCACCCCTTCCTTCTCTTCCCCTTTCCCCTTTTTATTAAAGTCTAATTTCCACGCTCTCAAATAACGGTAATTATGAAACACATTCAGTATCAGACCCACGGCACATGTTCCAAGCTCATCGATGTCGTGGCCGATGACAACAACGTCATCCAGCAAGTATCGTTCCTCGGCGGTTGCAACGGCAACCTTCAGGGTCTAAGCCGCCTCGTGATAGGCAAAAAGGCCGAGGACGTCATCTCCCGTCTCGATGGCATCCGTTGTGGCGCAAAGCCCACATCATGCCCCGACCAACTCTGCCGCGCCCTCGAGCAGCTCCGCACAGCCTAAGGCTACAGCATATTCCGACCCTTGCTCAAGCACCATGGAAACGTCACCTTATCGCCCACGTAACGCCGGCCATGACTATTATGGCCGTGGCACATATCTCATCACGCTTGTGGTGAGCGGTCGTGAACGCCTCCTTTCGCGCTTCACGTCTGCTACAGTCCCTGCTTCCGCTTCCGAAACTGCCTCCGCGTCCACAGCCGTTCTAGGCTCTGCACCCGGCCCGGCCGTTCTGGACCCTGCGCCCGGCTCCGGCTCTGCGCCCGGCTCCGGCTCTGCGCCCAGCTCCGGCTCTGCGCCCAGCTCTGGCCCTGCGCCCGGCTCCGGCTCTGCGCCCGTTCTTGGCTCTGCGCCAGTTCTAGCGCCCGGCTCCGGCTCTGCGCCCGTTCTTGCGCCCGGCTCCGTGTCTGTGTCAAAGTCCGCTTGGCCCGCTCCCCCATTCGCGACCGATCTCGGCCGCGAAGCCCCCGCCCCCTCCCCCTCCGCCGTGGCCCCCTCTCCCGCTGCCATGATGCGGGGCGAGCGCCTGGTGCTCACACCTCTGGGTGAGGCCGTGCAAGCATTATGGCAACAGACTCCTGCCCGACAGCAGGCGCACGGCAATCATGTGGCGGTACACGCGTGCGTGTGTATGCCCGATCATTTCCATGGCGTTATAGAAGTCATGCAACCCATGCAATGGAGCCTCGGCGATATCATGCAGGCCTTCAAGGCCGCATGCACCAGCCTTTGGCAGCAGCAACAGGGGCTGCCTTCCTCTTCCAACCGGCCTGTCCCCGACGCCTGTACACGCGACGATGCCCCCGCGTGGCTACGCGAGAAGTCCGCCATCCACGACAACGAAGGCGACCTCGTGCGTGCATTGTCTAAGAAGCAGCGTCAGGAATACTATGCCTGCGTGGGGCGGCAACAGCGCCCACTTTTCGATGACAACTACGACGACACCGTGTGCCTCGACGAGCGCCATCGCCAGGCTATGATAGCCTATGTGTTCGACAATCCCCGTCGAGCCATGCTGTGCCATGTCCTGCCCGACTTCCTGCGGCGTTGTCTGCATGTCAAGATAGGGCAGCGCAGCTATGGGGCCTTTGGCAACCTCTTCTTGCTGAGATGGCCGCGCAGGGTGCAGGTGATGTGCCATCGTCGCCACCCCGTGAGCCGTCTGCCCTACGAGACTACTGACGACTATGCCGCCGACCGTCGCCGCTGGGAGGCGGCAGTCATGACAGGCGGCACTGTCATCATCACTCCCGGCATCTCACGTGGCGAGTCGTTGATGAAGGATGAGTGTCTCAGACGACGATTCCCGCTGATACACCTGCAGAAGACACCCATCGGACGCTACTGGAAACCCGAGAGAAAGCGTTTTGAAGCGTGTGCCAGTGGCTCGCTCCTCATCCTGGCACCATGGGAACTCGACGCGATGGGAGGTGTCGGCGCTGCTCCCGCCGACAGCGACTACAGCCGATTCCACAACCTCAACACCCTGGCTGCCGAGTTGTGCGCCTTTGAGGGTGAAGCGAGGATTGTCATGTAAAGGTGTGTCCTTGCTTGTCAGTGCGTATGTGCCGACGAGCCCTTCTCGCCGAGAACGTAGTGGGTCGTTGAGCCGCGGCCACGGCGCGAGAGGATGCCTTGCTCCACCAGCCGTGCTGCTATCTGATAGCTGCGTCGTTTCGACACACTTAGCTTGTCGGCCAGAACGGGACATGTTATAAAGTCCTTTGTAGCAAAGTGCTCGTTGAGCTTTTGCAGGATTTCTTCATCGTCAGGCATCTTGATGCGAGGACCGGCGGTCAGACGGAAGTGCACGTCCCTGACCTTGGTGAGAAATTCCTCGGAGGGGCGGAACAGGATGCCGCTCACCCGTGTGTCTTTCGTCGTCAGGCGTCCTTTGCGGTCTGTGCCTTGTTCGCTCTTTAAGCGAACGCCGAACGAGCCGATGCCCTCGAGCGTCACCAGCTCGCCGCTACGCAGGTGGGATGCCAGCCTCTCGCTGAGGCCTGTCAGCACGGCTATGATGTCGGTCTCTGTCAGCGTCGTCGAGGATACTAGCTCGCTGGCGATGTCTTTGCTGTCAACTTTCTCTCTGAACACGGGGCTGGAATAGACCCGTCGCTGCTTCTTGTCGGAAGCTCTCTCCGGACGAAGCTTCAATGTGTAATCAATGGTGTTGTTGCTCATGGTTGTTTGTTGTTGATGGTAAGTTGAGTAGTTTATGTGGCTGTTGCCTCATCGCCCTGGCGCTGTTGCCTCATCGCCCAGGGGCTGTTGCCTCATCGCCCAGGGGCTGTTGCCTCATCGCCCAGGGGTTACGCTTGTCCCACGAACGTGGGCCAATCATCCCACGAACGTGGGCTAATCATCCCACGAACGTGGGCCAATTGTCCCACGAACGTGGGCTAACTGCATCCACGGGGCAAAGATACATAATTCTCCCGTAAAGTAAGCACAATCGCCGACATTTTTTTGCTTTATGTGCATGAGTTGTTGTGTCGATGCTTCTGTGCCGTAGGGCAGAAGTGTGCGAAGGTCGTGTGGCATCGATGCTGCCCTGAGTGAGCATTACCCAGACAAAGACGCCCCGGGTGGCATCGTTCACCCGGGGCGTTGTCTTAGCGTGACGCTGTCTTAGCGTTTCTGGCTGTCGCTTATTCGAAGTAGCGCTTGTAGAGTCCTTCGAAGCCGCGGCCGTGGCGTGCCTCATCCTTGGCCATCTCGTGGATGGTGTCGTGGATGGCGTCGAGGTCCAGCTCCTTGGCCTTCTTGGCGATAGCCATCTTGCCGGCGCAAGCTCCGCTCTCAGCCTCCATGCGCTTCTTCAGGTTCGTCTTGGTGTCCCAGACGCACTCGCCGAGCAGCTCGGCGATACGAGCGGCATGGTCGGCCTCTTCGAAGGCATAGCGGCGGAAAGCCTCGGCGACATCGGGATAGCCCTCGCGGTCGGCCTGACGGCTCATGGCCAGATACATTCCCACCTCCGAGCACTCACCCTCGAAATGAGCGTGCAGGCCTTCGAGAATCTCGGGGTCAACACCCTTTGCGATGCCTACGACATGCTCTGTGACGAAGTCAAGCTTATCTTCCTTCAGCTCGCGGAACTTGCTTGCAGGCTGCTTGCAAACGGGGCATTTCTCGGGCGGTTCGGGACCTTCGTGGATGTAGCCACAAACGGTGCATACAAATTTCTTTGACATAGTTGTTAGTCTTGGGGGTTAATTAATATTGATTACTTAGATATGATTAGCTGCGATGCCTGTTAAGTCGAATCGCGTGTGCAAAGAAACTATTTTCCCGCGTAGTATGCAAACTTTTCAGGTATTTTATTTGCCCTGTTAAGTTCTTTTTGTACTTTTGCGCCCAAACTTACATATATATTAATAAGGAATACTATGAATAACGGATTCGTGAAGATAGCGGCAGGCGTGCCCGAGGTGCGTGTCGCCGACCCGCGCAGCAACGTTCAGAGCATAGAGAGCCTCGTCATTCAGGCCGAGGGCCGAGGTGTCGAGATAATATGCATGCCAGAACTTTCCATGACGGCCTACACCTGCGGTGACCTCTTCGCCCAGCATCTGCTCATCGACGAGGCCGAGGCAGCCCTCATTCACCTCATGAATTTCTCGCGCTCACTCGACATCATCACCATTGTCGGCATGCCCGTGGCCTACAGGGGCATGCTGCTCAACTGCGCCGCCGTGGTGCAGAAGGGTAAGATCCTGGGCATCGTGCCCAAGACCTATCTGCCCAACTACGGCGAGTTCTACGAGCGCAGGTGGTTTGCCAGTGCCGACGACATCCCCGATGGTGCGCAGGTGTGGCTTGCCGGCCAGCAGGTGGCCCTCAGCGCGCGTCAGCTCTTCCGCACCCCGACATGTACCTTCGCCATTGAGATCTGCGAGGACCTGTGGGCACCCATTCCCGTGTCGAGCCGTCTCGCCCTCGAGGGTGCCGAGATTATCTTCAACCTCAGTGCCGACAACGACCTCGTTGGCAAGCGCAGCTATCTGCGCAACCTCATCGTGGGGCAGAGTGCCCGCACCATCTCGGGCTATGTCTATGCCGCTGCCGGTTTCGGCGAGAGCAGCCAGGACCTTCTCTTCAGCGGCAAGGTCTTCATTGCCGAGAACGGCGTGCTGCTGCGCTCGGGCGAGAACCATAGCCTCAAGCCGCAGCTCGTGGAGAGCGAGATTGACGTGGAGCGCCTGCGCATACACCGCCGCACCAACACCACCTTCACGGCCTCGGCAGCACACTATGCCGCTACGGCGATGCCTGTCGTGGAGAGTGCACTCATCACCACTCACGAGTTCGAACTCAGCCGCACCATCGACCCGCACCCCTTCGTGCCGCAGGGCAGGCACCTCGACGAGCGTTGTGAGGAAATCTTCAGCATTCAGGCCGAGGCCCTTGCCAAGCGTCTGTCGCACACGCAGGCCCACAACGTCGTGATAGGCATCTCTGGCGGTCTCGACTCAACGCTCGCTCTGCTCGTCGCCGTGAGGGCTTTCGCCCTGCTCGACCTCAGCCGCAAGGGCATCATCGGCATCACGATGCCGGGCTTCGGCACCACCGACCGCACCTATACCAACGCTCTCTCTCTCATGCGGAAGCTCGGAGTCACCGTGCGTGAGATTCCCATAGGCCGCGCCGTGCAGCAGCATTTTGAGGATATCGGTCACGATATCAGCGTCCACGACGTCACCTACGAGAACAGCCAGGCACGTGAGCGCACACAGATTCTCATGGATGTCGCCAACAAGGAGAATGCCCTTGTCATCGGCACCGGCGATCTCTCAGAGCTTGCACTGGGATGGTGCACCTACAACGGCGACCAGATGTCGATGTATGGCGTCAACGCCGGTGTGCCCAAGACGCTTGTCCGACATCTCGTGAAATGGGTGGCGCAGCAACACGACGACGATGTGCGCGCCACGCTCCTCGACATCGTGGCGACGCCCATCAGCCCCGAGCTGCTGCCTGCCAACGACCAGGGCGAGATAGAGCAGAAGACCGAAGACCTCGTAGGGCCATACGAGCTTCATGACTTCTTCATCTACTACGCCCTGAGATGGGGCTTCCGTCCTTCTAAGATCTACTATCTGGCGCAGCTCGCCTTCCGTGACACATACACCATCGACACCATCAAGCACGGGCTCACCACCTTCTACCGCCGCTTCTTCAGCCAGCAGTTCAAGCGCTCATGTATGCCCGACGGCCCCAAGGTGGGCAGCGTGAGTCTGTCACCACGTGGCGACTGGCGCATGCCCAGCGACGCTACTGCCTCGGCATGGCTGGCCGAGTGCGACGAGTTGTGAGAATAATGTCTAATTTGTTGTGGAAAAGTAGAACACAAGGCATGATGAGACGATTTTGGAGCATAAATAAGACATTATTTTGCATCACGTCTCGGCGAAACACCTACTTTTGCACCACGTTTAAACAAAAACAGAAGGCATTTTCACATCAGTTATGTATCTCTTAGGTTACGACATCGGCAGTTCCAGCGTCAAGGCTTCGCTGGTAGATGCACAGAGCGGACAGTGTGTTGCTTCCGCTTTCTATCCTAAAACAGAAGCTCCCATCAAGGCCGTCAAGGCAGGATGGGCGGAACAGCAGCCCGAGGCGTGGTGGCAGTACCTTAAACTTGCCACTGCCGACATCATGCGTCAGGGCAACGCCGCCCCCGCCGACGTCAAGGCCATCGGCATCAGCTATCAGATGCACGGCCTCGTGTGCGTGGATCGCGACTTGCGCGCCCTGCGCGATGCCATAATATGGTGTGACTCGCGCGCCGTGCCCTACGGCCGTCAGGCTTTCGAGGCCATCGGCAGCCGGCAGTGCCTCAGCCATCTGCTGAACTCGCCGGGCAACTTCACCGCCGCCAAGCTGGCCTGGGTGCGCGAGAACGAGCCCGAGACCTTCGAGAAGATATATAAGATAATGCTCCCCGGCGACTATATCGCCGCACGCCTCACGGGTTGTGCCGCCACTACCGTCAGCGGCCTCTCCGAAGGCATCATGTGGGACTTCGCCACCGACACCCCCGCACAGTTCCTTCTCGACTACTATGGCATCCCTTCGACGATGTTGGCAGACATCGTGCCCACCTTCGGCCGGCAGGGCGAGGTGACGCAGCAGGTGGCCGAAGAGCTCGGACTCGCCGCCGGGACACCCGTCACCTACCGTGCCGGCGACCAGCCCAACAATGCCCTGTCGCTCGACGTCTTCGAGCCCGGTGAGGCTGCCACGACGGCAGGCACCTCGGGGGTGGTATATGGTGTGCTCGGACAGGTGGGCTATGACCCCCAGAGCCGTGTCAACACCTTCGCACACGTCAACCACACAGCGGCCGACCCGCGCCTCGGCGTGCTGCTGTGCATCAACGGCACAGGCATCCTCAACTCGTGGATGCGTCGCATCGTGGCTTCGCCGCTCAATGGCAACGCCACGGCATCATACGCCGAGATGAACGACCTCGCCGCCACAGCGCCCATCGGTGCGGCCGGCCTCAGCATCCTGCCTTTCGGCAACGGTGCCGAGCGCGTGCTTTGCAACCGCGAGGTGGGGGCCTGCATTCACGGCATCAACTTCAACACCCACACGCAGGCACACATGCTGCGTGCGGCGCAGGAGGGCATCGTCTTCAGTTTTGCCTACGGCATGGAGATAATGAAGGAGATGGGCATGGAGCTCAAGACCATACGCGCCGGTCGTGCCAATATGTTCCTCAGCCCCATCTTCCGCGACACGCTGGCCAGCGTGACGGGTGCCACCATTGAGCTGTGCGACACCGATGGCAGCGTGGGCGCAGCACGCGGAGCCGGCATCGGAGCCGGCATCTATGCCGACCATCGCGAAGCCTTCGCAGCGTTGCAAAAGCTTCAGGTCATAGAGCCCGACACGCAGAACGCCGCAGCCTACCGCGATGCCTACGAGCGCTGGAGGGCACTCATCCCATAAACCTTTATAGAAACCAAACCCATAAACTAAAATAACCAATCACAATGAAACAGTATTTCCCCGAAATCCCCGCCATCAAGTTTGAAGGCGTTGAGAGCAAGAATCCTCTGGCATACCGCTACTACGACCGCGACCGCGTCGTCATGGGCAAGAAGATGAGCGAATGGTTCAAGTTCGCCATGGCATGGTGGCATACACTCTGTGCCGAAGGCGCCGACCAGTTTGGCGGCGGCACGAAGTCATTCCCTTGGAACACCAACCCCGACCCCGTTCAGGCTGCCAAGGAAAAGGCCGACGCCGGTTTTGAGATCATGCAGAAGCTCGGCATCGAATACTACTGCTTCCACGACATCGACCTCGTGGCCGAGGCTGCCGACGTAGAGAGCTATGAGAAGAATCTCAAGGAGGTCGTTGCCTACCTCAAGCAGAAGCAGGCCGAGACGGGCATCAAGCTGCTGTGGGGCACTGCCAACGTCTTTGGCAACAAACGCTATATGAACGGTGCCAGCACCAACCCCGACTTCGACGTCGTGGCCCGTGCCATCGTCCAGATCAAGAACGCCATCGATGCCACCATCGAGCTGGGCGGCACCAACTATGTGTTCTGGGGCGGCCGTGAAGGCTACATGAGCCTCCTCAACACCGACATGAAGCGCGAGAAGGAGCACATGGCCACCATGCTCACCATGGCACGCGACTACGCACGTGCCAAGGGCTTCAAGGGCACATTCCTCATCGAGCCCAAGCCCATGGAGCCCACCAAGCACCAATATGACGTTGACACGGAGACCGTGATCGGCTTCCTCCGTGCACACAACCTCGACAAGGACTTCAAGGTGAATATCGAGGTCAACCACGCCACCCTCGCCGGCCACACCTTTGAGCACGAGCTCGCCTGCGCCGTGGATGCCGGCATGCTCGGCAGCATCGACGCCAACCGTGGCGACTACCAGAATGGCTGGGACACCGACCAGTTCCCCATCGACCACTATGAGCTCACACAGGCCATGATGCAGATCATCCGTGGCGGCGGCTTCAAGGACGGCGGCACAAACTTCGATGCCAAGACACGCCGCAACAGCACCGACCTCGAGGATATCTTCATAGCACACATCGCTGCTATGGATGCCATGGCCCACGCACTGCTCTCCGCTGCCGACATCATCGAGCACTCGCCCATCTGCGGCATGGTCAAGGAGCGCTACGCAAGCTTCGACCAGGGCGAGGGCAAGCGTTTCGAGGAGGGTAAGATGACCTTTGAGGAGGCCTACGCCTATGGCAAGAAGGTCGGTGAGCCCAAGCAGACCAGCGGCAAGCAGGAACTCTACGAAGCCATCGTCAACATGTACTAATACCACACACACAGACTAACCTTTTACCGTTCAGCCCGCTTTAGGGCAACTGGCCCTGCATGACATAAGCTCATGCGGGGCTTTTTCAGGTCTTGGCGCAAGGAAGATTCTGGAATTGCGCTGAGACGGTTTCTTCGCGCTCGACCTCCGGTCGCTTTGCTCTGCAAAGAAGTGTCGTAGCGACCGAAGGTCGAGCTCACCGTCTTATTGGTATTATAGCTGACAAAAAAAATGATTATCCGCAATCATACCACCAAAGAGACCGCAACGCGGTCTTCGCTTTGGTAACCGAGGGTACGAGCGTAGCGAGCACCCCCGGATAACAAGCTCTATAGAGGCAAGCACTCTGAAAGAGTGCCCGAACAGCGTAATGGGCGACCCCTTCAGGGTCGATGTTCCCCTTTTTGTCCCTATCCGGGGGTACTGCGCACCCCCGGTTATTGAGAGGAGACGCTTCCAGCGTCTTTGTGGTACGATTGCGGATAATCATAACAAAAAAAAGCCGCACCGATGATGTGATGAGAACTCCGAGTATGAATGATTTGAGTGTCCACGTCCTTTGTAATCTGCCGGCCTCCGTGAAGAGGTTACCCCGATGGGGCGCAGCCCGCCATTGGAGCGCGAAACGTTCTCGGTTTTCTGATGTTATTGATGAGTCTCCCGATCTAACCGATGCGGCTATGCCTATGTCGTGAAGCGTGTGACTGCCATAAAGGCAGCAACGCTCAGACTGTATGTCAAAGAAGCTTGGGTCTGTTTCCCTTTTGCGATGCAAAGTTAGGCACTTGTTGTGAGAACACCAAATTTCAAGACAAAGAAAAGTATATTTTTTGCTTTTTGGGAAAATATTTCTGATTTCGTGCGGCAGTATGTGAAAGTTTTATTATCTTTGGACGCAGTATGTGGACATGTTTAATGCTTATGAACCTACATTTCTCTATACCATATCGTGCGCAATGGGGTGAGGATGTGTGTGTTGAGCTCGCACTCATCGGCACGCGCGGCCGTGAGGTGCCTCTGTTGCTGCACATGGAGACAAGCGATGGAATCGTTTGGCGTACAGACTATCGTGTCATGGAGACTGGCATACGTCAGTTCCGATACTCATACGCCGTGTATCGCGGTATGGAAGTTGTGAGGCGTGAATGGCATCGTGCGCCGCGGCTCTTTGATGCCGATGCGGGTCGCGACTTCATCCTCGATGACTTCTGGATGGAAACACCCTCATTGCCTTGGCTCTTCTTCAAGGACTTCAACGCCGGAGCCGCACGAGACCGCAACGCCGACCTTCACACCCCTACGTTCGCGCAGACGATAGTACTGCGTGTGCTGGCACCTACGCTAAGTGACGGCGAGGCGGTAGCTCTCATAGGTTCGCAGCCTCCTCTTGGCGACTGGAAGCCCGAGCGTGCTCTGCGCTTGACCTTCGTGGGGCTATGTGAATGGCGGATTGCTGTCAGCGCCACGGCATTGCAGCTGCCTTTCGAGTACAAATACGTCATTGTTGACGAGCAGACTGGTGAGCTCCTGCGTTGGGAGGATGGCTACAACCGCGTGTGCTGGCCGGTGTCGGCTCTCGCCACCGAGCCTGTTGGCAAGGCTGACAGCGGTGTGAAGCTCTCCAACCGCCGTCTGTTGACCATAGTGCGTAATGACGGCATCGTGCGCCAGCGCGAGGATGGTCTCTGGCATGACGGTGATGTTGCTGTTGCCACAGATGGTGATTCAGCTGATGTTGCTGCTGAAGGTGATTATGCTGCTGTCGCCGTTGCTGTAGATACAAAAAAAGCATCGCCACTGCAAGTGCTGGTGGCGATGGCTCAGGAACGTGGAGTGGCCTCGGTGAGTCTCGGCCTGCTCGAAGATGTCTTGGAGTTGATGTAGCCGCGGCTCAGTCGAGCTCCTGGTAAATGGAGTTCTGACTCTTGTATTCTGGCACGATTTTCTTCATCATGCGTACGGTGTTCATGTTGTCGTACTCAAGTGCGAGCTTGCAGAGCTCGTCAATCTGTGCGTTGATGTCGGCGTAGTCTTGTTCGCGCACCTGCGCAATCTTTATCTTCTTGTTGAAGGTGGGCTTGGTGTGCTCCTCGTTGCCAAGCACCTCCTCATAGAGCTTCTCGCCATCGCGTAGCCCTGTGAACTTGATGGTGACGTTATGTGCACCGGAGAGGCTTATCATGCGTCGTGCGAGGTCGGCGATGCGCACGGGCTTGCCCATGTCGAAGACGAATATTTCGCCGCCGTGTCCCATCGTGCCAGCCTCAAGGACGAGCTTGCATGCCTCGGGGATGAGCATGAAGAAGCGTATGATGTCGGGGTGAGTCACGGTGACGGGTCCGCCCTTTCGGATCTGCTCGCGGAAGAGAGGTATGACGCTGCCGTTAGAGCCGAGGACGTTGCCGAAGCGTGTCGTGACGAACTGTGTCACGCCATTCATTTTGCCGTCCTTGATGGCCTTGTCGAGAGCCTGGACATAAATCTCGCAGATGCGCTTGGAGCATCCCATGACGTTGGTGGGGTTTACGGCTTTGTCAGTGGAGATCATGACGAACTTATTCACACCGTATTTCACGGCGAGGTCGGCAATGACGCGTGTACCCACGATGTTGTTGGTGACGGCTTCGCTGGGATTGTCTTCCATCATGGGCACGTGCTTGTAGGCTGCGGCGTGGAAGACGTACTCGGGCCGATATTGTGCGAAGAGATATTCCATGCTTTTCCGCTCGGTGATGCTGGTGACCACGGTAAGAGCCTTGATGCCCGGGAAGTCGCGTGCCATCATGAGGCGTATGTCGTGCTGTGGCGTCTCGGCCTGGTCAACGAGGACGAGCTGTGAGGGTTCCCATTTCGCTATCTGCCTCACCATCTCAGAGCCTATGCTGCCAGCGGAGCCTGTGATGAGTATGCGTCGTCCGCGCAGAAGTTTCTCTACGGCTTCGAGATCGACGTCAATCTCGTCGCGTGGCAGAAGATCCTCGATATCGACCTCATGGAGCTGCATGGTGCTGATGTCGCTCTTGCCGTCCCATTGTTGAGCCTGTTGCACGGTGTAGATGGCTATCCCCGCGTTGAGCAGGCGCTCGGTCATCTCGGTGTTGGACATGAGTCGCTCTGCCTTGAGGGGTGAGACGAGCAACGCTGTGGCGTGCTCGGCTTTCATTATCTTCACGAGTTCCTCGTTATTGCGATAAACACGTACTCCCTGCAGGATGTGTCCGGGCATGTCATTTGAGTCGCTGACGAAGCCGCGTAGGTGGAAACGTGCCGGCGACTCCATGCGTATGCTCTTGGCGAGAGCCATTCCTCCGCCTTTTGTGCCGTAGATGAAGACTCGCTTTTGTGCACGGTCCTCGCGAATGATGTCAAAGAGGAACTTAATAAGTATTCGCGCTGCGAACATGATGCCTGTGGCGAGCAGCCATGCGAAGATGAGTTCCCGCCAGCGAATCGTGACGAGCCACTTGTCGGTATTTGCCAGCAGACGCAACGCCTCTACGCTGACGACACCGATGGCATTTGCTATGGCCACGCGGTAGAGGTCGGCAAACGATGAATAGCGCATCACGCCGGCGTAGGTGCGCATGATGCGGAAGCCGATGAGGTATGGTATGAGATAGACAAGCAGTGTGCAAACGAGTTTCCAAAAGACGGCTGCTGTCGTGGTGGCGCCATTGTAAAGTAAGAAGACGATGATGTTTGCTACAATAATGGTTAAGCAGTCAAAGAGCAAAACCATCCAATAGGGTGTGGCTTTCTTGGTGAAATACCATTGTGCCAAATAATTTAGTATTCTCATGTATGTCTATGCTGTCTGTTGGTGCAAAAGGCAGAAATGCTTTTATGGTGCAAAAGTACTACTTTTTTTGATAGGTCTATCCATGTGGGGGGGGTAAACCTCATCCTGTTAACATATATTAAGCAATGCCTGTGGTTTTGCCTTCTGAGAGAGCCTATCCGTGCATGTCGCTTCCCGTAGTGAACTCAATCATGCTGTTCTGATTCGTTGCTTGTTTTTTCAGAAGTCGATGGAGATTCTGGCATTGATTTGTCGGCCTGTGAGATAGTTGGGCACTGCATATTGCTGCCTGCTGATGTCGGTGATCCAGAGGTAGCTCGCCACATTGCTGATGCCTATGACGTTGAAGCAGTCGAGTCCGAGCCAAACGTTGCGTAGGTTGCGTCCGAAGCCGCGGCGGTGATGGTCCTCATTGTCGAGGAGACGGTACATCATGCCGATATCTACGCGGCGATAGGGTGGTGCGCGGAAGACGTGGCCCTCGAGACCTGTGTGCGGAGGGCCGAATGGCAGTCCGTCGGCAAAGGCCATCTTGAGCGACATCTTCCAGCGGTCGGTGCCGGGGAAGTAGTCTTGAAAGAAGAGGTTGAGTGCCCAGCGCTGGTCGGTGGGCTGGGGGAGTGTCTTGCCGTGAAGCGTCATCTGTGTCTTCATCAGCGAGAACGATATCCAGGAGTCAGTGCCTGGCACGAACTCTCCAAAGACCTTGAGGTCGAGACCTGCCACATAGCCTCGACCCTCGTTGCGGCCGTAATAGACGACCTTCAGTCCGTCAACGTTGTACGGGTTGAGGTTGGCCTGAGCTTTGTAGTAGGCTTCGGCAGTGAACTTGAAGGGTCGTCCGGCAACACGGAACTTGTACTCGCCACCGAGCACAACTTGTATCGAGCGTTGCGAGCGCAGGTCGCGGTTGAGTGTCACGACGGTGGCTCCGTCGGCGGTGGTGGTGTCCCGCAGTTCCTTGTAGAATGGAGCCTGATAGTAGAGTCCTGCGGCGAGTCGCAGCGTGAGGCGGTCGGCATGCTGTGGCACGAATCCCACTGCTGCCCGTGGCGAGAAGATTGTCTCGCCGTTCCACGACCAGTGTGCGAGTCGCATACCGTAGTTGACGGAGAATGTGCCGATGCGTGTCTCACGCCTCCATGTGTCTTGTGCGAAGAGTTCGAGGCGGTTGCTGTTGATGCTCTGCACGGACTTAAGGTTGTAGATGAGTTCGAGGCGGTCGCCGTAGTGCGGCATGGAGTAGCCTGCCGAGTCGCGGAACTCCCACTCGCGGGTGTTTTCGCGGATTTGTTCTGCGCGCCATTGCAGGCCGGCCTCCACGTTGTGGGAGCCGTAGCGTCCCTGATAGAGCAGTCGCAAGGTCTGTGTGCGTGAGGTGAGGAGGTTGCGGGTGTGCTCCATGTATGTGCCCACGCCGAGTTCCTCGTTGGTGTTGGTCTCGTTGAGCCAATATTGCCCTTGTATGTCGCGTGTCTCGCGCTCGCGCGTCGAGAATGCCGATGCGCTGAACGTCAGTGTCGAGCGCGCGCCGAGCTGTCGTCGCAGCGAGAGTGCGCCCCATGCCGTTCGGAAGAGGTCCTGCTCCTCGCCGTCGAAATATACTCGGAAGCTCTTGACATCCTCCATCGTGCCGAAGTTGGTCTCGCGGTCGCGGGGCTTGAAGCGGTAGCTGTTGCGCGAGATGTAGGCGAGGATGTCGATGGTCCACTTGGAAGTCGGGGTCCACGAGAGGTAGGCTTGGTAGTCGAGGAAGTTGGGGTCGTACTCGCCGCTTGTTTGCAGCGAGCCGAGGAGGTAGCGGTTGGTCTTGTAGCGCAGACCTTGCGATAGTGTGAGCTTGCCAATTCGGAAGCCGTCGTAGATGCTGGCACCGAGGAGACTCGCCGCGAAGATTCCTTCGTGGCGTGTGGGTTTGCGGTATGTGATGTCGAGCACGCTGGACATGCGGTCGCCGTACTTGGCCTCGAAGCCTCCTGCCGAGAACTGTATGCGTTCCACCATGTCGGAGTTGATGACGGAGAGTCCTTCCTGCTGCCCCGAGTTGATGAGTAAGGGTCGATAGACCTCCATGCCGTTGACATACACGCAGTTCTCGTCGAACGAGCCGCCTCGCACGTTGTACTGGCTGGAGAGCTCGTTGTGGGTCGATACGCCGGCTTGGGTGGCAATGAGTTCCTCCACGGCATTGCCCGTCGTGGATGGTAGGCGCCGCAGCGGGTCGGTGCTTATCTCCTGTGTGCTGCCCATCTGGCGCCGCACCTCGGTGACAGTGAGCTCGTTCATGGCGCGTCCTGCGGCGTGGAGTGAAACGTTCCACACGAGGCGTCCGTGTGGGCGTGTCAGCGTCTTGCGCTTGGGTTCGTAGCCCATCATGGTGTAGATGACGGTGACGGTGTCGGCAGTGGCGAAGGTGAGGCTGTACTGGCCCTGCAGGTTGGCCACCGTGCCGTCTGCCCGTCCCTCGATGCGCACCGTGGCCAGTGGCAGTGCATCTCCGTCGTCGGCGGTGATGCGTCCTGAGAGATGCACGCTGGCGGTGTCGGCAACAATGGTGTCGGCACCTGCTGTGGTAGCGGCGTCTTGACTCTGTGCCGCAACGTTGGCAGCGAGGCAGAGCATTAAGGCAAGTGTTGTCAGGATGCGTGGCATACTCTAAATAAACGCTCGCACGCGCTTTTTATTGTGCGTGCGATGTCCTATTCTGCCACCAGCATCCCGCCTACCCACTCCACGAACGGCTCTTCGCCTTGCAGTGGGTGGAAGTCGAGTAGGCGGCCCGTGGCGTCGTCGGTGTGGCACACCACCATCTTGTGGCATGTGCCGTCGGGCAGTATCAATTTGTGGTAGGCTCGTCTCATCTCTCGGGTCAACGCTGGCGTCTCCTGCGTCGTTGTGGGTAGCCGCGTTTCTGCTTGGAGGGGTCGAAGGGTTGTTCCTTCACGACGTTGATGGTCCGCTCCACGTCCTGCTTGTTGAGGAATTCCGTGGGCGAGAGTCGTCGTCCTGCATCAGGGTCGTTGACAGTGTCTGCGGCGATGGTGTCTGCGGCGATGGTGTCGGCGGTGATGGTGTCTGCGGCGATGGCTGCCTTACGCTCGCTCTCGGGCTTGTGCATACGTGCCAGCAGGGGGTGGTGCACGATCATGAGTCGGTAGTCTTTCTCGCCTGGCATCACGGCGAGGTATGCATGTCCCGTTATCTCGCGCGGCATCCAGTCGATGGGCGACTTGATGCGCAGTTCGACAACGGGGTTTGTGGTGATGTGCGTGATGACGGAGCGCACGGAGTCGTTGGTGTAGGTGACCTCCATGTCAACTGTCAGCGGTGACATGCCTCCCTGTGAGAGCTGTAGCATCTGGAATCGCCAGTACAGGTCATCGCCGGGCTGCCATGTGGAGTCGGCATCAATCTGCCATGTGAAGAAGTTCTCGAGGGGTGTGGGCTTGAGTGTCACGAGCATGCGGTCGGCCCAGACGTTGGCGGTGTCGCCGTTCTCGGTGAGGTTGGCATAGGCATCGTGCGGCGTGTCGGCAGCCTGTATGCCGAGGGCCTCGGCTTCGCGTTCGAGGCGTGTGGTGACGTTCTTGTAGATTCGCGTCATCTTGGGCATGTCGCTACAGTAGTAAGCCATGGAACGTTCGAACTCCTCTTCGGTGATGCCGTATTTGCGGAATACGGCGTGCTGGTAGTCGTAGAGAAGCATGTCGGTGGTGACATCGTCGGGTCGCGGGGCGTTCTCGGCCATACCCTGTGCGATGTGGTAGTCATGCAGGATCTGCTCCATGCGTCGCTCGGAGATGACGTCTGACGGGAGCTCGGGCTTGCACGCTGTCTGTAGCAGTGTAAGGATGCATAGTACCGCCACCGTCACAGTGCCCCTCAGTGCACCGGGGAGCGTTGTGGCAGCGACGTGCCAGACAGCTGTGGCGGCACTGTGCCTGTGGGTGGGTGGTAGTGTCCTTCTTCTCGTCACGTCGTAGAGCCCTCTTGTTCGCTGTTGTGGATCAGTGGCTTGTCGCCCAGCTCTATGGCCAGTGTCTTGCGGAAGAAGAGTATTAGGGCGATGACACCTGTGGAGATGCATGCATCGGCGATGTTGAAGATGTAGCTGAAGAAGAGCCCCTGCTGTCCGCCAACGAAGGGCATCCATTCAGGCCATGTCCACTCGAAGAACGGGAAGTAGAGCATATCTACCACTCGTCCGCGAAACCATTCGCCATATCCCTGACCGAAAGGCACAAGTTGCGCTGTGTCGGGTGGTGCCGGCGCTGTGAATATCTGTCCGTAGAAGACGCAGTCAATGATGTTGCCGGCGGCCCCTGTCATAATGAGCGTCATGCAGGCGAGATAGCCCCAACTGACGTTGCGGCGTATGAGGCGGCAGATGTAGCATGCCACGGCGGCGGTGGCAATGATGCGGAAGCCTGTAAGCAGGTACTTGTCGAAGAACTCCAGGCCGAATGCCATGCCGTTGTTCTCGATGAATGTGATGTGAAACCAACTGGTCACATCAATGCTTTGGTGCAGGTACATGGTGGTCTTCACCATGAACTTTGACCACTGGTCGATGGTGAGCCCCACAACAAATATCAGGGTCACAAAGATAGCTTGCAAACTGCGTCTGCTCATTGATAGTTCAGTATTTCGTCGCGACGTGGCGGCATTGCCATCTGTGCCGGCTGCTCACTGGCACGCTCGCGAGGTGTGGTGTTAGTGGTGGCGCTTGCGGTCGTTCTTGACTTCAATGCTCAACGTCGCGTGCGGCACGGCGCGGAGCCGCTCCTTGGGGATGAGCTTGCCCGTCTCCCGACAGATGCCGTAGGTCTTGTTGTCGATGCGTATGAGTGCGGCCTTAAGTCCCTGGATGAACTTCTGCTGGCGCATGGCCATGGCCATGAGTTGCTCCTTGCTCTGCACCTCGCTGCCCTCCTCGAGGGCGTGATAGGTGGGGGCTGTGTCATCGGCCTCGTTGTTGTCGCGGTTCATGATGGCATCCATCGTGTGCTCGTAGTCCTCTCGTGTGAGGGCCAGCTTTTCGAGGATGAGCTGACGGAACTCCTCGAGTTCTTCGTCAGAGTAGCGTTCTTGTTGGTCAGACATAGTGTTATGATTTCAGGAAAAGGGTTTTGCCTCATTATAATGATGCAACAGATTGCCGCCCACATGCGGCAATCTGTTGTCGGGTAGTGTCTTATTTCTTGTCGATTCTCACATCGACAGTGAAGTCTTCGAGGTCGAGGGTGGAGGCATCCTCCACGTTGTCGGCAAGGGTGATGGTGTCGGCCAGCACCTGTGATCTGATGTAGCCTCCGAACTGCGCCACGGCTTCATCGGTCTGCTCGGTGTGTGCCAGTGTGATGGCTATGCGGTCGGTGATCTCGAAGCCGCTCTCCTTGCGCAGGTTCTGTATGCGCTTTACGAGCTCGCGGGCTATGCCCTCGGCACGCAGCTCGGGGGTGATGGTGATGTCGAGTGCCACGGTGAGTGTGCCTTCGCTGGTGACGCTCCATCCCGGGATGTCCTCGCTGAAGATCTCGACGTCGTCGAGGTCGATGGTGACGCTGTCGCCAGAGGCCAGAGTCAGCGGCAGGTGTCCGCCTTCGAGCTCGGCAATCTGCTCTTGGTTGAGGGCTGTGACGGCAGCATTGACATCCTTCATCAGCTTGCCAAACTTCTTGCCCATGGTGCGGAAGTTGCATTTCACCTTCTTGCTGAGAAGGCCTGCTCCCTCCACGAACTCCAGAGCCTTGACGTTGACCTCGTCGAGTATGAGCTGCTTCACCGCCTCGATGCGTAGCTGCTGCTGGCGGTCGGTGGCTGGTATCGCGATGCGTGCCAGTGGCTGACGCACGATGATCTGCTCCTTCTTGCGCAGGGAGAGCACCATCGACGTTATCTGCTGGGCGAGCTCCATGCGTGCCTCCTGCTCTTTGTCGATCTTCGAGGCATCGGCTACGGGGAAAGGTGCGAGGTGCACGCTTGATGGCACGTCATCGCCCACGGCAGCATGCAGGTCGCGGTAGAGACGGTCGGCATAGAACGGAGCTATAGGTGCCATGAGGCGGCTCACGGTCTCCAGACATGTATAGAGTGTCTGGTAGGCGCTGAGCTTATCGATGCTCATGCCGCCGCCCCAGAAGCGTTTGCGTGAGAGTCGCACGAACCAGTTCGAAGCGTTGTCGATGACGAAGGTCTGAATGAGACGTCCGGCGCGTGTGGGTTCGTAGTCCTCGTAGCACTGCTCGACATCGCGGATGAGGGAGTTGAGCTCGGAGAGCACCCAGCGGTCCATCTCCGTACGCTCGCTCATGGGTACGGCTGTCTCTTGGAAGTGCCAGCCATCGACGTTGGCGTACATGGTGAGGAACGAGTACATTTGGAACAGCTTGACGAAGAAGGAACGGCTGATGTCTTGAACCCCTGCTTCGTCATACTTGAGGTTATCCCATGGCTGTGAGTTGGTTATCATGTACCATCTCACGGCGTCAGAGCCGTACTTCTCGATGTTGTCGAACGGGTTGATGGCATTGCCGAGGCGTTTGGACATCTTCAGCCCATTCTTGTCAAGCACGAGTCCGTTGCTGATAACGGCCTTATATGCCACGCTGTCGAACACCATCGTGGCGATGGCGTGGAGGGTGAAGAACCAGCCTCGCGTCTGGTCAACGCCCTCGGCAATGAAGTCGGCGGGATATACGACTCTGCCGTCCAGCGCGTCCTTGTTCTCGAAGGGATAGTGGATCTGTGCGTAGGGCATGGCACCGCTGTCGAACCACACGTCAATGAGGTCGAGCTCGCGGCGCATGGGCTGTCCGCTCTCGCCGACGAGCACGATGTCGTCAACGTATGGGCGGTGGAGGTCGATGCGGTCGTAGTTCTCCTGACTCATGTCGCCGGGCACGAAGCCCTTGTCCTTGAGCGGGTTGTAGGCCATCACACCGGCACGGACGCTCTTTTCTATTTCATTGTAGAGCTCCTCGACGCTGCCGATGCATATCTCCTCGCGGGTGTCGCGGTTGCGCCAGATGGGTAGGGGCGTGCCCCAGTAGCGTGAGCGGCTGAGGTTCCAGTCGTTGAGGTTCTCAAGCCACTTGCCGAAGCGTCCCGTTCCCGTAGATTCCGGCTTCCAGAGTATGGTCTTGTTGAGCTCCATCATGCGCTCCTTGGCGGCTGTGGAACGTATGAACCAAGAGTCGAGGGGGTAGTAGAGCACGGGCTTGTCGGTGCGCCAGCAGTGTGGATAGTTGTGCACGTGCTTCTCAATCTTGAATGCCGTGCCGGCCTGCTTCATCTCCATGCAGAGCACGATGTTCAGGTCCTCGGTCTTGGCGAGTGCTTTCTCGTCGAGGTCGGCATATTTGGGGTCATAGGCGTTCTTGACGAAGTCTCCGGCGTGATGCCAGTAGCTGTCGTTGACGCAGCTCTCCACGAAGTCGGCATTCATGTCCTCGCGCACGAAATACTTGCCGGTGAAGTCCACCATGGGTCGCGTGTCGCCCATCTTGTCGATGACGAAGAGCGATGGTATGCCTGCGTCGCGTGCCACCTTGGCATCGTCGGCACCGAACGTGGGTGCAATGTGCACAATGCCGGTACCATCCTCGGTTGTGACGTAGTCGCCGGGGATGACGCGGAAGGCATCGGCACTCTTATCTACGGCGCGTCCGTCCTCGAGTGCGCAGGGCTTGACCCATGGGAAGAGCTGTTCATAATGCACGCCGAGGAGGTCGGTGCCCTTGAATTCGCACAGCACCTCGGGCACGAAGGCAGGAGCGTCGCCCTTGTCGTCGGCCTTTGGGATGGGGAAGTAAACGTCCTTCCTGGCCTTGGCAACGATGTAGATGGCTTCCTCCTTGGTGTAGGGGTTCTGGCCTTTCACGGCGACATAGTCGATTTTAGGTCCTACGCACAGAGCCGTGTTCGATGGCAGTGTCCATGGTGTTGTCGTCCATGCGAGGATATATGCTGGCAGGCCTGAAGTGGCAAGCTGTGAGTTGAGTTCTGCGAGCTGTGGGTTGTCGGTGAGGCTGTCAGCCTTCAGCTTAAACTGTGCGGTGACGGTGGTGTCCTTCACGTCGCGATAACAGCCGGGCTGGTTCAGCTCGTGGCTGCTGAGCCCCGTTCCAGCGGCGGGGCTGTAGGGCTGTATGGTGTAGCCTTTGTAGAGCAGACCCTTCTGATAGAGCTGCTTGAGCAGCCACCACAGAGTCTCGATGTACTTGTTGTCGTAGGTGATGTAGGGGTGTTCCATATCCACCCAGTAGCCCATGCGGCGGCTGAGGTCTGTCCATTCCTCGGTGTACATCATCACGTTCTGGCGGCAGCGGCGGTTGTAGTCGTCGATGCTGATGGTCTTGCCGATGTCCTCCTTGGTGATGCCCAGTTCCTTCTCCACGCCAAGCTCCACGGGTAGGCCGTGTGTGTCCCATCCGGCCTTGCGGTGCACCTGAAAGCCCTTCATGGTCTTGAAGCGGCAGAAGGTGTCCTTGATGGAGCGTGCCAGGACATGGTGGATGCCCGGATGGCCGTTGGCCGATGGCGGACCCTCGTAGAAGACGAATGAGGGACAGCCCTCTCGTTCGCTGATGCTGCGGTGGAACAAGTCCTCGTCGTCCCACTGCTTCAGCACTTCCTTATATACCTCTGTGAGGTTGAGCTTGTTGCGTTCTTGAAACACGATATGCTTATTTATAGTTCGACAAATAGCGATTAATATTTTACGATTTGGGCTGCAAAGGTAGGTATTTTCCAGCTATCAGCAAATATTTTCAGTGTAAAACGTGTTAAAAGTGCACTAATCTTTACTTCTCAGCCCGTCGATGATACGTGTCGTGGCTTCGTCGAGGTGCTGGCGTTGTGTGGCGAGGTTGATGCGCAGGAAGCCTGGCTGGCCGTACATATCGCCGGGGTTGACCCATACCTTATGTTCGCGGCGCAGGTGTTTGCTGATGAGCTTGCTGTCGCCGAGGCTGCTCACGTCGAGCCATGCGAGGTATGTTCCTTCGAGATGTGCCAGCGGGAGTTGTGGCAGGGCATCCTTCATGCGCTGGCGGAAGTGGCGGTAGCCGTCGTAGATATATGTCACAAGCTGGTTGAGCCATTCCTCACCCTCACGCGTATAGGCTGCCTGCAGCGCCACGGACGAGAAGACGTTGATGTCGCAGACCTCGTTGATGTTTATGGCACGGTCAATGGCGTTGCGGAGGGTGGTGTCGGGACACACGATATATGCCGTCATGAGGCCTGCGATGTTGAAAGCCTTGTTGGGAGCATTGGCAACGACCCACTTGCATCCGGCAGCTTCTGCTATCGGTGCGAAAGGCAGGAAGTGACGTCCGAGCTGCGGGTCAACGAACTCGCAGTGGATCTCGTCGGAGATCACGATGACGTCGTTGGCGGCACAAAGTCGGGCCAGGCGCAGCAGCTCGTCGGACGTCCACACGCGTCCCGAAGGGTTGTGCGGATTGCAGAGCACGAAGACCCGAGGCCGTTCGCGGCGCATGACATCCTCGAAGTCTTCAAAGTCAATGCTATAGCGTTCGCTACCGGCATCCCACCTAAGTGGGAAATGCACTTCGCGGCAGCCGTTGTTGCGAACGCTGGAGAAGAAGCAATTGTAGGCCGGGGTCATGAAGACGACGGCATCGCCGGGCTTGGTGATGCCTCGTATGATGGCCGACAGTGCCGGCACGACGCCGCTGGTATAGAGCATCCATTCTCGGCGTGGAGTCCAGCTGTAGCGGCGAGAGCACCAGGCGATGATGCTCTCGTAGAAGCTCTCCGGCACCAGAGCGTAGCCGAAGATGCCATGCTCCACGCGCCGACGCAGGGCTTCGATGATGCATGGTGCCGTAGGGAAATCCATGTCGGCGACCCACATCGGGAGCTCGCCGGGCGCGGCCTCGTCCCATTTCACGCAGTCGGTGCCACGTCGTCGGATGGCAGTGTCAAAGTCGTAGGTCATAGCTTGGGGAGGGAAATGTTTTCTGTGTCGGGGACTGGCGTTATGGTGCAGTCGTGGGGCGGACGGACGTGCTCATCGATGGTGAGCAACCGTATGCTGTCGGCGTGGATGGTGCCGCTGACGGGGTTCTTGATTTCCGTGATGGTGCCGCGAATGTCGGCGCAGATGTTGCTGCTGTCCTCGAAGGCACGGTCAGAGGCGGGGTCGAAGGTGCAGTCTTCGAGCGTCAGCCCGTCGATGTAGCACAGAGGCTGCTCGCCGGCGATATGACAGCGGACGAGGCGCAGGTTCTTGGAGTGCCAACCCAGATATTCGCCATCCAGGTGAGAGTCGTAGATGGTGACGTTCTCCGTCTCCCAGAAGGCATCTTTCGTCACGATGTGTGCGTTGCGTATCACGGCATTCCTGACATACTGGAACACATATTTGGAGTCCGAGCGCAGGCCATCGACATCAATGTCGGTGCAGAACATGAAGGGGTATGTGCCGTCGTGGAGCGTCACGTTGCGCACACGCAGGTTGCTGACACGCCAGAAGGTCTCGTCGGCATCGCGTAGGTCCACGTCCTCGATGTCGAGACCGTGCATCTCGCGGAAGAACTTTGGTGCATCGATGATGCAGTGGCGCATGGTCATGTCGTTGCTGTACCATATTGCCGAGCGCGACCCCACTTCGAAGTAACTGTTGGTGATGAGTGAACGGTCAACGTGCCAGAGGGGGTACTTGCCAATGAATCGGCATGAGTCAACTTCAATGTCGTGGCAGCACTTGATGCCGCTCTCGCCCTCGGTGATGATGACGTTCTCGAGGCGTGTGTCATGGATGGCGAACAATGGGCGCTCGCCTCCGAAGGATTGGTCTTTTATAAATGTCGTCATATCATGTTAATATATATGCTCACAATTTACAGGTGTGTTCAGGCGTCACTCGTTGTGCGTCCTGCTCTCGTATGTGGCTATCTTCAGCCAGCGTCCGCGTTTCATGCGGATGAGGAAGATGATGCCTCTGAATGTAAGCTCTATGGCCATGGCGAGCCATACGCCTTGCAGGCCGTAGAGTGGCGCGAGCATGGCAGCGAGGGTCACACGCACCGCCCACATAGAGAAGAGATTGAGCAGGGCCGGCAGACGTGTGTCGCCCGCGCCCACGAAGACGCTCATCGCCACGATGCTGGCTGCGAACATGGGTTCTGCCCATGCCTCTATGCGCAGACACTCTACGCCGAGAGCCTGCACGTCGGCGTCGGGCGTCAGCGTGGCCATCATCAGCGGGGCGGCCATGTACATCACGGCGCCCATGACGGTCATCACGGCGATGCCTATGAGCGTCGTCATCCATGCGAAAAACGTCGTGAGACGTCGTCGGCCGGCGCCGATACTCTGCCCGATGAGTGTCGTGGCGGCCTCGCCGATGCCATAGCCCGGCATGTAGCATACGCTCTCTGCCGTCACGCCGAGGGCATTGGCGGCAATGGCGATGGCGCCGAGTGGAGCCACGATGACGGTGATGGTGATTTGAGCCACGTTCATCAGAACTCGTTGCACGAGGATGGGGCCTGCTATGCTGACGGCCTTGTGCATCACCTCGGGCTGCGGCTTGAAGCTGCCCGAGGTGTGCCAGATGCGCAGCTCCTTGCTGCGTACCACGGCATACCATGTCACGTAGGCTGCCACGGTGCCTTCGGCAAGTATCGTCCCCAGTGCTGCTCCCGTCACTCCGAGGCCGAGGCCTGGGATGGTGATGTCGAGAGTGGTGAGGCCGGTGCTTACTGCCGAGAGGTCGATGGTGATGACGCGTGTGGGGAAGATGGCGATGAAATTGAAGCCTACGTCGAGCAGGCACATAAGTATGCTTGACAGCGACGGCACCTTCATGTTGCCGGCGCAGCGCAACATGGCACTCATCAGCATGGAGTAGAGGGCCAGTGGTGTGCCCAGGCAAAACACCATGAAGTAACTGCCGGCATCGGCAGCTATCTCCTCGCTGCCGCCAAGCCAGTAGGGCAGGTGCCGGGCTATGGCAACGCCCACGGTGGCCGTGGCGGCGGATATGCACAGCCCGACGATGATGCTTTGTCGGAAGACGGAGCGTGCGCCGTCGAAGTCGTTGGCGCCGATGCGGTGGGCCACCTGCACGGAGAATCCTGTGGCGACACATGAGATGATGCTCCAGAACAGCCACAGCGATGTAGCAACCAACCCCACTGCTGCCGAGGCATTGGCACCGAGGGAACCCACCATGGCGTCGTCGATATAGAACATCAGCACGCTTGAGATCTGAGCCAAGATGGCTGGTATGCTCAGGAGTGCTGTCAGGTGGAGTTGCTCTGCCGTGGAGAGCTTACCATGTTCGCGTATGCGTTGTAAGAGAATGTCTTTCTTGCTCATCGTCTGTGAAAACGGCCGCAAAGGTACGACTTTTTCTTGCAACTTCAACTATTTCAAGTCTTAAAAAATATTATGGCGTGTCCGCAATCGTACCACCAAAGAGACCGCAACGCGGTCTTCGCTTTGGTAACCGAG
>CAMVIB010000019.1 GCA_947167455.1 uncultured Prevotellaceae bacterium | reverse complement strand
TGCAGTACAACAACTCACAGAACCCCAAGCCCGACTACTGGAAGAACTTCCCGTCATACAACTACGACGTGTGGGGTCTCACCGACGGTTCCAACAACGACTTCAACGCCTGGCAGGAGAGCTATGACTACTGGAGGGCATCGCGCTCCAACCGTCAGGTGCAGTGGGATAAGCTCTACTATGCCAATTCGCAGATGAATGCCGTGGGCGGCGATGCTGCCTACTACATGCTGGCACGCCACAACGACCAGCTGGCCGTGAACCTCGGCTCGACCATCAACTGGGACATCAACCGCTTCCACAAGCTGCAGGGCGGCCTTCAGGTGGGCACCAACGTGGGTATGCACTACCAGACCATCGATGACATGATGGGTGCCAAGTTCCTGCACAACGTCAACAACTATGCCATAGGCACTTACGCCGGCAGCGACCCCCGGGTGCAGTATGACCTGCGCACACCCAACGGCAGCGTCGGCAAAGGCGACCGCTTCGGCTACGACTTCAACATACATGTCTATAAGAGCACACTCTGGGGTCAATATTCCCTCGACCGCGGTATAGCCCACACCTTCGTGAGCGCCAAGATCGGAGCCACGCAGATGTGGCGCGACGGCAAGATGCAGAACGGCCTCTTCGCCGACAACTCCTACGGCAAGAGCGGCACGGCATATTTCCTCGACGGAGGTGTCAAGGCCGGCACGAACCTGAACCTCGGCAAAGGCAACGTCATTGGCATTGGCATAGGCTACATGACCTACGCCCCGGCGGCATACTCGACCTACGGCGGCTCGGCCTTCCAGGCGGCGGAGATGAACAACAACTACATCGACGGCCTGAAGGTGGAACACATGCTGAGCGCCGAGGTGAGCTACGCGCTGACCCTCTCGTGGCTGCGCGCCAACCTCACCGCATACTACAACCGCGGCCGTAACCTCAACGAGTGGCAGAACTACTACTACGACGATGTCAACTCGTTCACCTACGTCAGCATGACGGGCGTGAAGAAGGACTACTACGGCGTGGAACTCGGCATGAGGTTCAAGGTCACACCATCGTTCAGCATCGATGTCATTGGCTCCATGGCCGATGCGAAGTACGTCGATAACACCGACGTGAGCTACCTCCTCTCCACACAGGGCACCGTGACCAAGGAACGACTATATAATAAAGGTATGCGCGAGGCCAGCACCCCACTCACCGTGGGAAGCATAGGTCTGAACTACAACGTCAGGGGCTGGTGGTTCAACCTCAAGGGCAACTACTACGACCGCATATACCTCAGCTATGCCCCGTCGCTGCGCTACCAGAGCACCCTCATCCGCTCCGGGCAGGTTGATAACGACGGCTCGCTCATCGTACCGGAGCAGACGAAAGGCCACGGCGGCTTCATGCTCGACGGAAGCATAGGCCACCAGTTCCGCATCGCCGGCAACCCCCTCAGCGTGAACCTCATGCTCACCAACATCCTCAACAACCGCAAGCTCGTCAGCGGAGGATACGAGCAGAGCCGCAGCAGCTACACCACCGACCAAGCCACTGGCGAGGTGAGCGGACAGCGCACCTACAACTTCCAGAAGAACCCGATGAAGTACTACGTCCAGGGCTTCAACTTCATGCTCAACCTCAACTACCGCTTCTAAACATATTCCCGCCATGCGTAAGCCATTATACATCCTACACTCCCTGCTCATCATAGCAGCCGCCACGGTGAGCTCATCATGCGAAGGCGACTGGGCCACCCCAGACCTCAGCAACCCGCCCTACGGCAACAACGACATCGCCAACGATGGCACACGATGTGTGACCATCGGCGACCTCAAGCATAAGTACTCTGACGCCATCAACAACAGCGGCTTCGAGCGCATCAACGACAACAGCCTGCTGCGGTGTACCGTCATCGGCAACGACATCGGAGGCAACATCTACAAGCAAATCATCGTACAGGACTCCACGGGAGCAATGGTAGTGGGCATCAACTCCACAGGCCTCTTCCCCTTCGTCAGCGTGGGTCAGCAGCTGCTCATCGACCTCAAAGACCTGTGCATCGGCGGCTACGGCCAGCAGACACAGCTCGGCGACGAGTACAACGGCAGCATAGGACGTATGAGCGCCGCCAAATGGGAACAGCATGTGCGCATCATGCCCACACATGACATGAGCCAGATTGACACCATCGACTTCTTCGCAACAGCACAAAACGACATCGACCGTTACAGCGGACACCTCGTGAGGATGAACAACGTAACTATCGGCGACGCCGGCTCACCCATAGCACCCGAGTATAAGAACGGCACCACGCTCACCTACAACGGTTCGACCAACGGCTACGTCCACCATACCATCAACAATGAGTCTATGAGCAGACTGCTGCTACGCACCAGCACCTACGCCGACTTCGCCTCGTGGGTAATTCCAGCTAAACCCGTCACAATCTACGGCATCGCCACACGCTACCGCGACACGTGGCAGATCCTCATCCGCGCCGAGGAGGACATCAAAGTTAGTGAATAATAACAAATACATCAAGATATGAAAAAGTATTGGAAGATGCTGCTATGCGCAGCTTTCGGCGTTGCCACATTCACGGCTTGTGAGGATGTTCCAGAACCCTACAACATCCCGACAGAGGACAGCAAACCTTCAGACCCCACGGCCAACTATATCTTCACACAAACCTTCGTAAGCTCGCTCGGGGACTTCACCTCTAACAGCGAGAGCGGAAGCCTGGCATGGAAGGCCGACACGCGCTATGGTGCCATCATCAGCGGCTACGGCGACTGGGACGGCAGCGGCACAAAGAGCAACCGCCCGGGCGTGACAGTGCTGAACAGCCCTGCCATTGACCTCACCGCCACAGACAGCGCATACATCGTCATCGAACAGGCCATAAACTATGCGAAGACAACCCTCGAGACCGACCACAAGCTGCTAATCTCACGTGTGCAGGACAGTTTCAGGAACGAGCTGCCTATGGCTTTCGACGGCCTCGGCAATTCATTCACATACGTCACTCAGTACATTCAGATTCCTAAGGAATACATAGGCGAGAACATAGTGCTCACTCTCCGGCATGAAGCTCACAACGACTACTCATCCACTTGGGAAGTCAAGAGCATCAAGATTGCTAAGGGCACGGCTCCCGTGAACGGCGGAGGAAGCACACCCATCGAGGGCCTCGTTGGTTCTGGCACGAAGGAAGACCCCTACGACGTGGCTTCGACCATCAAGCTCATTGCTGCCGGGGCGCCAGCCGCAAAGATATACACCAAGGGTGTCATCTCCAAGATCGACGAGATAGACACAGGCTCCTTCGGCAACGCCACTTACTATATCTCCAACGACGGCTCCACGAAGGACCAGCTCGAGGTGTATCGTGGCTATGGCCTCGGCGGTGCCAAGTTCACGAGCAGCGACGATATTAAGGTCGGCGACGAGGTTATCGTATATGGCCAAGTGGTTATCTTCAACGGCAAGTATGAGTTCACACAGGGCAGCCAGCTCTATAGTCTCAACGGTGAGACCTCGGGGGGCGGCAGCGAACCCAGCGGCGATGCCAAGGGCAGCGGCACGCGGGAAGACCCCTACAACGTCGTGGCAGCAATAGCCAACAACAGCGGAACGGCATGGGTATCGGGCTACATCGTGGGGTGGATCGACGGAAAGACGCTGGCCGAAGGAGCGCGTTTCAACGGTTCCAGCACCGTGGCCACGAACATCATCATCGCTGACAACCCCGACGAGACAAATATCGCCAACTGCATGCCTGTGCAGCTGCCGGCTGGCGATGCTCGCGCGGCTCTCAACCTCATGGACAACCCCGGCAACTACAAGAAACAGGTGACATTACAGGGGTCGCTCGAGAAGTACTTTGGAACTGCAGGACTCAAGAGCGTTTCGGCATACAGCATTGACGGTAGCGCCACGCCAGAGCCACAGCCAGCAGGCGAGGCCAAGGGCAGCGGAACGCTCGAGGACCCATACAACTCTGTCGCCGCAAACAATATCGCCAGTGCCTTGGCCAAGGATGCAAAGACCGATGTGGCATATTATATCAAGGGTAAGGTGGTCAGCGTCAAGGAACAGTTCGGCACACAGTATGGCAATGCAACGGTGTTCATCTCTGACGACGGTACCGCTGCAGGGCAGTTCCAGGTGTTCCGTGCTTTCTACCTCGGCAACCGCAAGTGGACTACAGGAGACGCACAGCTGCAGAAGGGCGACGAAATCGTTGTCTATGCGCGCCTGACCAACTACATGGGCAACACGCCCGAGAGCGTGGCAGGAAAGGAAGGGCAAGACCATGGCTACCTGTATAGCATCAACGGACAGACAGAAGGGGGCTCCGTGGAACCCACCCCGCAGCCCGGTGGCGACACAAAGACTCTCGCCGACTTCACCAACGGCGACTTCGAGACATGGACCGACGACAGCCAGCCCACAGGATGGAAGTCGGAATCTACGGCCAGCAATGCCACGCTCGAAAAGAGCACAGACGCTCACGGCGGCAGCTACGCAGTATGTGTCAAAGGCACCACCTCAGGCAACAAACGCATCGCCTACAATGAAATCGCCCTCGAGCCTGGAACGTACAACTGCGCCTTCTGGACTAAGGCTGCCGCATCTTCAGCAGCAAGTCTCTGTCCTGGCTATGCTGCCATAGGCACAGGAAACCCCGTCTATAACTATGACAAAGGCGACGACGGCAAGAACCGCTATGTCAACGACATCGGTGCCGAATGGCAGCAGGTGACATATTCCTTCACACTCGAAGAGACCACCACCGTCTGCCTCGTCATTATGAATTCCAAGACAACAGGCAGCGACCTGCTCATCGACGACTTCACTATCACCAAGATCACCAAGCAGTAGGCATTGCCACCCTTAGACGAATGCCCATAGATAAGCATACACCAAGTGGGCGATGACCTTAACACAGACGCTGTGATACAGCGTCATACGCAACACCCCGCAAGTAGCATCCGAGCCACAAGTAGCATCTACGCCACAAGTAGCATCCGAGCCACAAGTAGCATCTACGACGGAAGTAGCATCCGAGCCACAAGTAGCATCTACGACGGAAGTAGCCATCAGGAACACCTGTTGCGTATGCCGCTGTATCACAGCGGCCATTATCCTCTCACCTGCCTATGACCCCAGACAGCAACGAAAGCCACAAAGCCTTTGCCGGCGATAAGGTGCCAAGCATGAAGCGGCGGTCGGCAGCTAACAATTATCACGAGCGCCGCATCTACATGATCACGATGGCAACGGAGGGGCGCCGTCCGCTGCTGGGCAGGCTGGAGGGCGATGTCCGTGCAGAGCGTGGCACACCAGAGTGGCCCCATGTGGTGCCTACACCTCTTGGTGAAGCCGTTGCACAGGCATGGCACGACATTCCGCGCTATCACCCCGAGGTGAGGGTTACGGCTTTCCAGCTCATGCCCGACCACGTCCATGGCATCCTCTTTGTCGAGCGCCATATCGAGGCGGGGCTCGGCAAGGTTATCCTCGGCTTTAAACAGGGCTGCAACAAGGCTTTCCGCAAGCTGCTTCCCCAGCTATGTCCGCCGCTCTCCGCAGCCGGGGCCGCCCCTCCTGCCTCATCTCCTGCCGCCTCGCCTGCCGCTGCCTCGCCTGCCGCTGTAATACAGCGGCCTACTCAACAAGTAGCACCCTCAGTTGAGTATGGCGCTGTATCACAGCGCCCACAGCAGCAACAACAGCGCCCACAGCAGCAGCAACATCCCCCACAGCAGCCACCCCACCCCCAGCAGCCTCCTCAACGCTCGCAAGGCCTCCTCTTCGAGCACGGCTACCATGACCGCATCCTCCTTCGTGAAGGGCAGCTCGACACCATGCGCGCCTACATCGCCGACAACCCCTACCGTCTCGCTATGAAGCGCGCCCATCCTGAGCTGCTGAGCGTGCGCACAGACATCGACATCTGTGGCCGTAAGTGCTCTGCCGTGGGCAACCTCAGCCTCTTGCGCGCCAAGCAAATCCTACAGGTGCGTTTCTCCCGTAGCATCGATGCTGCACTGCTGGCTCAAGAACAGAAGATACTCCTCGATGCCGCCCACAACGGAGCCGTCCTCGTCTCGCCATCCATCTCACCCGGCGAGAAAGCCACCATGCGCGCTGCCTTCGACGCACATCTCCCGCTAATCGTGCTCTTAGACAACGGCTTAGACCCTATGGCAAAGCCCTCCGGCCAGCGTTTCGAGGCCACGGCAGAAGGCAGGCTGCTACTGCTCTCGCCCTTTCCGCACCGCAACGACAAAAGCCACATCACGCGTGCACAGTGCAACCAGCTCAATGCCTTAGCATGGGACATTGCCCGCGCCCCCGCCAGCAACACACAACACACCGAACAAAGATGAGACACACATTCCACCACATAACGCCTTTACTGCTGTTGCTTGCCATACCACTCCTTTGGAACTGTAGCAACGACAGCGACGAACTCACCCCCACCACTAACCGCAATGCCAACAGCGCAGCCCAGGGAACGGAGGCACTACGTCTGGAGATGCCGCGTCTGCGCGGGGCAGTAGTTGACATGTTCCTGGTGAAGCGCATTTCCAACGGCGACATCAACTTCTGCATAGAATGGGACATCGCCAAGAAAGCACAGCGATGGACGGCCTTCCGCTGGAATAACAACAACAGCGGCGGCTACGTCAAGCGTGATGACAACTTCATAGAAGACACCGACATCCCGGCCATGTATCGCACCACATACGACAACTACCGTGGCTCGGGCTACACACGTGGCCATATCTGCGCCAGTGCCGACAGGTGGTATAACGTCGAGGCCAACCGCCAGACCTTCCTCTACAGCAACATGCAGCCCCAGCTCTATGACTTCAACGGCGGCATCTGGGCAAACCTTGAGATGAAGGTTCGCACATGGAACGAGGCATCCTTCCGTGACACGCTCTATGTCTGCAAGGGCGGCACCATCGACGACCCCGCCAACATCATAGAGACCACTGTCACGGGGCTCCTGGTGCCGAAATACTTCTTCATGGCCATCCTGTGCAAGAACCGCAGCACCGTCAACAGCGGCTACAAGGCCATTGGCTTCTGGATGGAGCACCGAACGGACTATACAGACGAGAAAAACATGAAGCCCTACATCGTCTCCATAGACCAGCTGGAGCAGTTCACAGGCATCGACTTCTTCTGCAACCTGCCGGATATGGTGGAGGAGACGGTAGAAGCCAGCGTCACCCCCACGGCATGGGGTTTCCAGTGACGACAGCAATAATTACACATCCGTCAACGACTGAACACTAATGACAAAAGGACACATACACACATCAGCCCTACTCGCAGCGTGGCTCTGCCTCCAGACCACGCCCAGCCTGTCACAAGACATCAGTGACCTTAGCTACGCCACGCCCGCCAACCCCGTCGATGCCACCTTCCTGCTCACCAACCCCTCCTTCGAGAGCGGCGACGAGAGCGGATGGACGGTCATCGGCCGCGACCCCGCCGGCAACGCCGAGTTCGCCGCGCGCAACTACGGCATGAGCGGCAAGCACGGCACATACCTGATGAACGCATACCAGTGGTGGGCACCCACCCTTGCCGTGGTGCAGACGGCGACAGGCCTGCCAAGCGGCGACTATGAGCTTTCGGCCATGGTGTGCACATGGGAAGGACGCACCGTGACCCTCGCCGCCAACGGCAATGCCGTCACCACCGCCGGGCGCGGCGACCAGACGGGAATCCCCGTCAACATCCCCTTCACCATCGATGCCAGCCAGAGGCTCATCATACGCTGTCAGAGCACGGCACAGTGGTGGCTGCCCGGCCACGAGGGCGAGACGCAGACGTTCTTCAAACTCGACAACCTGCGCCTGACATGCCTCAAGAGCCAAGCCTATCACACCGAAGCCCGTGGCACGCTGCGAGTGTGCGCACTAAATGTTGACGGTCTGCCCCAAAGCGTAGCCTTCTACTCGCTCAACCCCGACGGTCCGGGCCGCGACGGTACGCTGAAGATAAGCTCCTATCTCGCCGCCAAGGGCTACGACATCATCGGCGCGAGCGAAGATTTCAACTATCACGGCTCACTCATGTCGGCACTGCAACCGTCGTATGCCAGTGGCACGGTGCGGAATACGTTGAGCGTAGAGGGGCTGGCCGGAGGTCTGCCCTTCGACACCGACGGCCTCAATGCCATCTGGCGCACGGCCGCCGTCGCTGCCACCGGCGAGAGCTGGACGCACTGGCAGACCACCGAGGCAACCGACGGCAACCAGTATGTGCGCAAAGGCTACCGCCACTACGACATCACCACTGCCGACGGCACCTCGTTCGACCTCTTCGTGCTACACATGGATGCCGGCAGCACCGATGCCGCCATAGCCTCGCGCCACGCACAGTGGCGGCAGCTGGCCGATGCCGTCAACGCCACAGGCACCACGCGTCCCAAGCTCGTCATCGGCGACACCAACAGCCGCTGGACACGCGAGGACATTGCTGCCAACTTCACCCAGCGCCTAAGCAACGCCCTGCGCATGACCGACGCATGGGTGGAACTCTGTCGCGACGGCATACACCCCACGACAGACATGGACGACCTCACCGACCACTCCGTCCCCACCGACTTCAGCTTGTATGAGGTCGTTGACAAAGTCATCTGCATCAACCCCGTCGCCATCGAAGGTACCACACAGCTCATACCCAACGCCTTCTGCATAGAGCAAGACTACACCTACGGCCAGACAGACGGCACAGCGGACACGAAACCTCTCGGCGACCACCCGCCAGTAGTGGTATCGTTGACATATAAACGCCTCGGACGGATGGTGCCGACAGCCATTGACGATGACCTCACACGCCATGGCACAAATGCCACTGCCACTCCCGAAGCTTGGCACACCATCGACGGCCAGCGCATGGAGCAGAAGCCTGCACGCAAGGGAATATACCTACATACGACAGTCACTGGCGTCAAAAAAGTGCTGATTAAATAACAGATTTCGACGATAATGTTTGGCCGTGTCGGCAGAAAGTCTTACCTTTGCGCCCGCAAAACGAACCGCCACGCCACGACAAAGGCTACGGCACAGTATTAACCCCGCCGGTACACAAGCCCGGCAAAACCTCTCAACAACAATGAAAAAAGGTATTCATCCCGACAACTATCGCCCCGTAGTGTTCAAGGACATGAGCAACGGCGACATGTTCCTCAGCCGCTCCACCGCCAAGACCAACGACACCGTGGAGTTCGAAGGCGAGACCTATCCCGTCGTGAAGCTTGAAATCTCCAGCAGCTCACACCCCTTCTACACAGGTAAGAGCAAGCTCGTCGATACCGCAGGACGTGTCGATAAGTTCATGAGCCGCTACGCTAAGACCCGCAAGTAATAGGGCGACAGTTATAGGTGGGTTCTATAACTATAGAACACAACTATATTACCATAAGCCTCCAAAAAACCATGTCGGAGCCACGACATAGAGTTTTGGAGGCTTTTTTTATGTATTATTGACATTTTTTGCACATTTTGCTTTGTCGGTTTAACAACTTATATTATCTTTGTGCCGATTAAAGTCACATTACCATTATTATCAGTAAATACATAAAGACCGTTTCAAAATGAAAAAAAGCACTCTTCTTCTGTTGGCAGCGATGCTCGCTGCACCCCTGTATGCTCAAAACAAGGTTGAACGTTTCGGCGTTTTTGACCATCTTGGAGCCAACCTCTCTGTGGGTACCGACGGCATAGGCATCGAGCTGGCAGCACCGATAACCCACTATGCCGCCGTTCGTGCCGGCTTCAACTTCTTCCCTAAGATAAAGGTCACGCCGACCGTCAAATACACCAACGACTTCAGGGATGACCCGACGTCGGAGTATTTCGGAGAGGACAAGCTGAGCACGCGCGTTCAGGGCAAGTTCAACTGGATGAACGGCAAGGTCCTCGTTGATGCCTACCCCTTCGAGAGCGTGGCATTCCATGTCACGGCGGGTATATTCTTCGGCACGTCAGAGATCATGCAGGTAGAGAACCTCGACCCGATACATCGTAAGGATCCCGATTCTGGTATTGAGATTGGCGACTACATCATCCATGAGAACAGCGAAGGTATCGCCAAGGCCAATGTCAAGATCAACAGCGTGAAGCCATACGTCGGCATCGGCTTCGGCCGTGCCATCCCCAAGAAGCGCATCGGCGTGTCCATGGACCTCGGTGTGATGTTCCACGGCAAGCCCACGTTCAATGCCTACTCTCCCACCGACGACCTCTGGGTGAAGGCCACCAGCAGCGACACCGGCAACGAGGACGGCGGCGCCATCGACATAATCTCGAGGGTTAAGGTGTGGCCTGTGCTCAACATACGCCTCACGGGACGTATCTTCTGACGCAAACGTCCACTATTGATAATAATATATAACACAACGAGTCAAACCAAATCAACCAGAATATGAAAAAGTATCTTTTCATGCTTGCCGCGATGGCAGCTCTGCCCATGACCTTCAGCTCATGCAGCAGCAACGACGACAACTCAACCATAATCATCAAGTCATCGAACACGGAGTTCACCGATGAGGCCAAGAAGCTCGACTTCGGTGCCGGCCTGAAGCTCAACGACGACCAGCTCATAAAGTCCATCGAGCTGACAGAGAGTGGCCGCTACATCGTACGCCTCAAGGAGACGGAGAACAGCCAGGACGAGAAGACGCGCGCCGACAGCGATGACATCACATACCTCACAGGCTTCTACCATATCCTCGTGAAGGGCGAGAGCTACCGTCTCGACAACTTCGGCGACCTCACGCTGAAGATCGAAGGCAACGTCATCTACATCACCATCAAGCTGCTCAACGGCAACAGCATAAATGCCGAGGCAACGACCGGCGATGTCATAGAAGCTATCAGTAATTCGCAGTTCACGAAGAACCTCTGCCAGTACTGGCAGGTGAACAAGACACGTCTGCGCCTCACCAACAAGAAAGGCCTGAAGCTGGCACGTGACTTCAACGGCTGCAACCTCCGCGAGATAAAGCAATACATCGAGGACAACTCCGACTGCCGCATCGATGAGACCTTCGAGACGAAGTCACAGCTCACGAACATGACCTTCAGCAAGTACGCCACCTTCCAGCTCTACTACAAAGACGGCATCGACACCGGCCGCTGGTACTGGGTGCAAGAGTCTGACGGCACGCTCCACTACACATGGGAAGGCCACGAGATGGGCAACTCCTTCGAGGCCGGCAACGGCATCGTGGTGTTCAAGAACGAGAACGAATGCTGGCTCACCGTGGAGGCTGTCATCGACACCGACGGCACAGACTACGACACCACGCTGACATACATGCTCTCCGTTGTGAGCACGAAATAGCATAGGCAGCAATAAACGTACATGCACAAGTTTCTATACATGCCAGCGGCAATGCTGGCAATGCTGGTCGTCGGCCTCACGGCATGCAGCAGTGAGAAGGAGACGACAGACGAACCCACGACCACCATCACCGACGACCCCTATGCCGTCATTGCCGCACCGGCCTACGCCGACGATGCTAAAAAACTGTCGCTGCAGACACCTATTGTCTTCGAGACAGGCTCCGAGCAGATCACCTTTGACGAGATTGAGCTGTGCGAATCCGGCGACTATGTCATCCGTGCCACGATACTACCCCTTAGCGTAGCCAAGCAGAAGGCCACCCGTGTAGATTCCGATGCCGACTTCAGGCCCGTCACCGACTACTTCACAGGCTCCTTCACACGTCTGTCGGCCAACAGCTACAAGCTCAATGAGCTTGATGCCACCATGCAATGCACGCCGTCGGCTGCCGGCGAGAGCTACGACGTAAGCTACACCTCGAGTGTCGGCAACTTTGAGAGTGTGGCCCAGCTGAAAAAAGGCACCACAAGCTCTGCACGCCTCACCAACCTCTGCCGCACGTGGGACATCACCAACTGCCATGTCGGGATGACCGTCACCGGCAAAGACATCGAGGATGCCACCTTCACAGGGAAGCTCAACCTCGGACTTCTGTCCTCCCACATTCGCAAGAACGTCAACGTCGATTACTACTACGACTCGACATGGATGATTGACGAGGTCATCATCACTAAGGCAGGAAGCCTATATTTCATCTTCGACAACGGCAGCACCTTCGTCGGCACATGGTCATGGACAGACGAGACAACAGGCAGGTTCCGGCTGGCATGGGATAAGACATCCGACGTACAGCTGCCACTCTTCGACGGCGAGTGCTACGCCCTCTTCCCCGATGCCAAGAGCTGCACCCTGGGCTTCAACAAGCAGATTACCACCAACGACAATAAGCCTTGTGAGGTGAAGCTCCGTCTCACCATGAAGCCCTGACCTGCTTACGCCTTACGAGCCTACGTCCTACATCCCGCAGTTCCGGTTCCAAATCGCCGAGCTGCGGGATTATCGTCATAGTGTCATCGTCGGCAGAGAGCTCAACCTTCATAGGGCAGAAGTAGCGCATCGCCTCCACTACCCTACTCTCCTCTGCCGTCAGCTCTGCCATCTTCTTTCCGACGAGCTCCTCCACACCCGGCCACCGGAAGAACCTCTCCGACGGCAGACGTTGCCATTGCGGCGTGAAGAACGCCACACGGCTGTCGGCGATTCGCAAGGAGTCTATACCGGCCTCTACCGTCGTCACCATGCAGAGAATGGTGTCGGCATGGGCGACACAGGTGCTGTCGCCGGCAAGCATGCTGTCGCGACGCGATGTCATCATCTTCAGCTCCATGAATGCAGAACCGCTCGTGCGGAAGCGGGCGTAATCGGCTGTCAGAGCCTCCAGCCGCACATACTCGTCGGCAACGTTACGCACACGCGCCTCCATGTCGTTTTCTATGAAGTCTATGCAGTCGAGGCGGTTGTTATGAGTCACCAAGGGTTCGATGGTGTCGGGCATCGATGCGAACACATCGCGCATCTGGCGTCCGTCGGCATAGATCTCGCCTACGGTCACGCAGGCGAGGAGCGATGAACAAGCTATAAGGGCAATACGTCTCATTATGATGAAGTCGTTACGGGTGCATTAACCGTTATGTGCTTTACTGCGCAGAAAACGGCAGTCGCTGATACCGGCACTGTATATTGCCCGCAAAAGTAGCCTCTTTGAGCCACATAGCCAAACTTTTTCACACATTTTGGCTGTCATTCACGAAAAACATACCCTTTTAGCAAAAAAAGGCCCGATTTTACTTGGCTTTTCACTTTTTTTGCATATCTTTGCACAAATATTTCATAATTTAACAAACTTCCTTATCGCTTTCACTTATGAAGAGACTATTATTATTGCTGGCAATAGCCATCATCAGCACACTATCATTTGCCCGCGCCACAGACGACGTGACCGGCACAGATAGCACTACAGACACAGCAGAAGCGACAGCCAACAGTCAGGAAACAGCACCCGGCATCGAAACTCCGGCAGACATGGAAGTCTCTGTGTCAGAGGGCAGCCCGGAGGCAGAAGAAACAACGACAGGCCAGGAGGCCACCGACGGAACGGACGCCCCCCCAGAGGCTGAGGCCGTCCCCGAACTCACTCAGCCCACGGAGTATGATGCCAAGAACACCCTCGAAGCCGAGGCTCAACGTGTGCTCAATCTTCCAAAGCTTGAGATGGACATGCCCTACGACACCCCCTCCGCCACCAGCAGCAAAAGCTACATGCTTGCCACCACGACAGATGCCAACGACCGCTCACGTTGGGTGGATAAATGGACATTCATGCACACCAATCCCGGCGTGCGCCCGTTCAAAGTCATGGAGGACCTCACCTTCGTCGGCGTCCCGGTGTTCGTGGCAGGTATCATCGCCAAGGGCGAGAAGAAAGCCTTCCGCCAGAACGACGGCTCAAGGCATGTCCTTCTCACGAACTTCAAGACACACATCGACGACTACACACAGTACTTCGGTCCAGCTCTTACCTTAGGTCTGAAGATCGGCGGCGTGGAAGGTCGCTCTGACTGGGGACGTTTCCTCACCAGCGCAGCACTCTCATACGGCATCATGGCCGGTCTCGTCAACGGCATCAAATACACCGCCAAGGAGATGCGCCCCGACGGCTCCACCCGCAACTCCTGGCCCTCGGGCCACACCGCCACCTCCTTCGTGGGCGCCACCATCCTCCACAAGGAATATGGCCTCACGCGCTCGCCATGGTACTCTGTGGCAGGCTACGGCGTGGCCACCGCCACCGGCATCATGCGCGTCCTCAACAACCGCCATTGGGTGAGCGACGTGCTTTCCGGAGCCGGCATAGGCATCATGTCAACAGAGCTGGCCTACGCCCTCAGCGACGTCATCTTCAAGGGCAAAGGTCTCCTGCGCAACAACAAAGACTCTATAGCAAGCATCATACAGCACCCCTCGTTCTTCGCCATCTCGATGGGCTTGGGCTGGGGCAGCAAGAATATCGACTTCGACCTTGAAGACGACGACCCCTCCAACGACTTCAACCTCAAGTTCGGCACCTCGACCATGGTGAGCGTCGAAGCGGCATACTTCTTTAACAAGTACATTGGTGTCGGCGGTCGTCTGCGCGTCAACACCTCACCTATCAAAGGCTGGGACCGCGTGCTCGACTATGCGAAAAGCGACCTTCAGGAGATAGTCCAGGGTATTGACCAGGATGCCGAACTCTCGGACTTCAGCAACATCATCTTCAACGATGAAGGCCGTCGCCCGGAATATACTATCGAGAGTGACCACCTCTCAGAGTTTGCCTGCGACCTCGGTATATATGGAAACCTGCCGCTGTCGCGTCACTTCGCCATCGGCGCCAAGCTGCTCGGCGGACGCAGCATAATGCAGGAGCTGAATCTCAAGGCACGCTATCAGGGTGAGGTCAAGGAGTTCTCTTACATCACTGACAAGACTACCGGCGAGATCGACGACGTAAAGATTGCCACAAAGACGAATGCCGACGGCACACCCGCGACCTACGACTATTCGTGGGACTATTTCGTCCTCGATGCCAACAACTCGTTCAAGTTAGGCACAGGTATCTCCCTCACCTACGCATATAAGAACAACTTCTCATTCCGCGTCTTTGCCGAGTACGACTACACCCGCAAGACCTACAAGCTGGAGTACAACCCCGCAGAGTTCCTCAATCTGGCCATGCCCGACATCCTGGCTATAGCAAGTATGGAACCCGAGCTCGCAGAGATGTACGCCCCCCACCAGAGCATACGCCGCAACCGTCACACCTTCATCATTGGCGGTTCGTTTGCAATATCATTCTGAACGCACCGTCCCGAACAGGACATATCACCAAGAAGCGCAAGCCCGTCATCGTCCAATGAGGAAGATGGCGGGCTTGCGGTCTATGTCAGGTTGTGCGTGCCGTCGCCACTCGGCAACGGTGCGGGTGCGGATATACTCGTCAGGGGTAGTGATGGCCGCAGCCACACACAGACGAGTCTGCGGCTTGAGCACACGCAGCAAGTGCGCAAACATACGAATGTTGCGATAGGGTGTCTCTATGAAAAGCTGTGTCTGCCGCTCATCCCATGCCCTCTTCTCCAGCCGCCGTATGCAACGCTCACGCTCGGCGTCGTCGATAGGCAGATAACCCGTGAAGGCAAAGCTCTGCCCGCCCAGCCCCGAAGCCATCACGGCAAGCAGCATCGATGAGGGCCCCACCAACGGCACCACCTTCAGCCCGCGGCGTTGCGCCAGCGCCACGATGTCGGCACCCGGGTCGGCCACGGCAGGGCAACCGGCCTCGGAGATAACCCCGACACTGAGTCCCTGCTCCAACGGCTTCAGGCATTCGGCATAGACAGCGGCATCGGCATGTTTGCCCATGGGATAGAAGGTGGCGCCATCTATATCGAAGGCGGCATCCACACGACGCAAGAAGCGCCGTGCCGAACGCACGTCCTCTACAGCAAAATGACGGATGGAACACACAATGTCGTGGTTCGCCGCAGGCAGGATATGCGAGTGCGGCACATCGCCCAGCTCGACAGGTATAAGATACAGAGCCGGCACTATGGCTGATGTTTCAGTGTTAGTGGCCAAAACGATATGAATAGGTTAGTCGTGCAACGTCTGATAAGCATTCATAGCATCGCTGACGATGTTGTCGCGAGTCATCTGCTGACGTTGCACATCAGTATAAAATTCTTTATAAAGCGTGTAGTCTGTCCCAAGATATTTGTCAAGGCTGATACCGATCAGTGTGTCTGCCACTATGACACTCTGCTTGAGACATGAAATCTGTGTGTATATGCGCGGTGTGCGGAAGTCGGGGTTGACACGTCTTGCCTCCACGAAGGCCTTCTCGAAAGCCTGTTCGATATCCGACATATCTGAGTATTGCCGATGCACCTCCTCAAGGAGCAACTGCACCGTCGAGTCGAGATAGAATGTGCGCAGACGCTTCTCTATATCAGGCTCATCGACATGGCCTATTGCCAGGACGTTTTCAATGAGAAGCTTCGTCTCACGCGGAAATTCCATGTTCATCTTCGCCAAGGCCGTGTTACTGCCCAAAGATACGAACTCGTCGAGTACGCGGTCGTAACGTTCTATGTGAACCGCCGCCGGTTTACTCCCCCATGCTTCCCACGGACGCGCCAACCAACTCCACACGCCGATAATGCACAGCGCGAGCAACAGAACCTGCAGAATGATGGAACGTCTCTTCACTCTTTATCTTTGTTAAATTCCGCTGCAAAGGTAGTGAAAATATGTTTACCCGCCAAGAGAAATGCTAAAAAACTTAAATAAAATCTCATGTTTTTTTCTCTTATGCAACCATTCAACCATCGTTAGCGTGCCCCTGGCTCTACTGCTGTCATCCCCTGGTGAAGCCGCTATAATCCCCTAGGCGAGTTACGTTACTCCCCTAGGCGAGTTATGATACTCCCCTAGGCGAGTTACATTACTCCCCTAGGGGATGTTACGGCATCTGCTGAAGGACATGGCTCCACCATGATATTGGCAAGACAGCTATCTCTGAGACGATACAGAGCGGCGACTTATGCGATGTAGCGGGATCCTGCTGCGTTACAGGGGTGTGTATGTAAAAATGTGTAGGTAAATGCACTTTAATTGTGCTGCAAGCATCCCTCCTACCGATGGCGGCGCTGTCAGAACAGACGCCTTATGTCTTCAGCCGGAATAGTGGCGACTATTGTCTTGCCGTCGGGCGTGATGGCCGGTGCCGATGTCATGCTCAGGTGTTCCAGCAAGTCCTGCATCTCCATGGCCGACAGCACCTGTCCAACGGGTATTGCCGCTGCACGTGCGAGAGCGAGAGCGAGCTTCGAGCGCAGTGTCTCTGTGGCATGAGTGGCATTGGTCTGCCGTGCAGCATCTATCAGCTCGGCTATGAGACGCGACGGGTCAACGCCCTCAAGGCCTGACGGCATACCCGCCACGCTGGCTACGTTGGGGGCGATGAGTGTGACATCAATGCCGAGACGTTGCATCTCGGGCAAGAGGTCCGGCAGCAAGGGCACGTCACTGGGCGCTATATCCACGATGTCGGGAAAGAGCAACCGTTGTGAGGGCAGTGCGGCACTGCCGATCTGCGACATATAGGTGTCATAGAGGATGCGCATGTGTGCACGGTGCTGATCTACAAGCCTGAGTCCCTCGGCAGAGGTCGTGGCGATATAGCGCCCCATAATCTGAAAGGCGACAGGGAAGGCGTTGTCGAGATGGAGTTCAGGTGCATACGTCGATGGTTGCATGCTGAGGTTCAGACCGTCGTCTGTAGCGGGTGACGAATGGTGCGAGCTGAGCGACGAATCGTCATCGTCGGCGAATGGCGAAGGACGAGTGCCGAATGCGGGGCCGTCACCATCGGCAAATGACGGTGTGGCACGAAAGGGATCGTAGGCCGTGTCGATGGGCACGACCGGCGGATGCGGCGTGTGGCCACCCGACGTTCCGCTCTTGCTGAGGGGGTTGAAGACAGGGATGTCGGCCGGACGCCCCTCGGTGTCGAAGTCGATGGTGGGTATGGCATTGTGGCGTCCGAGAGCTTCGCGCAGTGCTGCCAGTAGGATTTGCCAGATGGCCTGTTCGTTCTCGAACTTAATCTCAGTCTTGGTGGGATGGATGTTGACATCAATCTCCGACGGGTCCACCTTGAAGGCGATGAAGTATGGCACCGATGTCTCCGGCGCAATGAGAGGTGCATAGACCTCCTGAATGGCCCTGTGGAAATAAGGATGACGCATGTAGCGTCCGTCAACAAAGAAGAATTGCTGTGTGCGCCGTTTGCGTGCTGCCTGCGGCAGTCCCACGAAGCCGTGAATGCTCACGAGAGGCGTATCGACGTCCACGGGCAGCAGGGAGTCAGCCAGACGCTGCCCGAAAGTGTCGGCGATGCGTTGTTTCGGCGATGCCAGGCGCACGCGCATCAGTGTGGCACCGTTGTGCGTAAGCGTGAAGCCTATGTCGTGGTGTATGAGCACTATACGTTCAAGTTCGGCGGTGATGTTGGCGAGCTCCGTCTGGTCGGTCTTTAGGAACTTACGCCGCGCGGGGACATTGAAGAATAGGTTTTGCACGACGAAGTTGGACCCCTGCTGACACGCCTCGGGTTGCTGCTGCACGACCCTTGAGCCCTCGATGCGCAGTGACGTGCCTATCTCGTCGTCATGACGGCGTGTGGTGAGCTGCACCTGTGCCACGGAGGCTATCGACGGCAGTGCCTCGCCACGGAAGCCGAGCGTGGTGAGCGAGAAGAGGTCGTCGGCCTTACGTATCTTGCTGGTGGCATGACGCTCGAAGGCAAGCCTGGCATCGGTCTCACTCATCCCGCAGCCGTTGTCAACGACCTGTATGCTGGTCCGTCCCGCATCGATGATATTTACCTCGATGAGGGTCGCCCCGGCATCAACGGCGTTCTCAACGAGTTCCTTGACAACGGATGCCGGTCTCTGTATGACTTCTCCGGCAGCAATCTGATTGGCAACGGAGTCTGGTAGGAGGTGTATTATGTCCAATAGAAGTGATGAGGTTTTATGGGTTAGGGGTGTTGTGTCGTCAGAACCTGAAATTGCCTGTGAGGAGGTAGTGCCACAGTATTACCAGCACCACGATGATGGCAATGGCAAGGCCGGGGTGCAGGTGTCGCCTGTCGGGGTCCTGATAGCGGCTTAAGTGTTTCATGTTCTGTGCGAACTTGCCACGATACGACTCTATGTCGGGCTGATAGTCAACGTGTTCGCCACGCTCTATCTGCTCGGCACGCTTGGCCTCTGCAACGAGGCGGTCGAGCTTATCCTTACGCTCTGAAGTGTAGATGTGTACGCCCCTGAAACGTCGGGGCTGTCTGGTGGAGAAGAGGCCCATGTGTTGTTAGAGTTTTTAAGATGTTTATATATTCTGCTCTTTCTCTATGCGTTCTATCTCGCGGACGATGCTCTTGGGCAGCGCCTCGCCGCGCATGCACTGATGACATCGCATGTCTAATGTGTACATCCTGCCGATGCAATAGTTGGAATGCCGGCACTGGCTGCGATAGTGCTCGTCGTGGCGCAGCTTGTTGACGAAGTCGGGTTCGCACAGCACGGAACGTGCCATCTGCACAGCCTCGAAGCCATGGCCGAGCACCTCGTTGATCTTGTCGCCGCTGACGAGTCCGCCCACGTAGATGAACTTCTGCTCTGGCAATGCCTCGCGGAAGTGGAGTGCATCGTCGAGAAAGAAAGCCTCACGATACGGCACGGGGCGTGTCAGCACATGCTTGACGATGGGCTGGCCCATGCGTATGCCGTACTTGAGCCACCACTTGTCCATGTAGTGTGTCATGGTGGTCAGCGGCAGTTCGCCGCGCATGACATACATCGGCGTGGCACTGACGAGGCCACCGCTGAGCACTATGGCATGTACGCCCAGCTCGTGGAGGCGTCGCGCCACGGGTATGCTGTGTGTGTCGGGGTCGATGCCATTCTTCAGTCCGTCGCGCATATTCATCTTGCACACCACGGCAATGTCGCTGCCGGCAGCCTCCATGGCCTCGGTGACGCACATTTCCATGAAGCGCATCCTGTTCTCGAGCGACCCGCCGTACTCGTCGTGGCGGTGGTTGAAGAAGGGGTTCAGGAACTGGTCTATCAGGTAGCCGTGTCCGCAGTGGATCTCCACGCTGTCGAAGCCTGCCTCACGTGCCAGGCGCACAGCGCGGCCGAAGGCCTTTGCCAGTGGCGGCAACTCCTCGCGCCGCAGTCCGCGCACTATTGTCGGCGAGTAGAGGTTGAAGCCCGACGATGCCCCCACGGGTGTGCATCCGCAGATGTCGCGATGACTCATGTTGCCGCAGTGTCCGAGCTGTATGCCCGCCGCAGCACCTTCGCGGTGAATGCCGTCGGTGAGGTGCCTCAGCCCCGGCACTATCTCTGGCGTCATCACGAGCTGGCGGTCGAAGCTGAGGCCGTCAGGGGTTACGGCAGCGTAGGCTATGGTGGTCATGCCTATGCCGCCGCGGGCCACGGAGGTGTGATAGTCATAGAGCTGCTGTGAGGGTACGTGCCCCGGGCACATGCTCTCGAACGCGGCACTGCGGATGGTGCGGTTGCGCAGACGCAGCGGCCCTATTTGTGCTTCTTCGAATATCTTGTTCATTGTGTTGATGCTTTGCTATTTGTATCTGAAAGGAGTTGCATCTCGCAGCGCTGGCAGTCAAAGCGCAGTGGCAACGTCCGCCCGTTGGCGAGCCTTAGCGCGAGATGTGCGGGCAGCGTCTTGCCATTGGCCTTACGCAGACAAGCCCCGAGTTCGTGGCGTAGGCAGTAGCGACACGTCATGAGCACCCGGCGTGCGTCGCTGTCATGTGCCGGTGTGCCCTTCTGCGGTGTGGCGACGTGTGGCGGTGCCTCTGTCGTCGCCGTCGGCCTGCCGGCCGCCACTGTCGGGAGAGGTTCGGCAGCGACTTTCTCTGTGAGCTCTCGCCGCCATTCTGCCAGCTTGGACGACGGTATGAACCAGTTGTCGGCAAAGTCGATGTCGATGTCCGTGGCCTCATAGATGGTGTCGCCGAGGCGTGACAGCTGCCGGCGTATGTTGTCGGCCTGCGGCGTGCGTGCCGTCTCGTGCTTGTGCAGGAACGTCTGTTCGGCGCTGACCTCTGCTGGGGTGCCACGGGCTATGACGAGCCGGAGTCGGAATCCGTCGGGTGTGTCGCTGACGTGCCATGCTATGGGCAGCCTGCGTTCGGCCGTGGGGCGCGAGAGCTGTTGCTCAAACTGCCGGTCGTAGTTGCGGTAGAGCATCGTGCCAGGGGCTACGGGTGCCAGCCTGTCGGCGGGATATATCCAGTTGTGCTCGTCGATGCGGTTCATGCGGAAGCCGTGGAGACGGCCGTCGCTATCGAAGTAGCACAGGCCGTCGCCGTTGGCAAGCGTGGCAGTAGTGATGACGGCCACCTGCAGACGGCCGCCCTGCTGCTGCCGCACGGTGGCCACCGGCTGCCCGATGCTCTTCGGCGTGTCGAAGTTAGCCAGCCGCGTCGGGCGATGCCCGGGTTCTGAGCCGTAGGGTGTGTGCAGGAAGTAGTCGGTAAAGCCGCGGTTGAAGCTACGCGACGGGTCTGGCGTGAACGTGAAGTGCGATATGCCTGCCGATGAGCGGCAATAGTCGTCGGGTCGTCGGCGCAGGATTGCATCGATGTGCTGGCGGTACCATGCCGTGGTGTTCTTGACATAGGCCACGTCCTTGAGCCGGCCCTCAATCTTGAACGACGACACGCCGGCATCCATCATCGCCTCGATGTCGGCAGAGCGGTTCATGTCGAGGAGCGAGAGGAAATGTCCGGCGGCAATATTGCTGCTGCCGCTGGGGCTGTCAGTCACAAGCTCGAATGGCAGTCGGCATACCTGTGCGCAGACGCCACGGTTGGCCGAGCGTCCGAAAAGCACCTCACTGGCATAGCAGCGTCCGCTGTAGCACACGCAGAGGGCGCCGTGGACGAAGGCCTCGAGAGTCATCTGCGGCACGGCCTGGTGTATGGCACGTATGTCATCGATGGAGAGTTCGCGCGCGAGCACCGTCTGTTCGTAGCCGTCAGCCTGGCGCGCGAGCACGTCGGCAACGGTGCGGTTGTCCATCTGTGTGGAAGCATGAAGGGGTATCTTGCCGTCGGCCAGCAGTCTGATGCGCGGGTCCTGGACGATGAGCGCATCCACGCATATATCCGCCAGTGCGTCTATCATGGTCTGCGCGTCAGCCAGCTCATCGTCACGCAAGAGGGTGTTTACGGTGACATAGATACGCACTCCGAACATGTGTGCATAGGCCACGAGGCGCCCGATGTCGGCCACGGCATTGCCTGCCGCGGCACGTGCACCGAAGCGCGGTGCCCCGATATATACGGCGTCGGCGCCATGCTTGATGGCCTCTATGCCGCAGGCGATGTCGCGTGCCGGTGCCAGCAGCTCAATGTATCTCATTGATGTCGAAGGGTGTTTCCTGATAGACGTAGTAGTTGAGCCAGTTGGTGAAGAGGAGGTTGGCGTGTGCGCGCCATGTCACGACGGGTCCTTCGTCGGGATTGTCGTTGCGGTAGTAGTGCTGCGGCATCTTTATGGGCAGACCCTTGGCGAGGTCGCGCCGGTATTCGGTGTCGAGTGTCAATGGCGAGTACTCGGCATGACCCGTGATGAAGATTTCGCGGCCGCCACGTGCCATGACGATGCTCACACCGCTCTCAGCACTCTCGGCTATGATGGCCAGGGGTGTGGGTTCGGCAGCGCCCTCGCTGACAAGTCGCGCCGATGCCGCCTCGATGTCGCTGCGCCTCACCTCGGTGTGTCGGCTGTGGGGCATGTAGAAGATGTCGTCGAAGCCACGAAAGATGGGCAGCATGGGTTGCAGCGGTTTCTGCGCAAAGATGCCGAACATCTTGTCGTCGAGTGGGTACTTGGGGATGCCGTAGTAGTGGTAGAGTCCGGCCTGCGCAGCCCAGCAGATGTAGAGCGTGGAGGTGACATGTGTGCGTGCCCAGTCGAAGATCTCTGTCATCTCCGACCAGTAGGTCACGCCCTCGAAGTCGAGATGCTCGACGGGTGCACCGGTGATGATCATCCCGTCGAACTTCTCATGGCGCAGCACCTCGAAGTCACGGTAGAAGGCGCGCATGTGCTCGATGGGTGTGTTCTTGCTGGTGTGGCTTTTTATTTTCATGAACGACACCTCGAGCTGTAGCGGCGAGTTGGAGAGCACGCGTATGAGGTCGGTCTCGGTGGTAATCTTGATGGGCATGAGGTTGAGCACCACGATTCGCAGGGGGCGTATGTCCTGCGACGTGGCTCTCGTCGTATCTATGACGAATATATTCTCATGCTTCAGCAGCTCAATGGCAGGAAGGCGGTCGGGAAGTGTAAGAGGCATTGTGAAGTTGTGTGTGTGTGGAGGTTATTATGAGTTTGTGTGTCCGATGCCCTCGAACCTGGCCACCACTGCCGTTACGTTGTCGCGTGCGGCAGTCTCGTAGGTGGCGTTGATGAGGTGGATGGCCTCGTCACTGTCGCTGAGGAGGCGTGCCATCTCGTCGTCAGTGAGCATGTCGGAGAGTCCGTCGGAGCACAGCATCAGGCAGCAGCCTTCCGTGAGACGGTCGGTGATGTCCTCGAAGTCGATGTAAGGTTCTGCGCCGGCCCCGATGCAGTTAGTGACGACATGCGAGTCCATGGGGTCATGGGTGACGTTGTAGAGCGAGTGGTCTGTGGAGAGCTGGTGCAGTCCGTCGGCATCGTAGAGGTAGAGCCTGCTGTCGCCACAGTTGATGAGATATGTGCGTCCTCGATAGACGAGAGCCGCCACGAGAGTCGTGGCCATGCCCTGCTGTTCTGGATTCTCTATGCCCTGCCCCATGAGGTAGGCATGTTCGTCGCGCACCCACTGCTCGAGGTCGGCACGGAGCTCGTCGGGCGAGAACACCGACGGCAGAGCTGCGATGTGTGCCCCGAACTCATGGGCAGCATCGGCACTGGCCACCTCGCCGGCATTGTGTCCGCCGAGTCCGTCGGCCACCGCCATGACGAGCGTGTCGCCGATGTCAATGTCGAACTCGCGCTTGGCATATATATTGCGATATGTGTCGGTGTCGATGAGAAACATGTCCTCGTTATGGTCGCGCACAAGTCCCGGCAGGCTTCCCGCTGTGATGGTGATATGTGTCACTTGTCAGGTATTTTATTAGTGTGTATCAGGATTGGTGCCTGCACCTACGTCTGCGATATTTCCACCTTAAACTCAATGTTGGCCAGCTGCACGAGGTCGCGGTCGTGGAGCGGCATGTTCTGCGCCGGCACGAGGCGGCGTCCGTTGACGAAGGTGCCGTTGCTGGAATTCTTGTCCTCTATCGACCATCCTACTGCCGGGGTGTAGTGCAGCTCGGCATGCGTGCCGCTGATGTAGTTGAACGACGTCAGGAACTGGCTGTAGATACCCGTCCGTCGTCCCAGGACGGCACCGTTAGTCCCCGCGAGGCGCAGGTGCAGGTTGTCGTTGATGAGGAAGAGCTGCGGTATGCCGCTGCGGTATGTGGCTCCTATGGCTGCCGCCATGGCACTCTCGCGAGGCGTGATGGCCTCGGCGTTGTTGCCGGCGAGCGGTATGCTGTGTTCGTCGGCGCCGAGCCTGCGCATGGCGCCTCCGCACGTCGTGCAACGCTGCCCTTTGCCAGGGCGGCCGCACAGCGTGCAGTAGAATATCTCCTGTCCACACTGGTCGCAGAAGTGGGAGTCGGAGTCTATCTCAGCTTTACATTTGGGGCAGTTAATCATTGGGTGAGGGGATGAGGTTGTGAGGGGATGAGGTTGTGAGGGGATGAGGTTGTGAGGGGATGAGGTTGTGAGGGGATGAGGGGATGAGGGGATGAGGTTGTTAGGTTAAGCCTCGGGGAAATCCTCGGGCAGGATGAGGCGGAAAGACTCCTCTGTGCGTTCGGCCTCTGGAATCTCGCTGACGCGCATGGAGAGATTCTGTATTGTCTGCGAGAAGAGGTTGCGTATGGCACGCGCGTTGCCGAAGTTGCGTTGCTTGGTGTCATACATGTGACGTATTCGTTCGTACATCTTGAGTTCTGCCTCTGGCGAGAGCTGATAGTGCTTCTTGCTCGCCATGAGTTCGAAGATGCGCACGAGCTCGGGTACCGTGTAGTCGTTGATATGCAGCCGGTAGTTGAAACGGCTTGCCAGACCAGGGTTGGTGTCGAGGAAGCGGTCCATCTCCTGCTTGTAGCCAGCAGCCACGACGACGAACTTGCCGGCATCGTCCTCCATACGCTTCATGAGCGTCTCAATGGCCTCGCGCCCATACTGGTCGTTGGCCTGCGAGAGGGTGTATGCCTCGTCGATGAAGAGTATGCCGCCCATGGCCCGCTCGATGTACGAGTTGACGAGCTTCGGCGTCTCACCCATGTACTTGCCCACGAGGGTGGAACGGTCGCACTCGATGACCTTGCTCGTCGGCAGCATGCCCACGCTCTGCAGCACCTGCCCGAGGGTGCGGGTGATGGTGGTCTTGCCGGTGCCGGGGTTGCCGGTGAGAATGATGTTCACGATGGGCATCTCCACATCGCCGAGACCCATCTTGGCCCTGTCGCGGAGGAACATCGTCTGTGCTGCCAGGCGGCGTATCGTCTCCTTCACCTCCGACATGCCTATGAAGTCGCGGTCCATGGCCTTCGTCACCTCGTCGATGGGGCGCACGCGGTCGGCCTCCTCGCCCTCGATGTCGCGGAGGGTGAGCTCGTACATCATCTCGCTGTTGAACATGGTGGAGTCGGCAATCTCCTGCATGAGGCGTTTGCTCTGGTTGGCAACGGCAGTGTCGAAGGTGCGGCGCACTTCGCGTGCATTGCCGAAGTCCTTGGTGCGCTGGGCGTACATGCGCTGGAAATATGCCAGCACACCCTCGCGCGTGGCTGTTGACATGGTGAACTTCTTGTCTCTGCAGAGGTTGAAGAATATCTCTGCCAGCTCGATGGCGGTGTAGTCGTTGAAGTGTATCGTCTCCGTGAAACGGCTCCTGAGCCCGGGGTTTGTGCCGAGGAAGTTCTCCATCTCGGCGGGGTAGCCTGCAATAATGCATACGAACTTGCCACGGTCGTCCTCGAGGCGCTTCAGCAGGGTGTCAACGGCCTCCTTGCCGAAGGTGTCGAGGTCGGAGGATGTCAGCGTGTAGGCCTCGTCGATGAAGAGCACGCCGCCGAGGGCGCGGTCCACGAGCTGGTTTGTCTTGATGGCTGTCTGCCCCACGAAGCCCGCCACGAGGTCGGAGCGGTCGGCCTCCACGAGCTGTCCCCGGGCCACGAGTCCCATGGCGTGGAACACGTCGGCCATGATGCGTGCCACGGTGGTCTTGCCGGTGCCGGGGTTGCCACTGAAGACGTAGTGTCTGCCGCCAATGGCGGACTTGCCCTCACGGCGTATCTGCATCTGTATGTAGTTGCAGAGATTGGTGACTTCGTTTCTCACGCTCTCGAGTCCCACGAGCGAGTCGAAGCGTCGCAGGATGTCGTTGAAGTCGAGAGTCACCGGCTCGTCGTAAGGTACGTCATTCGCAATGAAGGTGAGCAGGGCCTCGTCGGTCATCTCAGAGGGTTTCAGGCGATGCACACGCTCTGCCTGTCGCGCACACATCTGCTCGAAGAGGCCGCGCACGGCACGTCCGTTGGCAAAGGTGCGCTCACGTGTCTCATACATGGCATTGATGGCCATGCGGGCACGCTCCTCGGCTCCGCTGTCCATGTGGTAGTCGGTCTTGCGCACGAAGGTCTGCAGGATGCTGAAGAGCTCGTCGGCGGTGTAGTCCTCGATGTTTATGAAACGGTTGAAACGGCTGCGCAGTCCGGGGTTTACGCGGAAGAGGTTCTCCATCTCGGCCCTGTAGCCGGCGGCGATGACGACGAACTTGCCGCGGTCGTCCTCCATGCGCTTCATGAGTTTCTCGAGAGCCTGCATGCCAAGCTCGTCCTTAGTGCCGTCCTGACGGACGGGGGCGAGCGTGTAGGCCTCGTCGATAAAGAGTATGCCGCCCATGGCCTTGTCACACAGACGGTCCACGACCTTTGGCGTCTCGCCGGCGTAGGAGCTCACCATCTGCGAGCGATCGACCTCTACGACATGTCCGCTGTCGAGATATCCTATGGCCTCGAAAATCTCTCCGAGCTTGCGCGCAATGGTGGTCTTGCCGGTGCCGGGGTTGCCGGTGAGCACGAGGTGAATGCTGAGGTTAGTCTTGCCGCCGATGCCGCGCTGCTGACGCTGCACCTCGGCCTGCACCTCCCATGCTATCTCGCGCACCGTCTGCTTGACCTCGGCACATCCCACGAAGTCATCGAGCTCGGCAAGCACCTCGTCGAGTGTCTGCTCCTTGGGCACGTCGCCGCGGATGTCCTCTTCGAGCACCTGAAGGTTGTCGTTGCTGATGCCTCGCGAAATGAAGCTGGCAAATATCTCCTCGGCCTGTTGCTGTGCGAGGTGGCCGTTGCTGAAGCTGGCATCGCGGTTCTTGCATTTGTGCTTGAAGAACCTCAGCAGCTTCTTCGAAGCCTCGGGGGTATATTCCTCAAGGCCGAAATTGGTCTTCAGGGCGTGACGGCAGAGGGTCGTCATCTCCTCGAAGCCGTATGGCTGAAGCCGCAGCACATACTTGAAGCGGTTGCGGGCAGCGGGGTTGTTCTTGAAGAACTCCTCGAGTCCTCCCGGCAGGCCTGCAAGCACGACGATGGGGTCGCCGCGCCAGGTGTCCATGGCCACAAAGAGCTTGTCGAGCGGGTTGACCTGGTTGCTGTAGCTGTCGGGCAGCAGCTTCTGCACATTGTCAAAGAAGAGCAGCCCGCCACGGGCTTTCTTTATGTTGTCATCCCAGTGCTCCACGAAGCGTTCATAGTCAACGGCATCTACCAACGTGAGGTTGTTGTCGTTGATGATTTTGTTCTGGTAGAAATAGTCGCAGATGACCTGTGCGAGCATAGTCTTGCCCGTTCCGCTCTCACCGATGATGATGGTGTCTGCGCTGAGGCGTATGTCCTGAGTCTCGCGCCGCGAGCGCAGGAAGCTGTAGGTGTCAACGACATTCTTGAGCTGCGTCTTCACCTCGTCGCGGCCTATGAGCTGGTCGAGTGGGTTGGACTCGTTCTCTATGGCCTTCCCGCACCACTTGCAGAAGCGTGCGCTGGAGCGGTTTTCCTTATGGCAGTGCTGGCATATCATAGTGTTGTCTTGATTTGATGTTCGAGGTCCCACCACCTCAACTTCCACGCCCAGATGTCCGGGGGCGTAAGTCCTATGAGGTCGGGATGATAGAGCACGAAGAGCAATATCATCACCACGAGCAGTATGCTCCAGATGATGCAGTTGAGGATGCGCTCGTCACTTGTGGCACGTGCCTCTGCCACGGCATCGTCGAGGAGCGCGAAGTTCGAGCCTTTGAACTTGAAGGAGTGTGTCTTGTAGGTGTGATAAAGCTGCTCGCGCAAGGCCTGGTCGTGGTCGATGTCGAAGACATGGCGCAACTGTTCGAGCTGCTCGTCGCTGGTGTTGAAGGCCGTAAGCCATGCCAGCACGACATATCCCACGCTGAGGATGACGCTCATCGTCGTCAGCCAGTTGGGGAAATGCCAGCAGCAGAAGTCGAGGATGCCGGCCGGCACGAACGATGTGGCAGCCCCTCCGACGGCCCATACGAGTCCGAGGAGGGCACCGTTGCCACGGAAGTAGCTGTAGAAGGCTCCCATGGCGGCAGTGGCCATGCCCACCGGTATGCATACATAGTAGTAGATATTGTTGTGGAAGTTGAGTGAGTAGTGGAGCCCGAGCGTTGAGAGCATGAGGATCCACAATGCCGCCATGCCGAAGAAGGCAAGCATCCACGTGCGTTTGCGCTGCTGGCTGCGGTTCCAGTCGGCACGGCTCTGCTCCACCTTCTCGCGCATCTCCTCCTTGGCCTTGTTGAAACGTTTGAAGTGCAGGTCGGCAGGGTCGTATTTACCTATGAGGTTGAGATATTGCTCCACGCTGTGCTCACGGCTCATGGGCTCGCTCCAGTCGGCATAGGGGTTCTCGTGGTAATGCACGGCCACCCACTGGCACAATGCCCCGTGACGTATCTCCTCGCGCACCAGACGGCGATCTATGCCCTCGATATCCTCGGGGACATGCAGCTCCACCGTCTCGCCCTCGGGCAGCGCTATGACGTAGGTGGGATGTCCGCCCATGGCCGTGCAGAGGCGGTAGGCCGCCGTGCGTATGTCGTAGGCTCCGAGGCGCTCGCGGTTCTCGCGGCTGTCAACGGGCAGGAGTGTCTCAAGGAGCTGCAGTGTGCGCGTCCACCGGTGCACGGAGGCATAGTTGTGAAGCCGCCCGTGCGGCTCGAGGTAGTCGGCCATGGCCTCGCGGAAGTCGTCGTTGCCGAGGTGCTGGCAACCTTGCAGCTGCCTGGCCATGAGCTGTGCCACGAGCGACTCGCTCTTGGCGGCTTTAAGGTCGAAGGCCGCTGAGCGGTCTATATTATAAAGGATTGCGTACGCGCGTGCGCGAGGGCTCAGCTTGTCCTGCTCCATGAGAATGCGTGTGCTCTCGCAGAGCGCCACGTCGCAATGGCGATACATCCATGCCAGCAGACGGCCGTCGGTGACGGCTGTCCAATCGGCCGGCGTGCGTGCCTCGCTGCCGTAGGCCGCAACAATCTCGCCGAGCGTTGACGATGGCGCATTAGCGAGAAACGGCATATCGGGGTCGGTCTCATAGACGGCCTTGATGATGGCCGTCTTGTCGGCATTATCGTCGGCGAAATAGGCACGTATGCGCTTGAGGTCGGCATCGGTGTGTGTCTCAAGGTACAGGAAATAGGGATGCAGCGGATCCTTGAGCAGCACGAGATAGTCGGCAGCATTCTGCATGAGGCTCATGCTTACGGCGTGAAGGTCTGTGCAGGGGCTGTCCTTGACATCATAGAACGGGAACTTGGGGTCGAGGGTGTAGATGGCGCACAACAGTCCTGCCTGCGGTTGCTTGGGATAGCGGTGCTCGACGATGTCGGAGAGCAGGACGGCCATCTTGGCGTTGCCGCACTCATCGAGCCATGTACTGATGCGTTTGTTGTAGAGGAAGCTGATGGCAATCTCACGGTTCTCGTTGAGCAGCGGCACCAGCTCCTTGACGTCGTGGGCCGTGAGGTTGCGCTCGGCATCGAGGATGAAGGTCTTGTAGCGAAGGAAGGCATTGCTCTGATCCACGGCGACATCCTCGCCACGGTACCACCTCTCCACCTCGTTGTAGCCCCAACGGCGTTTGGGGTTGATGCTGGTGAGGCCGCGTATGAGCTGACTGACACGCGGCGGCAGTTCTGCCAGCTGCGGTATGCGTCCCTCCTGCTTGAGGCGTATCATGTCGCGCTCGTTGCGGCCGAAAGGCATGTGTCCGAGCCACAGGTACAGCAGGGTGATGCCGAGCGAATAGTAGTCGCTCTTGGAGTTAATCTCCACCTCGCCGTCGATGACATCGTCATAGACCTCGGGGGCGGCAAAGGCCGGCGTGCGGGCCTGTGTGGTGCGGACGTACTCGTCCTCTGCGCTGAAGCTGCTGCTGATGCCGAAGTCGCCGAGCACCACCTCACGATGGTCGCTGTCGCGGAAGAAGAAGTTGGCGGGCTTTATATCCTTGTGTATTATGCCCACGTTGTGACAGCAGGCGAGGGCCGCTGCGGCCTGAAGGGCGATGGCACGGAAGCGCCCGAAGTTGCCATTGAGCTTATAGTCCTTCAGCGTACCGCCACGCAGATATTCCATGAGCTCATAGTCGCGCTCCTGAGAGCCGACGAAGGTGCGGCCGTACTCATAGACATGCATCACCATCTCGACGTTGATGCTGCACACGGCCTGCAGTATGTCCTCCTGGAAGTGGTAGTTGGGATAGTAGAGCTTGAGGACATACTGGCTGCCCTCCCTCTCTACGAGAAAGACCTGTGCCTCGCCGCTCTCCATCTCAAAGCGTTGGAGGCAGGTATATGTGTAGCCGTTGAGCGAGAAGATGGTGCTCTCGGCAGCCACCTTGCCAAGTTCCTTCTGTCCGGGCTGTATGGTGGGTGGGTTGTCGTCGCCACCTGTCGCCTTAACGACCTGCGGACCTTGCGAGCCATCGCCACGGCTCGTGGCCTCCACGGCACGCAGTGTGGCATCGACACCGGCATCGGCCGGGCTGCTTTGCCGGGCCGATGCCGAGACGAGCGGCATCGCCGTCCCGCTGTCTATGCGTGTTGTCTTTTCGATATCATTCATAGGCTATCAGTATGTGTGATGGTGCTAAGACAGTTCGTTTTCTTCGTGTCCGGTAAGCACCACCCACTTGCCGCCTTTCTGCGGACAGGCGCAGGCGAGGGGTGAGGGGTGCAGGGCGTTCTTGAAATTGCACCGCCATGCCAAGCGGCTGAGGTGTGGCTTTGCCGCCATGGCGATGTTTCGCGCCATGGCGGGGTTGGTGGTGGGTTGCAGCTCCATGCGGTCGAGCAAGCTCTGCAGCATCTTGCGTTTCTGCTCCAACGCACTGCGCAGCTCGTCGGGCGTCTGCAGCTGTGTGTGCTCGCGCTCGATGGCCGTCTGCGCATAGGCCGGCTCGCCATCGTCGCGCAACAGCTGCAGCACCCTCTGCCTCAACACCTCGTTGCGTTCGCGGCGCGCACGTTCCTGCTTGCTGGTGACGGGCTTGGTGCGCCACAGCTCCTCTATCTGCCGCTCGAGGGTGCGCACCTCGGTGGCGAAGTCCACAGCCCAGGCCGCTTCGAGGTCTATGCGGGCGCGGTCGGTGAGAGGCATGCCACATCGCTCGCAGAAGCCGAAATGGCTCAGTGAGTGGCATGTGGGGCAGACGATGCCCTTTCGCGGGGAGCCGCATTCCTGGCAGAACTCGTCAGTGTTGGCCATCGGCGCACCGCAGAACGAGCATCTGTCGCTGCTGATGTATGTGTGACAATGCTCGCAGAAGTCGGCCTCGGGATCCACCTTGGCGCCGCAGTGCGGACACACCGTCTCCTTCAGGGGACTGCCGCAGTGTTCGCAGAAGGTGGCCGTGGCCTCGTTGACAGTGCCGCAGACGGGGCATCGCTGCGCGAAGGCCATCTGCGTCATATTGCCGGCAAATGCCGCCTTGGCCTGAGGGGGTTGTTGCTGTGCGCTGACAAGTTCCTGCTGCCGCTGCCGGTCTGACTGTATGGGCTGATTTTGCTCTTGCATGGCTGTGGGGTTAGTGTTCTACTATCCGTGGCGAACGCGCACGGCCTACCAAATATCGACGCGCTCGGCCTTGGGCACGAACATCGGGTCGGACTCTGTGATGCCGAAGGCGTCATACCATGCATCGATATGTGGCAACTGACCGTTGACGCGCCAGCGTCCGAGGGCGTGGGGGTCGCCCTTGGTGCGGTTGCGTATCTCCTCGTCGCGCTCATTGGAAGCCCACACGCCGGCGTAGGCGAGGAAGAAACGCTGGTCGGGCGTGAAGCCGCCCTCGTCGGTCAGGGGAGCATCCTTGGTGGCGTTCTTGAAAGCCTGATATGCCACCTGCAGGCCACCATGGTCGGCCATGTTCTCGCCGAGGGTGAGCTGGCCGTTGCACTTCAGGCCCGGCAGCACCTCGATGTTGCCGAAGAAGTCGCGCATGACATTTGTGCGCTCCTCAAAGTTCTTGGTGTCGTCGGCAGTCCACCACTGGCGCAGATTGCCATCCTTGTCGAACTTGGCACCCTGATCGTCGAAGCCATGGGTCATCTCATGGCCGATGACGACACCGATGGCACCGTAGTTGAAGGCGTCATCGGCCTCCATGTCGAAGAACGGCGGCTGCAGTATGCCGGCGGGGAAGCAGATCTCATTGGTGGTGGGGTTGTAGTAGGCGTTGACAGTCTGGGGTGTCATATACCACTCGGTGTTGTCAACGGGCTTGTTGAGCTTGCGGTTCACCATGTCCACCACGGCCCAGAGCGATGCGTTCTTCTGGTTCTCCCAGTAGTTGTCGCCGATGGTGAGTTCAGAGTAGTCTTTCCACTTGTCGGGATAGCCGACCTTCACGATGAAGGCATCGAGCTTCTCGTGGGCCACGGCCTTGGTGCTGTCGCTCATCCACGACTGTGCATCGATGCGTTCGCCGAGAGCCACCTGCAGGTTCTTCACGAGCTGCACCATGCGCTCCTTGGCGGCAGGCGGGAAATGCTTCTCGACATACAGCTGGCCGATGGCCTCGCCCAGGGCGTCCTGTGTGACGGCGACGGCACGCTTCCAGCGCGGACGGTCCTCCTGACGGCCGCTCATGGCACGTCCCCAGAACTCAAACTGCATGGCACGGGTCTCATCGTCGAGACTGCCGCCGGCGGCATCCATGAGCTGCCAGCGCACATAGTCCTTGAGGACGTCGAGCGACGTCTCGGCCCAGATGGCCTCCACCTCATGTATCACCTCGGGCTGGCCGACGCTCAGCTCGGTGATGTCATTGGCACCCATGGCACCGAAGACATAGCCCCAGTCGATGCCGGGGAAGTCTTCGTTGAGCTTGCCGATGGACATCTTGTTGTAGTTCTTCTCGTCGTCGCGCAGGTCTGTGCGGCTACGGCTGACACGTGCCAGACGTGTCTCCAGCGCCAGCACGTTGTCGATGCGCTGTGGCAGCTCGCTCTCGGGGGCTATGGCACAGCGTTTGAAGTAGGCGGTCATGTAGCGCTTGTAGGCATCGCGGATTGCCAGCGTGGCAGAGTCGGTGTCGAGGTAGTAGTCCTTCTGGCCCATGACGAGACCGCTCTGGTAGAGCTGCACGAGGTTCATCTTGCTGTTCTTGATGTCGGCATCGATGAATACGCTGAAGAGGCCTCCCACGCCCTGCATCTGCAACTGGGTGTAGAGCTGGAAAAGCATCTGCTTGTCGGTGCAGTCGGTGATGCGGCCGAGGTCCTTGCGTATGGGCTGGATGCCCTCGCTGTTGAGCTTGGTGCTGTCCATGGCACTGTTGTAGAGACGCGCAATCTTGTCGGCCACAGAACCGGGCTCGTTGTCGCGGGCCGCCACCTCCTCGATGAGCGTGCGCAGCTGCTCGTTGCAGTCCTCGACAAGCTTGTCGAAGCTGCCGTAACGGCTGTACTCGGCGCTGAGAGGATGGCTGTCCATCCACCCGCCGCAGGCGTAGCGGTAGAAGTCGGTGCCGGGGGCGGCAGTGGTGTCGAGGTTGGCGGGGTCGATGCCCATGCTTAGTTTTGTGCCTTGCCCGGTGCCGCAAGCGGCGAGGGTGGTCAGTGCCATCATTGGCAGGATGTTCTTGATTTTCATTATTGTTGAAGATTATTAATGATTATACACTCACGATTGGGATTATTAATGGGGGTAGCTGTCGTCAGGCGTTGAGGGCATCGCTGGCTTCGAGCCATGCATTCTCGGCCTCTTCGAGGCGGGCCTTGAGGCGTGCGTGTTTCTCGTAGAGGGTCATGTCGGCAGCGCCGTCGGGCGTTGCCATCTGCGCTTCGAGGATTGCCACCGCGCTCTCCAGCTCCGCCACCTCGGCTTCGGCATCGGCGACGGCACGTTCCAGCTTCTTACGCTGGCGGGCGGCGGCCTTCTGCTCTTCGTAGCTGGCCTTGCCCGACGACACAGAGAATGAGGATGCCTCGACGGGAGCACCGGGCTTGCCTGTAAGGGCATTCCTGCTGCCCGCGCCGGACATGCCATTCCTGAGGGGGACCCTCGCCTTGTCGGCGACGGACGCGGCGGCACCGTCGGCAACGCTGCGAATCCAGTCATAGATGCCTCCGAGATGCTCGCGCACACGGCCGCCGCCGAAGGCATAGACCTTGGTGACGAGGCCGTCGAGGAACTCACGGTCGTGGCTCACGATGATTACGGTGCCGTCGAAGGCCTGGATGGCGTCCTTCAGCACATCCTTAGAGCGCATGTCGAGATGGTTGGTGGGCTCGTCGAGGATCAGGAAGTTGACGGGTTCGAGCAACAGCTTTATCATTGCCAGGCGCGAGCGCTCGCCGCCGGAGAGCACCTTCACCTTCTTGTCGGAGGCCTCGCCGCCGAACATGAACGCCCCGAGGATGTCGCGGATGCGTGTGCGTATGTCGCCACGAGCCACGCGGTCTATGGTGTCGAAGACGGTAAGCTCCGGGTCGAGGAGCTGAGCCTGGTTCTGGGCGAAATAGCCGATCTGGGCATTATGGCCCACCTTGAGGCTTCCCTCGTATGGTATCTCGCCGAGTATGCATTTCACGAGGGTGGATTTGCCCTCACCGTTGCGCCCCACGAAGGCCACCTTCTCGCCACGACGGATGGTGAGATTGACATGCTCTATGACAGGATGGTCGTAGCTCTTGGACAGCTCCTCGACGATGAGCGGGAAGTCGCCAGAGCGCTGGCATGGCGGGAACTTGAGATGCAAGGCCGAATTGTCAACCTCATCGACCTCGATAGGCACTATGCGTGCCAGCTGCTTGATGCGCTCCTGCACCTGAACGGCCTTCGTGGGCTTGTAGCGGAAACGCTCTATGAAGTCCTTGAGGTCCTGGATCTCCTTCTGCTGGTTCTCGTAGGCGCGCTGCTGCTGCTCGCGACGCTCGGCGCGCAGACGCACATACTCGTCATATCTGACGCGATAGTCCCAAAGGCGGCCGCAGGAAATCTCTAGCGTGCGCGTGGTGACATTGTTGATAAAGGCACGGTCGTGAGACACCAGCACCACGGCGACAGCACGCTGTGCCAGATACTGCTCCAACCACTGTATGCTCTCGATGTCAAGATGGTTGGTGGGCTCGTCGAGGAGAAGCACATCGGGTGCCGACAGCAGCAGCTTGGCAAGCTCGATGCGCATACGCCAGCCGCCGCTGAGCTCCGACGTGGGGCGGTCGAGGTCGGTGCGCTGGAAGCCAAGACCCATGAGCGTGCGTTCCACCTCGGCATGAAAGTTCGTGCCACCCATCATGCGAAAACGCTCCTCAGCATGCGCATAGCGGTCGCAGAGATTCAGGTACTCGTCGCTCTCATAGTCGGTGCGCGAGGCCATCTCGTCGCTCAGACGCTCCATCTCCGACTGCAGGTCGCGGATATGGTCGAAGGCAGTGAGTGCCTCTTCCACGACAGTGCGGCCGCTCTGCAGTTCCATCACCTGCGGCAGATAGCCGACACGTGTGTCCTTGGACACGGCCACCGTGCCGGAGGTGGGCTGCTGTTGACCGGCAATAATCTTCAGAAGCGTGGATTTGCCGGCACCGTTCTTGCCCGTGAGGGCTATGCGGTCGCGCTCACCGATAACGAAACTCACGCCCGCGAACAACGGGCGCGCACTAAATTCTACAGTAAGGTTCTCAACAGAAATCATGTGTCTTGGTCGTAAATCGACTGCAAAGGTAGCCAATTGCACGCGTATGCGCAAACATTTTATATAAAAAGTGTCGAAAGAGCGAGTAAAAAGCGACAGTTTGGCACGTTAAGGACAGCCCTTAGGCGAAGCACCTACACCCCCCAGGCGAGGCACCTGCATCCCCTGGGCGAGGCACTTGCTTCCCTTAGGCGAGGCACTTGCTTCCCCAAGGGGCTTTTCTGGAACTCAAGCGTTATTTATGCCAATAAACACCTGTCGCCAATGCTTTCACTGCCCTTCACGACGCTAAAATTGACATATTTCAACATCTTTTAGAATCTTTCACACGCTTTATTTGGCCGCTCCGACAAACATCACTATCTTTGTCCGCATTTTGGACAATTATGTAACCATATAGCCTTAAACATTAATCATTAAAACTTTCAACTTATCATGGCAGATAGTAAAGAAAGACTCTTCGCGGACTTCACCGCCCCGACCCGCCAGCAGTGGCGCGACAAGATTGAGGTTGACCTCAAGGGCGCTGACTACGAGAAGAAAATGGTGTGGAGAACCAACGAAGGATTCTCCATGCAACCCTTCTACAGAAAGGAGGACGTAGATAAGTTGCCCACGGAGAACGCCCTGCCGGGCGAGTTCCCATACGTGCGTGGCAACAAGAAGGACAACAACCAGTGGTATGTGCGCCAGAACATCGTCGCCGACGACCCCGCACAGGCTAACGCCAAGGCTCTCGACATCCTGGGTCGCGGCATCACGTCGCTGGGCTTCCGTGTGCCGGGCGACAAGGTGAGTGCCGAGTTCTTCGAGACGCTGCTCAAGGACATACGCCTGGACTGCGTAGAGGTAAGCATCCGCACATGCCAGCGCCACGCCCTCGAGGTGGCCGACATCTACACGGCCTACATCGAGCGCCACGGCTACGCCAAGGATGCCATCGTGGGCGGCATAGGCTTCGACCCCATGGAGCGCATGCTCCTCAAGGGCAAGGACACCACCATGCTGCTGCCCCAGATGGCCGACCTCGTGCGCAAGCTGGCCGACTATCCCGGTCTGCGCTGCGTGATGGTCCACTCTGACCTGCTCGTCAACAGCGGTGCCTACGTCTATCAGGAGCTGGGCTACGCCCTGGCATGGGGCAAGGAATACCTGGATGAGATGGTTGAGGCCGGCGTGCCTGCCGAGCTTGCCGCATCCAAGATCAAGTTCTACATGGGCATCGGCGGCGTCTATTTCATGGAGATTGCCAAGTTCCGCGCCGCACGCATGCTGTGGGCCGAGATCGTAAAGCAATACAGCGACAACGCCGAGGCCGCAAAGATGGTGGTGAACGCATCCACCACGACATACAACCAGACCTTGTTCGACAGCTATGTGAACATGCTGCGCTCGCAGACCGAGGCCATGAGTGCCGCACTGGCAGGCATACACTCTATGGTCGTCACACCGTTCGACACCCCCTACGAGGCTCCCACCGACTTCGCCGAGCGCATAGCCCGCAACCAGCAGCTGCTGCTCAAGGAGGAGTGCCACTTCGACAAGATTGTTGACGTCAGCGGAGGCTCTTACTTCGTGGAGGAGCTCACCGTGGCCATCGCCAAGGAGGGATGGAAGCTCTTCCTCGACGTGGAGGAACAGGGCGGCTTCCTGGCTGCCGTAAAGGCCGGCACCATCCAGCAGGCCATCAACGACACCGACAAGGCCCGCCATGCCAATGCCGGCAAGCGCAAGGAGTTCCTGCTCGGCACAAACCAGTTCCCCAACTTCACCGAGACGAGCGAGGGCAAGAAGCCCATCAGTCCCGACTGCACATGCAAGCATTCATGCGACCCCGACGTGCCGGCACTGAAGACCTCGCGCCTGGCATCGGACTTCGAGACACTGCGCCTGACCACCGAGGCAGCACAGAAGCAGCCCGTGGCCTTCATGCTCACCATCGGCAACCTGGCCATGCGTCAGGCACGCGCACAGTTCTCGTGCAACTTCCTTGCTGCTGCCGGCTACAAGGTCATCGACAACCTCGGCTTCCCCACCGTGGAGGAAGGCGTGGAGGCTGCCGTCAAGGCCGGTGCCGACATCGTGGTGCTCTGCTCCAGCGACGACGAGTATGCCGAGTACGGCGTACCCGCATTCAATGCCCTCAAGGCTGCCGACCCGAAGGCCATCTTCATCATCGCAGGCGCTCCCGCTTGCTCTGAGGACCTCAAGGCCGCAGGCATCGAGAACTTCATACACGTGCGTGTCGATCAGCTGAAGACACTGAAGGAACTGAATGCTAAGTTAGGAATCCAGTAATTTACAATTTAACGATTTACAATGTACAATTTATGTACAATTTGATCCATTTACAATTTCAATGACTAAAGATGACATGCGCGAACGTTTGACGGCCTTTGCCGTCAGAATCATCAAGATGGTTGACAACTTGCCAGCTACTATTGCAGGCAACGCTATTGCCCGCCAGATTGTACGTTCCGGCACCTCGCCATCGGCCAACTATCGTGCTGCCTGTTTGGCCAAGTCTGACAAAGATTTCGTCAACAAGCTAAAGATGGTGGAGGAGGAATTGGACGAGACGAATCATTGGATTGACATCATCATACGAAGCCAGCTCATCGAGGCATCAAGATTAGCTTCGCTCTATCAGGAAAGCAAAGAGCTGCTAGCCATCATCGTTAAAACAATCACCTCAACCAAAGCCCGCATGAAGGCAGATGGGGATGGGAAGTAGTAAATGGACAAATTGCACCATAGTAAATAAATTGTAAATCGTAAATAGCTAAATAGTAAATAGAAAGATGAAAAAAGATTTTAAATCCATTGATATCTTTGCCGGGATAGAGGCCAAGAACGGCCAGGCCTGGCAGCGGGAGAACGGCATCACCGCCAACTGGAAGACTCCCGAGCAGATTGATATTCAGCCCGTCTATACGAAGGAAGACCTCGAAGGCATGGAGCACCTCGACTTCGCAGCCGGTATTCCGCCCTTCCTCCGTGGCCCGTACTCGATGATGTACCCCTTCCGCCCGTGGACCATCCGTCAGTATGCCGGTTTCTCCACCGCCGAGGAGTCCAACGCTTTCTATCGCCGCAACCTCGCCAGTGGTCAGAAGGGCCTCTCCGTGGCCTTCGACCTGCCCACACACCGCGGCTACGACCCCGACAACCCCCGCGTCGTAGGCGATGTGGGTAAGGCCGGCGTGAGCATCTGCTCGCTCGAGAACATGAAGGTGCTCTTTGACGGCATACCCTTGAACAAGATGTCCGTCTCCATGACCATGAACGGCGCTGTGCTCCCCGTGCTCGCCTTCTACATCAACGCAGGTCTGGAGCAGGGCGCCAAGCTCGAGGAGATGGCTGGTACGATCCAGAACGATATCCTCAAGGAGTTCATGGTGCGCAACACCTACATCTACCCGCCAGCCTTCTCCATGAAGATCATCGCCGACATCTTCGAATATACTTCGCAGAAGATGCCTAAGTTCAACTCCATCTCCATCTCCGGCTACCACATGCAGGAGGCTGGTGCCACCGCCGACATCGAGCTGGCCTACACGCTGGCCGACGGTATGGACTATCTTCGTGCCGGCATCAACGCAGGCATCGACGTCGATGCCTTCGCACCGCGCCTCAGCTTCTTCTGGGCTATTGGTGTGAACCACTTCATGGAGATTGCCAAGATGCGCGCAGGCCGTCTGCTCTGGGCTAAGATTGTCAAGAGCTTCGGCGCCAAGAACCCCAAGTCCATGGCTCTGCGCACGCACTCTCAGACTTCAGGTTGGTCGCTCACCGAGCAGGACCCCTTCAACAACGTCGGACGCACCTGCATCGAGGCTATGGCTGCCGTGCTGGGACACACTCAGTCCCTGCACACCAACGCCCTCGACGAGGCCATCGCCCTGCCCACGGACTTCAGCGCACGTATCGCACGTAACACCCAGATCTACATCCAGAACGAGACACAGGTCTGCAAGCATATCGACCCGTGGGCCGGCAGCTACTACGTCGAGAAGCTGACGCAGGAGCTCTACCTCAAGGCTTGGGAGCACATCCAGGAAATCGAGAAGCTCGGCGGTATGGCCAAGGCCATCGAGACAGGTCTGCCCAAGATGCGTATCGAGGAGGCTGCAGCCCGTACCCAGGCTCGCATCGACAGCGGTGTTCAGACCATCGTAGGTGTGAACAAGTACCGTCTCGACCACGAAGACCCCATCGACATCCTCGAGATCGACAACACCGCCGTCCGCCTCGAGCAGGAAGAGGGCCTGAAGAAGCTCCGTGCAAGCCGCGACAACGAGCAGGTGAAGCGCGACCTCGCCGCCATCACAGCCTGCGTGCAGGAATTCGCCGACGGCAAGAAGAGCGAGCACAACCTCCTCGACCTCGCCGTCACTGCCGCCGGACACCGTGCCACCCTCGGCGAGATCAGCGATGCCTGCGAGGCTGTCGTGGGACGTTACAAAGCAGTAATCAGAACCATTTCAGGAGTGTACAGTTCAGAAAGCAAAGCCGACGCAGACTTCGAGGAAGCCTGCCGTCTCACCGAAGAGTTCGCCAAGCAGGAGGGCCGCCGCCCACGCATCATGATTGCCAAGATGGGTCAGGACGGACACGACCGCGGCGCAAAGGTCGTTGCAACAGGTTATGCCGACTGCGGCTTCGACGTCGATATGGGTCCGCTGTTCCAGACACCCGCCGAAGCTGCCCGCGAGGCTGTGGAGAACGACGTCAACATCGTCGGTGCCTCATCCCTCGCTGCAGGCCACAAGACCCTCATCCCGCAGCTCATCGAGGAGCTGAAGAAGCTCGGCCGCGAGGACATCATGGTCATCGCCGGAGGTGTCATCCCTGCTCAGGACTACGACTTCCTCTACAAGGCTGGCGTGGCTGCCGTCTTCGGCCCCGGCACTTCCGTCGCCAAGGCCGCCGTGGAGATGATGAATCTCTTGCTCGGCAAGTAATAAGCCCCCACATAATCATACACTCCCCGATGCCTTCACTGGCATCGGGGAGTGTCGTTAATTCTTGGAGAGCCCACGTCCGTCTTAGGGTGTGCCTTGACGGCCATCTCCCACCCACGCCACGACACGGATGCTCACCTCATACAGCATGTACAACGGTATGGCCACAAGCACGAGCGTCATGATGTCCGGCGGCGTGATGACAGCTGCCACCGTCATGATGACCAAGGCGGCATGTCGGCGGTACTCTGCCAGCATCGCCGATGTGATGAAGCCCAGTTTGGCAAGGGCAAAGGCAATGACAGGCAACTGGAACACCAGACCCATCACCAGCGTCAGTGACACAAAGGTCGTGACGTAGCTGTCCAAAGTTATCGTGCTGTGCACACGGGCCGCCACGCTATACGTCCCTAAGAAGCGGAACGAGATGGGGAACAGCACAAAATAACTCATCAGCACTCCCACGATGAAGAGCAGATAAACCACGATAAGCACCCGTACCGAGTAGCGACGCTCATCGTCATACAACGCCGGCGAGACGAAACGGAACAACTCATACAGGATATATGGCGAAGCCCCCAGCAGGCCGAGATATACGGCCGTCGAGATGTGTGTCATGAACTGCGACGACAGGTCGGTGGCTATCAGTTCGACATGCCACTCCTCGAAGCGGAAACCGGCATCCCACGTGCGCTGTATGAGCTGCTCTATCCCACGATAGGTCACAAAATCCCACTCGCTCGGCGCCAGCAGAAGCTGCCACGTCGCATCCTTGAAGCAGAACACGACAGCCGCCAGCACACCCGCCACGCCAAGTATGCGAAACAGCATTTGGCGGAACACCTCCAGATGCCCGCCAAATGTCATGAGCTCTTGGTCAGCAGCCATCAGGCTTCAGCTTTCGAGGAACCTACCGTCCCAGTCTGCGCCTCCGGCTCATCAGCAGCCACCGTTTCAGCCTCATCGGCATCGGCAAGCCCCGCTTCGGCCTTGACCTCGTTCATGCCCTGCTTGAACTCCTTCACGCCCTGACCAAGTCCCCGCATCATCTCCGGCAATTTCTTGCCGCCGAAGAGCAGAAGAGCCATGCCGCCGATAAGCAGCAGCTCTGTCGTTCCGATAAATAATGGTTGTATCATAACACAAGAGATTACGGTTCTACGAGCATAATCTCGCACGTGTCGAAGTTGATTTCCCAATTACCGCCCTCAGCAGACTCCCATTGGTACTTCTCGGCCATACGATCCCACCAGCCTTGGAACTTAGAGCCTGTCTCGCCCATGTCCTTGACCAATCGCTCATACAGCTCAGCATTATCGGCCGTGAGAATCTTAGCCAATTCGTTCAAACCATTGCGACGTTCAAAAAGAGTAAGAATCTCATTCTTCTCCTCGGGTGTCACCTGCCCTACAAGTTTCTCTGTCATTACTATAGATTAGACTTACTTTCAAATACCTTTCGCGATTTATCGCCATACCGTTTCATTCTTTCAATCGATTGCTTATGAGCTTTTTCAAGGGCTTTCTTTTTCTTAGCCTTATAAGCTTCATATTCTTCTTTCGAGACATATTTTCTACCTTTGTCCTGTTGTTTTTGCAACCACTCTATTTGCTTCTCGAAGATTCTAATAACACCACTGTAGTCTATGGATGCATGCCGCATTTCCATTATTTCATTCTGCAACCTGTTTATCTCTTTCGTGATAAGAACCTGTCCATCTCCTCCTTCATCTGAATCACCGTATGAATCACCGCTAAAGCTGCCAACGCCTTCGTTTCCACTATTGCTGCCAAGTAAGCCGCTGTCGAGTACTGTTTGCGAGACTTCTCCCACTGCCAACATGCCTTTCCCAATGGCACCCCAAGCCTTACCGCCAAACCGGATTGAGAGGTTAACCATCACGACATTGCCCTTGCTGCTGTTATCACCGCTAACAAGTGGAGCAGAGTATTGTACGCCCGCACTGAAGTTCTTGTATTTCAAGGATAGGGCGGGCTCCAATCCAAAGCTAAACCCTACGCTGTTTGTTAATCCGTAGGACACATACGGGCCAGCACCTATTCTCAACGCCAGATTCCTGTTCAGAGGCAAATCGTAAGCCAGCCTCACGGGGATTTCTAAGTAGTGGTTGCCTGACATCACATCCTCGTTTTTATTCAGAAATGCCTGTCGGTACAGATAGCGCAAGCCCGTCTCGATTGTACAACGATTGTTGAGCCAACGAAGCGGAAAATCACCACCAAGCATACCGGAGAGGTTTATCACGCAGCCATATCCATAGTCAGACAGACCACCCTGAGGCATAATCGCAAAGTCGAAGCGCCATAGGGCCTTACGTGCGTTCTGCTGCTGTCCATACCGCGAGATGCCTTTCTTAGTCCCAAAGTATTGGCCTTTTTTCCGCGATGGTGCCGAATGGTTTTGTAATGCATGCGGTGCATCTTTTATTCCACCCTTGCCATGCTGCCTTGCTACAGCCTTCAGCAACCTTGCACTTATGTAGCCCCTCTTACCCTGGTACTTTACCTTCGCCCAACCATTGTCTATGTCAGTTACCTCCACAATTGAACCAGCTGACAAAGAACCAATGACGGCAGACTTTGTGGAAGGTTGTGTCCTGACATTCGCTTTCCTAACCTGTACTTCATAGCTGCCTTTTTGAGCGACCGCCACACTGGATGTCAGTACGGCTATAAACAAAAATAGTATTCTTAGTGACTGTTTCATACCGTTTGTTCATTCGACTCCGTGTCTTTATCTGACTCCTCTCGCCTCGCTCCCCATATTACGAGACTTAACGAGATCATGAAGCACAACGCAAAACTCACCCACATAAGTATCGTGTCATCGACTAATGCTTTTTGTATGATATTCAGTGGCTTTCCATCTGTCCTTGTATATTCTGTAACACGCTCGCCTTCACTATTCACTCTAGAAGTTCTTATAATGTCGCCACGCCACACTTTGTCATACTGTGCAAATTCTTTAGGGCTGATACTTTCTAAAACGCTATCAGCAATAAGAAAATATGCTGTAGGTCTATCATCAAGATAGTCACATTCTGCCAATACGGTACTGTCGCATACTTTAAGAAAGATACGACTGCAATTCTCCGTCCTGTCAATTAGTGTGCGAGTCGTCTTTTTATCATGTAGTACAGTTATTGACCTTCTGTACTTGACGTCAATGTTGCCATTTATGTACTCAACATCTGCATCTATTAATTCAGAAACTTCATACCGATTTCCTTCGTACATACCAGTCTCATGACGTTCACCCAAGAAATAATTCTTACACACGCGATCGAGTGGGTCTGCAACGAACCTGAACAAAACATAGGTAAGTCCAATGACAAAGCCTACTTGTTTCAGTCTCTCCTTGATATTGCCAGTAAAGATATATATACACAAGGCCATCAACGACAAGAAACAAACAAGTGCTATCAGACTTTTATAATCTATCATGGTTAAAGTATAAAATAATATCGTTACCATTCCTTCCGTTTCTCAAAGGGGTCAAGATAATCAATTTCGTTTATTTCTTTCCCAGAAAAGAATTCACCAAACTTGCGTGCGCTTGCTAGAAGATTGCGCGAAGCATTTCTTTCCAAGTGAGCTACGACACACTGCTCATGTGACGGTGTGTTTACTTCCAAAGTAGTTTTCCTGTTCAACCATACGCAGCGGCGGCACTGGTATGCATCGCAGTGGCGGCAGATAGGGGCGTGGTCCAGTTTGTAGAGTTGCCTGTTTTTGATGTCGAGACCTTGCTTCAAATCGCCTACGCTGTCAGCCTCGTCGTCGAAATAGAATGCAGGACACACATAAAACTTCCCATTGGGCGCAAGTGTGATGCTCTCACTGCCGGCATTGCAGTTGTTCATCCCGTCAAGCATCAGGCGGTCGGTCAGAATGTTCAGTTGCGGTGACTTGCCTTCTTTATAGATGGCTATCATGTCGTCTGAGAGCTGCGACAGACATTGTTTATATTTGGCAAAGTCTTCATCATCAAACTTCTCAACATCTGTAAGCACAATATTCAGACGCACTACTTTCCCCAATGCGTCTTTCATGGAATGATATCGGTCAAAGAAATCATCCTTAGTAGTTCTCAGCACATAGCTTTTATCGTTTTCAAATTTTCCAAATGAAAGTTCAGTCCAGTCATGATAAACAATGACATCTGCATCAGCCCTCAATACATTATCCTCGCAAAGAGAAGAAACAATTTTACTGTGGTCAATCGTTTCTATTGCATTTTTGTGTTCCTGAGGCAATTCACAATCTGGAAAAACGAACTGAATCATCAGGTTCTCCATCATGCCAAATCTGATTCCTTGTCGCAGCGTTTCAATCGGTATCAAACACTGCTTCGTCTTGAGATTTTTGTAATGACAAAACGAGGTGCTCGTATCGTCTAATAATATAATAAGGTATTGAAGCATAGTCTTAACAGAGTTTTTGTTTCATTGCCCGTTTGTTCTTCTCATAATCATCACGCTGCCCCTCCAACTCAAGTTTTCGATAGAGTTTGTTCCAGTAATAGTTATTTGCGCGAACCCGAGCCTTGTGCATCTTGCAGATTGCAGTTGAACGTTGGTAAATGGTATTGGTTTCAGCAGCATCATAATTCTCGCCTTGGCACCAAGCGCAACCACTTGCCACGTCGCAGTCGATACATTCCTGCTTACTTTGCGTTGTGCGGTCAAGCGTCAAGAATGGGCGAAGTTTGTTTTTGTCAATACCATCATTAACATTTCCTATAATCCTGGCTTTCTTCTCCCTGAGGGAATATTGGGCAAAACGAGTGCATGGGTAGAAGTTCCCCGCAGCATCTACTGCCAGCATCATACCTGCTCCACACCAATTTTGATTCTCTAGGGTACGATTCATAGGCTTACCTATGTATTCAGAAAAAAAAGAGCAACTATAATCCGAATAATATCCCTCATCTATGATTGAGTCGGCCAATTGCATGAGTTGCTCCTCAAACAACAAATCATCTCCTTCTTCCCATACATTCTCAAACACACAATTGATGTTTACTTCGTGTATGCCCAAACTATAGAGGTGTAGGACGCTTTCTTTTATAAATGGAATATCTGCACTGCTAATAGTTACTTTAGTGCCGCCTTCAGGGAATTGATTCAACCACAAAGGTATATTACGTGCGACGTCATCGTATGAGCCACGTTCTAATAAGTCCTTTTCATGTTGAGGCTTATATATTCTGTTTAGGTCATGCTTCTGTTGCGTTCCGTCAATAGTTATACCAATGCTAAGATGTTGATGGTTTTTCAGAATAAAACTCTGAACCTTGGGAGTATGATAGTTTATGCCGTTGGTGGAGAAAGAGAAACGATAAGAATTAAACCAGTGATGGTTTCGTCTGTACATCTCTGTTTTTATATAATCGCAGATTTTGTCGATTAACTCAATTTCAAGAAACGGCTCTCCACCTATAAAATCCCACACGACGCTTTCTTCTCTAAATTCATCCTCACGGTCAAGAATATAATCTATTGCAAGTTTTGCCACCTCCCAGGACATACGCTCTTTTGAGTTCTTCCCAACGAGGTAGCAATACTTGCATGCAAGCTGACAATCTTTCGTGACAATGAACGTTATGTTCTTAGCTACCCCTGATTGCCAAGGGTGTATGTCCTCTTTTATTAACATATCCTTAATTGGCTTTATAAGAACTGCTTTTGCAACTTCCAGAGCAGGTTCCTGAACAATAACCAGTACAACTCTGACAAGCGGTTTTACACGTCATACATTCACTACCCGGAAGATTATTGCGTTCACTATTGCCAGTACAACCAATTGAGCAGTTTGTCTTGCAGCTTTCATAGCAACCAGTAGAGCAACCATTATAGCAGCCATTTGTGCAGGCGCTTGTGCAATAGTAGTCACAAAACATCGCTGTATTAGGCTTATGTATTGCGCTGCTAAATACAGGAAAATTTGATAATGAGACAGCGCCTAAGAGTGGTAATATTCTCTTTGCAGCTTTTTTGAAGAATTCTCTCCTTGACTGCAATTCTACATTTGTTCCTTTTTTACTCATATATTCCTAACATATTATCTATTACTGTTCTTGCACCCACCTTGGCAGGAATACTTACATGTACCTAAGCAACGGTCATAGCAAGTGTTATTGCAAGATCCCTTACACGAGTGTTGACATGTTCCATAGCAAGTACCGGTACATCCTCCAGAGCAACCGCCAGAACATCCCTTAGGGCATCCCATTGGCGTTTCTGATGCAGTAATGATATTTGGAACACCTACAAGAGCTATTGCTGCGATGATGGGCAGCACGCCCTTTGCTGCTTTTTTGAAGAATTCACGTCTTGACTGCAGTTCTTCGTTTTTCTTGTTTTTACTCATTGTTCATTATGTTTAGTTGTTAATAATAGCGAGAAGACCTTCTTCTCTATTTACTTGGCATATACATTTTCGGCCCCTGCTGTGTCGATGGAGCTTGTCGCTTATAGACATAGGTGAGATCTCCCATTTTCTCGTTTATCACTGAGTAGTCATTGGTCACTGCCAAATGCCAATTACCATACAGCACGCCGTGAAGTCCTTGAGCAAAATCGTCTGTCCGATCCAGGTTCACCTTATATACTCTATAGCCATTTTGCTGACTGTTTAGTTTCCATACAATCTGACTTTTTGTATTCCCATTAGCATCTGATTCGTAGCAGATATTGCCATAAAATGTAAAGTATGTATTTCCACTTCCACGATATTTAACACCTTTGTTGTCATACCAATCCGTTTGCACATAATAATATGTGTACCGCTGGGCTGAAATCTGATTTAACAAAGCAAATAGCCCACAAAAAAGTGATATTAACAGTCTCTTGTTCATTGCACTAATGCGCGCCTATGAACTCCCGAATTCAGCGTAAATAATATGGTTCTAGCATGGAAACAAAAAAGACGTGGGAGTTTGTTCCTCCGCGCTTACCCCCGTCTTCAGGCCTTCGCATTGCCCCTTCTCAAGGATAAGCAACGCAAGCCAGCCCACGCCGAGTGATTATATAATTCGACTTTAACGCTAACCACCACAATACAATGAAAGCAGCGAAAAAGCCGGGATATAATACATCCACGCGAACGCTTCGTTGCATTACCGCCGTGAGAAGATTCAAAGTTGCGAAGTTTGAGTTCACAGACAGGTAACGTTCAGAAAACGTCCTTTCCCTTCGGCTGTCCTTACAAACGGTGTCCTCAGCCTCTGGATTCCATCGATGTCAATGTGACCCGCCCTGCCCCACTGTCATCAGGCATTACTACCATCAGACATCTTAGGCTGGCCTAGTCATCGACAAAAGTAGTTGATTTCATTGAGCCGCCAAAAGAAAAAGCGGGGAAATTACAATAAAGATGCTAAAAAACATAAGATAGCATCATTATAGTCCGATAAGCTAATGAACACAACACTGAGTTCTGTAAGTGCGTCGCTAACTTTCAATAGCTGCCCTACTTCTGTTATGGGTTGCCATTGATCTAATGTTTATTATAAGGTTCATCCGACATTTCGAGTGATATATTGATAAGATAATGAAGAAAACCGCTGAACATTTTGTATATTTGAATAACCACAAACAAATGTACAAGTATGAACAGCAGTTTTCTATATCATGCCTGTGGTCTATACACCCATGAATGTACCCGTGAGGAATAAAGGTAACACAATTATCTTGCATATCCAAGCAAAAGAACGAGAAAAAGTGTGTCCGAAGTGCGGAAAGCGTCATTTGGTGAAAAACGCAAGGACTACAGTATGGAGAAGGATGTGAACAAGCGTAGAGTCCTTAAGGGGACGAGGTATCTATTCCTGTTTTTGCCGCAAAGTTACAACTTTTTCTTGAAAAATCAATGATAGCGGGCGAAAATGTATATAAAAACATCAACTTTCGCCCAGTATCGTAATATTCTTCCACGATTCAATCATCTTGTGCTTATTCCTTTTATACGTCTAACAACAGAATAAGAGCCCATCCGTCCCCCTCATTCCTAATGGAGTGCAAACAATGGGAGTATTTGCAACTTGTTGTGTACCAATTCGTTTCAATTAAAACGGTAGAAAAGTGATTGCGCGAATTTAATGGAGTATGAAAAAGACGAAGATTTAACGTATTTAACTTTCGCAAACCACAAAAAACGTAAAAATGTGCAGTTTTTGTTGGCTTATGTGGATTGTTTCTTCGATTGTAATTCAAAACTGCGACAGGCTGTCGCAGTTGTACATTGAGGACATACGGCTCTTGATGTGCAAATTCGCAGACGATGATAATACCATATTATAATAATACGCGTGTGATTACGTCAAGAAGTTGGAATTACGAACTACAATCCAATGCAGTCCCTTTGCTGATGCACTAGAAAAATGGATTTTCGGGCAATAACTTTGAAACGTAAATTGTACAAATTTGCTATCTCTACATACAATATAGAGTTAAATACATATAAAATCGTATGATAATTACAAAAATTAGTTGATAATATAGTATGTTTATCGAATATTATTTGTATTTTTGTAGCAAAATTACGAAAACAAATAAAATATTTAGGATATGATACGAGATTTTTGGGTAAAAAATTACCTTTCCATTCGCGACAAGCAAGAATTGAGTTTTTTAGCTAAGGGACCTTCATCGGAACTTGTTACAGAAGTTGCCGATGGGGTGTTCTTGTATAAATTAGGTGTCTTGTATGGTGCAAATGCTTCTGGAAAGTCAAATATGTTGATTGCTTTAAATGAAGTATTTCGCTTACTGGTGTTGCCTAAGTCAGATGCAACCCAAAGAATAAATGGCAGTATTCCTTTCATTCTCACAAAGAAAGCCCCCATTGAGATGCATGTGTCATTCTATGCTAATGGCATCAGATATGATTACG
>CAMVIB010000018.1 GCA_947167455.1 uncultured Prevotellaceae bacterium | reverse complement strand
CAGAGGACTCAACAAGACGAAACAGAGGACTCAACAAGACGAAACAGAGGACTCATCAAGGCGAAGCAGAGAAATCCACAAGGCGATGCAGAGGACTCAACGAGGCGATGCAGAGGACTCTCCAAGGGTCAACGCTGTGACACCTTTGCCAGTGCAAGGCGGCACAAGCGAGGTGTAGCTGTCACGCCTCGAAGAGTCTGTCGAGGACTTCCGGGAAGTGAGCCATCTCCAGCTCGTGGACATGAGCAGCAATATCGTCGGGCGTGTCATCGGGCGCTACGGGACAGCTGAACTGTGCAATTATCTCGCCTCCATCGCACACGGGGCTTACGTAATGAACCGTTATTCCCGTCTCGGTGTCGCCGGCAGCCTTTACGGCCTCATGCACATGATGCCCCCACATGCCTTTGCCCCCGTGGCGCGGCAGCAAGGCAGGATGAATGTTGACGATACGTCTCGGGAAGGCATCGATAAGATAGTCAGGCACCATAGGCAGGAAGCCCGCCAGCACGATGAAGTCTATGCCGTGGGCCTGTAGCAGAGGCATCACCTCCTGCGGGTCGGACAGACGTGCCCTCGGCACTATCGCCGTAGGGACGCCCAGCCTCTCAGCTCGCACTAATGCGTAGGCATCGGAGCGGTTGCTGACCACGAGAGCGGTCTTCACGGTTGGCGACGTGCTGAAATGGCGTATGATATTCTCGCAGTTTGTGCCACTGCCAGAGACGAAAATTGCTATGCGCATAGTGAGGAGAGTTGAGATGTTGTTAGAATCGCGACAAAGTTAGGCATTTATGACGGGAAAAGCACTATCTGAGCATGAAAAATGCACCTCTGACAAGGAAAAAAGCAAAAAATATCGTTCTCTTAGTGCTCCAATGTGATATTTTTGCTACCTTTGCCGCTGAACAGCAGCAATGGCAAGGCCTTTCTGCTTAATGAGTGCGAAATCATCTACATGCCTATAAACTATGCGTAAACACATCTTACTATTAATGCTGGCCGTTGCTGCCACCGCGCTCGCACAGCGCACACCCACCATGGGCTGGAGTTCATGGAACACCTTCGCCCTGAACATCAACGAACAGCTCATCCGCCAGCAGGCCGATGCCATGCACACCACGGGTTTGCAGAAGGCCGGCTATCAGTATGTCAACATCGACGACGGCTATTGGGACGGCCGTGGCGCCGACGGGCACCTCCGTCTGAACACCAAGCTTTTCCCCTCGGGCATGCGTTCCCTCGTCGATTACATCCACTCGTTAGGCCTCAAGGCCGGCATCTACAGCGACGCCGGCGACAACACCTGCGGCAGTGCAGGCAAACATGCCTGGGGCCTCGGCGTGGGCTTTGCCGGCCATGAGGAGCAGGACTGCCGCCTGTACTTCGACGACTGGGACTTCGACTTCATCAAGGTAGATTACTGCGGCGGCTCGCACATGCGCCTCGACGAGCGCGAGCAGTACACCAAGATTGCCAATGCCATCAAGAGCGTGAAGAAGCAAGGCATCGTCTATAACATGTGTCGCTGGGCATACCCCGGGACGTGGAGCGCCGACGTCGCCGACTCATGGCGCACCACAGGCGACATCTATGATGCCTGGCGCAGCGTGCGAGGCATCCTGGCCGAGAACCTTTGTCTCTCTGCCTACTGCCACGACGGCCACTACAACGACATGGACATGCTCGAGGTGGGACGCTCGATGTCGCAGGTGGAGGACGAGACCCACTTTGCCATGTGGTGCATCATGTCGTCGCCGCTGCTCATAGGCTGCGACATGGCCAACATTCGCCCCGAGTCACTGAAGCTGCTCTGCAACGCCGACCTCATCGCCCTCAACCAGGACCCTCTGCACCTTCAGGCCTATCTGTCACAGAAGATTGGCGAGTGCTACCTCATGGTGAAGGACATCAAGGCGCTGCACGGCAACGAACGCGCCTTCGCCGTCTATAACCCCTCCGACCGCGAGTATCGCCTCGACATCCACGACTACGACCTCGACCTGCTCGCCCCTCTGACGTTCCGCGACTGTGTGGCACAGCACAACCTGTCTGAAGGTGTGAGCTCTGTCCATCTCATCATCCCTGCCCATGGCACACGCTGCTTTACCGTGAAGGGTGCAGCCCGCCGCGAGCGCACCGTCTATGAGGCCGAGACGGCCTACCTGAGCTGCTATCAGGAGCTGCGCAACAATGTCGAGGCCGAGACTGCCGTCTATGGCACCAACGACAATGCCAGCGGCGGACATGTGGCGCGCTATCTGGGCCAGAAAGCCGAGAACGACCTTCAGTGGCGCGACGTATGCGTCAACGTTGCCGGCCGTCGCGACATAGCACTGACCTACTTCACGGGCGAGCAGCGCAACATCACCATCGAGGTCAACGGCAAGCCCTTCACCACCATCACCGTCGGCGGCCCCGACTGGAGCACACCTCAGCGCACCATTGTCAAGGGTCTGCCCATGAAGGCCGGCAGCAATGTCATACGTCTCTACAACGCCGACGGCTGGATGCCCGACATCGACGTCATGGAACTGCTCTAGCTCATGCAACGCATCTACGAATTCCTGCGCCAGATTGCCGTCCACAACGACCGCGAGTGGTTCCATGCCCATCAGCCGGAGTATAAGGCCGCTCGCGAGCTCTTCGAGGGCTACGTGCAGCAGGTGATACTGCGCATCGCTGCCTTCGACTCTGCCGTGGCCTATCAGACCGCCAAGTCGTGCATCTACCGTTTCGCCCGCGACACACGTTTCTCAGAGGACAAGGCTCCCTACAAACGTCACTTCGGAGCCTTCATCTGCTCGCACGGCCGCAAGAGCTACCGCGGTGGCTACTATCTACACCTCGAGCCCGGCCACTCACTCGTAGCCGGAGGGTCATGGTGTCCGCCGCCACATCTGCTCAGGCAGATACGCCAGCGCATAGTGGATGACACCGAAGGCTTCCGTGCCATCGTGGAGGATGCCGACTTCCATGCCCTCTACCCTATCGTGGGCGAGGACCCTGTGAAGACCATGCCCAAGGGCTTCCCCAAGGACTTTGCATATCCCGAATATCTCAGGCCACGCCTCTACACCGTGTGGCACCCTGTTGCCGACGACCTTGTCAGCCAGAAAGACAGTCTCGACAGCATAGCACAGATGTTCTGCGTCATGCACCCCTTCAACGCATTCCTCAATGAGGTGTTCGACGACTACGAGTAGCATCGGTCTGTGGTGCGCCCGGTAACTTACGCAACAAAATCTCTTTTTAAATAACATAATGATTCGAAACACTCTCTACGGCATAGCCCTGTTAGCTGCTATGCTCCTCCAGCCCATGACGTTGCTGGCCGACCACATAGATGTCGTCTGGCCCATGAGCAACAAAGACGCCCTGGCCACCAGCACCATGACTCAGGGTGGCGACACCTACATCAATCCCGGCTTCACCCTGGGCAACGGCATCGGCAACACCCAGGCACAGACGGCTCCCAACGCCGACAATGGCTACACCGCCACGTCCTACAACCCCGCCTTCGTGTCGCTCATACCTTCGACCCGCAAGGATGGCAAGACCGCCGGCCACTGCGTGACCTTTGCCATAACGCCCAAGACGGGCCACTCCTTCAAGCCCACGGCCATCAGCTTCGACGCCGCCAAGTTCGGCACCGACGGCGGCAACTTCGACGTCTATGTGAAGAACGGCTCGGGCGCCGAGATAGCCCTGGCCACCGGCGAAGCACCCCTGCGCAACAAGGTCACCGCCGGCAACCCCAACGGCTACAGCCAGCACACCTACCAGCTCGCCGACGTGCTCGTGGAGAGCGGCAAGGTGTTCCAACTCACCCTCTACATCTACAACCTCAACGGCGTTGACAACGAGAACCCAAAGTCGATAGGCTTCCGCAACGTCACCATCAGCGGCGAGACCGACGAACCCATCTACGACGCCAGCCACTATTTCACCGCCGCATCGTGCTCGGCCGGCAACCTGCTGCCGCTCATCAGCGCGCTGCGCAACGGCGGCACAGCCTCGTGGCCCACAAAGGTATATGGCGACCCCACGGGCTTCAGCGTGACGGCCGCACCGGGCTTCACCGCCACCGCTACATATAATAATAAGGTATGCACCATCGCCGCCGCCAAGAACGGACAGACGGTGTTCAGCGTCAGCGTGCGCTTCACCGTCAGCTACGTGCAGCCCAAACCCGCCGCCAAACCCCTCAACCGCGGCCTCATGGCCGTCAAGGTCAGCAATGGCGTGCTCGTCAGCTGGCGATGGCGCAAGAGCGACGACCACGCCGCCACGCGCTTCCGCCTCTATCGCGGCTCCACACTCATCAAGGACACTGCCACCCCCGACGGCACCATCACCACCCGCACCAACTGGCTCGACACCGGCGGCACCACAAGCAGCACGTATAAACTCGAGGTGCTCGACGCCGCAGGCAACGTCACTGAGACGCAGGACGGCGTGCGACCCTTCAGCGACCAGCAGGTCACATACATCACCCTCGAGGGCGGAGCACCCACCGACCCCACCACCGCCGGAGCCACCTACACGCCCAACGACGCATCGTTCTGCGACATGGACGGCGACGGCGAGTATGAGATTATCCTGAAGTGGGCACCCAGCAACGAGAAGGATGCCGCCGGCAGCGGCACCACCTCACCCGCCTTCTACGCCTGCTACAAGCTCAGCGGCAAGCGCCTGTGGATGCTCCACACCGGCCACAACATGTTCAACTCGGCCCACACCACACCATTCGTGGCTTGGGACCTCGACGGCGACGGCTACGGTGAGTTCATGGTGAAGACCGCCCCCGGCGCTATCGACGGCGAGGGCAACTACGTGCTCATGCCAGGCGACAGCCCCACCGAGAACCTCAAGAGCGGACGCGGCAAGCAGGACCACGGCTCGGAGTATATCACCGTCTTCGACGGCACCACCGGCGCAGAGCTTTGCACCACGAAGTACCATACCGCTTATGGCGACGTGAGCACCAGCTTCTGGGGCGACGACAAACAGAACCGCTCCGAGCGCTACCTCGCTGGCATAGCATGGCTTGACGGCGAGCAGAGCAATCCCTCTGCCATCTTCGCACGTGGCTACTACAACGGCTGCAACATCGGAGCCTATGACTGGGACGGTGACCAGCTCACCCTGCGCTGGCTGCACCGTGGCACTGCCGGCACTGCCGGCACTGTGACTTACGCCAACGGCACCGTGAAGAAGATGAACAGCTCCGTTTATGGCGAGGGGGCTCACTCCTTCGCCGTGGGCGACGTCACCGGCGACGGCCGGCAGGAAATCACCTACGGTTCGGGAGCCATCAACGCTGACGGCACCACGCTCTACCGCACAGGCTTGGGTCACGGCGATGCCACACATCTGGGCGACTTCATCCCCTCGCGCCCCGGTCAGGAGTTCTTCATGGCCCACGAAGAGGGCAAATACGGCGTGGACCTGCGCGACGCCCGCACCGGAGAGATTCTCGTGCGCCGCACCGCCAGCAGCGACACCGGCCGTGGTCTCATGGCCCACTTCGACCCCGAGTCCGACGTGGCATACTTCATGGATAGTGCCGACGGCTACAACGACGGCAAGTTCCACTATTACCTTTATGACGCAGCAGGTAACCAGGTGACGACGGTGGACTTTGGCAGCAGCGGTGCGGGTGTCAACTTCCGCATCTTCTGGACGGGCACCTTGGCCGACGACTACTTCGACAAATCCATCATCTGCACATACAACACGCAGAACAAGTCGCTTGACCGCCTAAAGGTGAACGGCGGCAACTACACATGGGGAAATCTCAACAACGGCTCGAAGAACACCCCCTGCGTCAGCGGCGACATCCTTGGCGACTGGCGCGAGGAGATAATCACCTGGGACCAGCAGGGCAGCAACTACCGCCTCGTCGTCAACGCCACCAACTACGAGACACCCTACCGCCTGCCACACCTCATGGACGACCTGGCATACCGCGCACAGCTCATAGCCGAGAACAGCGTATATAATCAGCCGCCACATGTGTCCTACGCCCCCATAGCCCAGTACACCATCCAGCACACCATGCCCGCCACAGGATGGGACATTTTCTACACGCCCTACCCCGTGGCACTGCCAGCGGGCGTGACAGCCTACCAGGTGACAGGCATCAACAACGCCGAACGCACGCTGCGCCTCACAGCCATTGCCGCCGGCGCAACGTTGCCGGCAAGGGCTTCGGTGGTGCTCAAGGGCGCAGCCGGGCAGACTTTCAGCTTCCGCCCCAGCACGAAGACACCCATCGCCGTCAACACCAACTACCTCAAGGGCGACCTCGTGAGCCAGAAGCTCACCACCACCAAGACCAACATACGGTTCTACCAGCTGCAGCCATATCCCGGAGCAGCAGGCCACGTGGCCTTCGCACCCGTCGATGAGGGCACCGTGCAGCCAGCCGCCACGCCGTGGCTCGAGGTGCAGGTCACTGCCACCTCGCCTGCGAAGAACCACTACTACTTCGAAGCCGGACAAATCCCGACAGGCATCGAAGGCATGTCAGAAGCGGAGGCAGGCACCCGCAGCGCCGTGCTTTACGACCTCTCCGGCCGTGCCGTGGGTACGTCGGCAACCGACCTCCGCAACTCGACGTTGCCGCACGGCGTCTATATCGTCAACGGGCACAAGATTGTGAAATAAGTCGGTCACACGACTTCTGCCACAACTACCAGTCATCCGAGGTGGGCTCTGTTATGGAGTCCACCTCGTCTATGCGGGAAAGATGAACGCCATAAGGCGCACCCACGGCTATTGAGCGGAGACGCATTCTGCATCAAAAAGGAAGACGCACGCTCCGCGTCCGACCTATGACCGCTCCGACACATCGAAGACGGGACAACGGGACAACAGTCCGAGCCGCCGTCCCAAGTGCCAGAGGGGCTTGGTGCCGGGCGCAATGCAGCGTCACGAGGCCGTTGACAGGTACATCAGCTACGTGAAGAGCCGCCCGGAGCGCGAGCACAGGCCGTGTCAGAGTCCGTTTTTCTTTACTGCGTTCTCCTGGCAGAACTCCTCGAACATCTCGCGCGTGCCGTTGAAGACATCGATGTCAACATCACCCTTTATGCCGCGCACGCGTCCCGACTGCGACAGTTGCCAGAAGGCCAGACGCACAAACGGGCGGTACTCGCTGTAGCGCGCCACCCACATCGGATAGCCTTGCAGCGTCATCGGTGCATTCGGAAGGTGTTTCACCACGAAGTTCTGCCCCATGTAGAGCAAAGGCCGTGTGCCGCAAGCCTTCTGAACGGTATATACCCACGTCTCTATCTCGCTGAACATAGCCTCCTCGCCACCCATCTGCGCTATCTGCCACTCCTGAAGCTCCACGTCGAGCATCGGCGGCAGGTCGCCCACCTGGGGCCGTGCTTGTGCCAGGAAGAACTCGGCCTGTGCCAGCCCCGATGTCGGCGAGAAGAAATGATAAGCCCCCACGGGAATCCCCCTTCGCCGTGCGGCACGTACATCGGCAGCATAGTAGCGGTTGGTGATGGCAGTACCCTGGCTCGACTTGACGTAAACGAAAGCCACCGGCACGCTTCGTGTCACGGTATCTGTGGCAGCCTGGCTGCGGTGCATGGCATCGAGCGTCAGCGAGTGTGAGAATCGGGAGATTGTCATCTGCTGCCAGTTTATGGGGAACACCTTTCGGCCTTTGTCGTGCTGATGGCGGCTGATGTCGATGCCATAGACACGCTCCACGTCGTGCTCCATGCGCTCGCCGAGGAACCGTCCCTTCTGCCAGCGTCCGCACAGCACCAGTCCGTCTTTCGGCACCACGAAGCCCCAGCCGTGCAGCACCCCCTCGTGCCAGAAGCCCTCGCTATAGGAGCCGTCGTGCCCTGTGCGCGTGCCGTAGCCCTCAGGCCTCAGGTCGCCGTCGAGTTCGCCGGTGAACACGCCCATGCTGTCCCTCACGCTGCCGACATACGGCCTCAGCAACGCACCTTGGCGTGACATGTCCATCACGAAATGTCGTTTCCGCGCCATGCCTCTGGCCAGCCAGAACAGGTTGTTGTCACACAGCTGTACGAGTGCCCTCTGCTGCTGTTCGGCAGCCTGCACCACCATTGACTTGCGGGCTTGCAGACGTTCGAGCAGCGCACGCCGTGCCGGCAGTCCGGGGTCGCCACGATACACCGCCTCTTGCAGCACGGCACGCAACGAGTCGGTGCGCGACATCTCCAGGATGAGTCTCTGCCAGTAGGTCATCACGCACCCGAAGCCCTCGTCTCTCATGCCGTGGGTGCGCTCGTAGTAGCGAAGCTCTTCATTCTGATAGCGTTGTGTATGGCTTACGGCATCGAGACTGTCGAGCTGCAACACCACCTGTGCCTGCAGTCCCAGGCCCACGAGTAAGCATTTTAGTAAGTTTATTTCCATTTTGCTTGCAAATGTAAGCAAAAGTTCCTAATTTAGCCGCCGAAATAGCATAAAATCTTAACAAAAACCGTCACACATCGCCCTCTGACGACAAAGACACAAGCATCACTGCACGTCAGCTTCCGAGTCACAATCTCCAAACTCAAATATCAACCATCATGAACTTCAGACAGACATTACTTACAGCCTTCATGGCTGTGTCCACGCTACCCGTCTGCGCCCAGCAGACTGTCATCAGCGTGAACGCCAAGAAAGTAGGTGCCCCCATCCAGCCCACTCAGTGGGGCATTTTCTTCGAGGACATCAACTTCGCTGCCGACGGCGGCCTCTACGGCGAGCTTGTTAAGAACCGCTCCTTCGAGTTCACCCCCGACCACTTGATGGGCTGGGAGGCTTTCGGCAAGGTAGAGGTGCTGAACGACGGCCCCTTCGAGCGCAACCCCCACTATGTGCGCCTGTCGAGTGCCGGGCACCGCGACCTGTGGACGGGCTTGCAGAACGAGGGCTTCTTCGGCATCGGCCTGACGAAGGATGCCGAGTACCGTTTCTCCGTCTGGGCGCGCGTGCCTGACGGCAAGGAGCAGTACCTATGGATTCAGTTCGTTGATCAGACCACGATGGACGAGCATCAGGAATTTGCTCAGGCCCAATTGAAGGTCAACAGCAAGGAATGGAAGAAATATACCGTCAACATCAAGAGCCCGCGCACCATCGCCCGTGCACAGCTGCGCTTCTTCCTCTGCGACGAGAAGCACAAGAGCGGCTCGGGAGTGATGGACGTGGAACACGTCTCGCTCTTCCCCGTAGATACCTACAAAGGGCATGAGAACGGCATGCGCCGCGACGTGGCCCAGGCTCTCGAAGACCTGCACCCGGGCGTGTTCCGCTTCCCCGGCGGATGCATCGTGGAGGGTACGACCCTCGACCTTCGCTACCAGTGGAAGAACACCATCGGCCCCGTGGAGAACCGACCCATCAACAAGAACCGCTGGGAGAACACCTTCACCTATCGCTACTATGCCGACTACTTCCAGAGCTACGGCCTCGGCTTCTTTGAGTACTTCCAGCTCGCCGAGGAGATAGGTGCCGAGCCGCTGCCCGTGCTCAACGTGGGCATGGCATGCCAGTTCCAGAACGGCGAGGACGCCCACGCTCCTGCCAGCAAGGAGGGTTTGCAGCAGTTCATCGACGACTGCATAGACATCATCGACTTCGCCAACGGCGACCCTGCCACCAACAAGTGGGCCAAGATACGTGCCGAGATGGGACACCCGGAACCTTTCAACCTGAAGTTCCTGGCCATCGGCAACGAGCAGTGGGAGAAGCCCTACTACGACCGTCTGGCCATCATAGCCCCCGAAGTGCGCAAGGCGCATCCCGAGATCAAGCTCATCGGCACCAGCGGCCCCAATGCCGAGGATGACTGGTTCCGCCACGGCTGGGATGCCATGCGTCGCCTGAAGGCCGACCTCGTTGACGAGCACTACTACCGCAACATCGACTGGTACAAGAATTGGATGAACCGCTACGACACTTACGACCGCAAAGGCCCGAAGGTCTTCGCCGGCGAGTGGGCCTGCCACGACAGCGGCAAGAAGTGGAACCACGCCGGAGCCAGCATCTACGAGGCCGCCTTCATGACCAACATAGAGCGCAACGCCGACATCGTGCACATGGCCACCTACGCCCCTCTCTTCGCCCACGTCGATGGATGGCAGTGGCGCCCCGACCTCATCTGGTACGACAACCTCAACATAGCCCGCACGGCCAGCTACTACGTGCAGCAGCTCTACATGCTCAACCGCGGCACCAACGTCCTGCCCACCCAGCTGAGCATCAACGGCAGTGCTCCGAGCGCCAACCCTGTTGAGAAGGGTCAGGATGGCATCTTCGCCTCGTCGGTTATCGACAAGCAGAAGAATCAGATTATCGTCAAGGTCATCAACACCACCGACTCCGTTCAGCCCGTAAGCATTGAGTTCAAGGGTGTCAAGAAGCTGCCCTCTACGGCCGAAGCCATCAGCCTCGACTGTTCGGACTATGACGCCGAGAACGTTCCCGGCAAGGCCGAGCGCGTGAAGCCCGAGACATCGCTCGTGAGTATCGACGCATCGACCATCTGCGCCATTCAGGCTGCCAAGACCTTCACCGTATATCGCATTCAGCTATGACCTGCGGTGCCGGCAAGACGGCACTTAGAATCATACAATAGTCCTCATACACAGCGACGCGGGGCCGCAAAGAGACGATGTTCTCTGCGGCCCCGCGTCGCTGTGTACACGTTATGTCATACCGCTTGCCGACGCCTCTACCCTGCTACTGCTGCGGCGGACAGACCTCCAGCAGATAGATGGCATCGAGGCTCCAAAGGGCACAGTCGTTGGTAGTGGTCTCTGCGCTCTCGGTGAGAGGCTGTGGCACCTCGGGCGGCAGCAGCTGTCCGGGCGTGAAGCGGTAGTGCTGCTCCTTGGTGTTGTATTTCCACATGTCCTCCCACACCTCTGTGGCGAGGCGCTGAGCCTCGTTGCGGTTTCTGAGATGTGCCGCGCCGTAGCCCTTGAGGCGGCTTATGCGGAAACGGTTGTTGGTCACCTTGTGGTAGCGCGCATTGTGGTCGAGATACACCTCGGCAAACTTCTTGTCGGGCACCATCTCCAGCATCTCGTGCATGAGTTCGAAGCCTCCCATGATGAACATCAGGTGGTTGGTGTTGATGACCTTGCGGCTGCCCTCCCACGACAGGATGCCTGTGGCAGGGTCGTAGCCCAGCACGCCCGGGCCTGTGAACATGCCCTTCGGCAGTGCGGCGATACTCTTCATGCCCGCCTTTATCTTGTCGCGGTAGGCAGTGTTGAGCGTGCGCTCGTACTCTGTCATCCAGTTGCCGGCGTATGCCACCCAGTCGGGGCCTATGCGCAAGCGTGCCGGGGCTGTGCAAGGATATTTCTCGCGCGGCAGCGCCAGGCGCATGGGGTCGATGGTGTAGAGCATCTGGTCGGCATCGCGCACGGCGTGCATGAGGTCGCCGACACGCTCGTCGGTGGTGAGGTAGTAGTAGAAGCGATTCCATGCAGCCTGCGAGATGCGTGCCTCCTTGGCGCCGCAGCCCCAGTGGCTGACGTTGTGGCGCGAGCCCAGTCCGGCAAAGGGTCCGCTGTGATAGACATCCACCTCGCTGGTGTGGCGCGTCATGGCCTCTGCCATCTTCCACACGTCGCGGCGTGCCGTGCGCAGGAACGAGTACCACAGCCACGAGATGCTGCCCAGCTCGGTGTTATCCCACGCGAAGCCGCCCACGTCGTACTTCCACTCGTGGCGTGCAGGGTCATAGCCGTGCATGAAGTCGCCGTAATTCCAGAAGCCATACCAGTGGCGCTCGTCCACGGCTTTGACATAGAAGTCGAGATAGCCTTTGAGCAGTTCCTCGACCTTGGCACGCGGCTCGCTGCCGGTGTCGGGCAGGCTCCACACGCCGAAGGCACGCCGCGAATGCAGGTACTCTGGCGTGCACACCAAGGGTGCATCCTCGGCCTGCTGCTGTGCGCGAGCCGCCACGGCGGCCTTGCCGGGGTAGGCACGTTCCGGCATGAGCATGAGCGTTGACGTGCGTGCTATGCCGTTGGGGGTTGACATGCCGGGCTGCACGTCCTCATACGAGGCGTTGAGGTCGTGGGCCACGTTGTCGTAGTGACGCAGATCCATGGCTCCGCCCTCGGGGCTCCACAGAAATGCGGTGAGGTATGCCACGTCGTGGGTGGCGCTATCTACCTGCAGCGATGCGGGATAGCTCTCCCAGAAGTCCTTGATGCTCACGCCGAGTCCGCCCGAGACATCGCCCGCAAAAGCATAGCCTGCGGCACGGTGGCCAGTGTGTGTGCCTATCCACATGTTGTTGTCGTGGGCACGTTTGGTCACGGCGTAGCTCTGGTCGTTGGGCTGCGAGAGGCGGAAAGTATTCCACTTGGCCCAGTGATGCAGGAGGTCGCGGCCATATTTGTCGAAGGTGTCAGGCTCCGGCACACGCTGCCCTGCCACCTGCATGAGTTCCCACTTGGTGTCGCCGCCAAGCAGACGACGACCGTTGAGGGGCTGCACGCTCTCTGTCCACACGCCGCCGTCCTGTGTGCCAAAGGCCACGTGGCGGTTGTAGGGCTGCTCGCGCATAGGCACTTCGAAGCGCACGCCCAGCGAGCGTATGAAGTCGTGGTGCTCGTCGCCATTATATATAAAGGTGTGCACCATGCGCACCTGCTCCGACCCGGCATAGAAATACAGACGGACGGTGAACGGGAGCCATTCTGCCTTAGCGGTTGCTTCGGCAGCGGTGTGTGTGGCCGTCGGCTTCTTAGTGCTGTCGTCGATGCCGTAGCAGCCTTCAATCTTCACCACGGCGCGCACCTTGCCGGCACGTTCCACCTCCACCCTCTCGACCTTGGAGACATAGTTGTCGAAACGTATCTCACGCACGTCTTCTGTGAAGGGCTCGCTCTGCCGCGTGCAAACGAGCCTGCCACTCCCCGCCACACACGTGCCGCCGAGCACGAGACTGTCCACGATGGCCGTGCCGCTCTTGGAGATGAAGGCTTGCAGGCTGCCGGTGTTAATGCATATCTGCGCTGCCGACTCGCTGACGGAAAGGGCGTTGGCGGCGGATGCCTCGCCAGCTGCACCTTGGCCGTCGAGGGCGAACGTCACACTCTCCGTGCCGCCCGGCACCACGGCAGCGAAGCCGCCCCACTTCACGCTGCCGTCGGGCCAATATGCCGTGGGCCAGAAGTCGGCAGCGAGCTGCCGGCCTTTGTCGGTGAGCAGCCGGAAAGCGTCGCCGGGCATCATCTCGCCCTCACTGAAAGGTATGCCAAAGTTCACGGGCTTGTCGCCCTGTGGCGTCTTGCCTATCCAATGGAGGCGTGCTGCCACGTCGGGATGCGTAGGCTTGGGGTTTGCAAAAAGCGGTGTTGCCGCCAACGCGGCAACCATAAGGGCTACTGCCAGGCGCCCCGACATGTAAAGGCTGTGTTTATGCATCATGAAGTCTGATAAGTTAGCTTTCTCTTGGCAAAGATAACACCTTTTTCTGTAACATGGCTCTTCATAGCCATTAAAATTGATGCATACAAAAGAAAATAGTGTAAAAATGGTCGCGATTCGACAAAGATTTGTTATATTTGCACCCAAATAGAGTCAAAACAACACACAAAACAACCATTACAATGAAGCTACACACTCTTATGACCTTGGCACTCATCGGCACTACGATAGTGGCGTGCAAGCCCGTGCCAGCCTCACAGCAAACGGAGGAAATCAACGATGCCACTACGCCGCTGCATCTGCTCAAGCCGGAGTATAAGGTACCCTACGGCGAACTCAAGGCCGAAGATGTCAAGGCCGCTCTCGACCGCATCTACACCTACATCGAGGCCGAACGTCCCACGGGCTTCGTCGATGCCGACGGCAATGTGAAGGGCATCAGCGGCGACGACGCCATCACGAAGCTGCCCGAGGGCTACACGCTGCAGCGCGGTGCCTTCCGTATCGGCTCTTACGAATGGGGCATCACCTATCAGGCCTTGCTCGATGCCGCCAAGACGACTGGCGATGCGCGCTACTCGGCCTACGTGGCCAACGTCATGTCGCTGCTGAAGGTGGCCTACCCCCTCTTCCGCCAGCGCGATGCTGCCAAGGCCGACATCGAGGATGCCCAGATGAAACAGATCATCTACCCCTATGCCCTCGATGACTGCGGCACGATGTGTACGGCGATGATGAAGTATGCCAAGGATAATGCCGACGCGCAGAAGGCCACGGCGCCTGCCATGCCTCTCGACTCGCTGATAGACAACTACTTCAACTTCGTGGAGTTCGGACAGATGCGCATCAGCAGCGGCCCCGGCGACGAGCTCTTCGCCCGCAACCGTCCGCAGCACAACACCGTGTGGCTCGACGATATGTACATGGGCATACCCACGCTGGCCTACCGCAGCGTTTACACCGGCAATCCCAGCTTCTCGGACGAGGCGGCCACGATGTACAAGAGCTTCGTGCGCCGCATGTGGGTGCCTGAGAGACAAATCTACCGCCACGGCTACGTCGAGGGTCTGCGCCAGCAGCCCACCTACCACTGGGCACGCGCCAACGGCTGGGCATTGCTGACCACCGTTGAGCTGCTCGACATGCTACCCGAGAGCCACCCCGACCGTCCGTTCATCCTCAATCAGCTGCAGATGCACGTCGCCGGCCTCTGCGCCTACCAGTCGAGCGAGGGCTTCTGGCATCAGCTGCTCGACCGCAGCGACTCATACCTCGAGACCTCGGCGACGGCCATCTACTGCTACTGCATAGCTCATGCCATCCGCAAAGGGTGGATTGAGGGCATCACCTACGGCGGCGTGGCACAGCTGGCATGGCACGCCATCTCCACCAAGATTACCGACAACGGCCGCGTGGAAGGCACGTGCGTAGGCACGGGCATGGCCTTCGACCCCGCCTTCTACTACTACCGTCCCGTCTCCAGCGCGGCAGCCCACGGCTATGGGCCTGTCATCTGGGCGGCAGCAGAGATGTATGCCCTGCTCAACGAGTGGCATCCGCGCACCAACGACAGCGGCCTCCACTACTACGAGCAGAAGCAGACCAACCCCTCGCCACTGTTCTACGTCACGTCCGACGGCACGGGTGAGGCTGTAGAGTAACTACATCACACCGCTTCAGCTATGAGAGACCTCATACTCATCGCCATGCTGGCAACGGCCGGCATGACGGGCGCTGCCGGCACTCACGCTGCCATGGCAGCCCGCAACACATCCTTCACCGTACGCGTCACCAACCCCTCGGCACTGCCGCGCCGCGATGTGCCGGTGGTCATAGACCTCCACAAAGCCCTCGGCGCTAAGGCCGCCACGATACAGTCGGCCATAGTGACGGCGGGCAGTGAGGTGGCCTCACAGCTCGACGACCTCGACGGCGACCTCGTGCCCGACGAGCTCGCCTTCGTGTGCGACATGCCGGCAAAGGCCACGGTGGCCTTTCGCGTCGAGTGTTCGGCGATGTTGGCACAGAAGAAGTATGCCCCCCGCGTCTTCGCCTTCATGAAGGTGTGGGACCGCAAGTACCGCTACCCCTACATAAATGCCATCGAGTACCAAGGGCGCAACGCTCCCCTCGCCACCTACGATGCCATCTACGGTCACGGCGCGCAGTGGGAGTCGGAGCTTGTGGGCTTCCGCGTATATATGGACCACCGTCAGAGCATCGACATCTACGGCAAGCCACGCCCCGCGCTGACCCTTGACCGCACCAACTTCTACTCCACACGCGAAGACATGGCAGCGGGACTCGGCTGCGACATACTCTTCGCCGGAGCCAGCGTCGGTGCCGGGTCGTTCCGTGGCTATGTTGACGGCAAGCCGACATACGTTGACAGCGTTGAGGCTCGCGGGCAACGCGTTATAGCCTCAGGCCCTGTGCGCACCATCGTCGAGGTGACCGACCGCAACTGGTTCTATGAGGAACGCACCCTGCAGATGCGGCAGCTCTACACCACATGGGCAGGACACCGCGACGTGCAGGTCGATGTCACACTGCGCGGCGCCGATGCCGCCCTGCTGTTCTGCACCGGCGTGCAGAAGCTGGAGCGCGACAACGAAGGCTTCCTGCAGCCCGACGGCCTCGCCGGCGCGTGGGGGCTTAACGTGCCCGACAAGGCAGCGGAGGATCTGGTGGAAGGCGTAGGCCTCGGTGTGTATGCTCCCGAGCCTTTCCTGAGCTCTACAAAGACTGACGACCTCAACTACCTCACCATACTACGACCCGTCGATGGCCACATACGCTATCACCTGGCCATCTGCGCACTGATGGAGGAAACGGGCTTCCACACACGCAGCGAATGGTTTCACTGGCTCCGCCAATGGCGCGCACAGCTCGATACGCCATGCACTGTGAAATACTAATGCATAATTCATAATTTAATTCAAAATTCATATCTGCAATCATGGGCAAAGTTCTTATCATCGGCGCCGGTGGCGTGGCAACTGTTGCCGCCCACAAGATAGCGCAGAACCCCGAAGTATTCACAGAAATCATGATAGCCTCGCGCACCAAGGCCAAATGCGACCGTCTGGCCGCCGACGTTGAGGCACGCACAGGCTACAAGGGCATCCGTACGGCACACGTGGATGCCGACGACGTGGCGCAGCTCGTGGCTCTCTTCAACGACTATCGTCCCGACATCGTCGTCAACCTCGCACTGCCATACCAGGACCTCACCATCATGGAGGCCTGCCTGCAGACGGGCTGCAACTACCTCGACACTGCCAACTACGAGCCCAAGGATGAGGCACACTTCGAGTATTCCTGGCAGTGGGCCTACCGCGAGCGCTTCGAGAAGGCCGGCCTCACCGCCATCCTCGGCTGCGGCTTCGACCCGGGCGTGACGAGCATCTTCACAGCATACGCTGCCAAGCACCACTTCAGCGAACTGCAATACCTCGACATCGTGGATTGCAATGCCGGCGACCACCACAAGGCCTTCGCCACCAACTTCAACCCCGAGATCAACATCCGCGAGATAACGCAGAAGGGCCTCTACTGGGAGGACGGCAAGTGGGTGGAGACAGAGCCGCTGGAGATTCACAAAGACCTGACCTATCCCGAGATAGGACCTCGCGACAGCTACCTGCTGCACCACGAGGAGATAGAGAGCCTCGTCATCAACTACCCCACCATACGCCGCGCCCGCTTCTGGATGACCTTCGGACAGCAGTACCTCAAGCACCTTGAAGTGATACAGAACATCGGCATGAGCCGCATCGACGAGATAGAGTACGAAGCACCCCTGGCCGACACGTCAACCAGTAAACTCCTCAACACGCCGACTGTAAAGGTCAAGATCGTGCCGCTGCAGTTTCTCAAGGCCGTGCTGCCCAACCCTCAGGACCTCGGTGAGAACTATGAGGGCCAGACCAGCATCGGCTGTCGCATTCGTGGCATCGGCAACGACGGCAAGGAGCACACCTATTACGTATATAACAACTGCTCACACCGCGCCGCCTACGAGGAGACAGGCATGCAGGGCGTGTCATATACCACCGGCGTGCCTGCCATGATTGGAGCGATGATGTTCCTCACCGGCCAGTGGGTGAAACCCGGTGTGCACAACGTCGAGGAGTTCGACCCCGACCCCTTCATGGAGCAGCTCAACAAGCAGGGTCTGCCCTGGCATGAGCTTCACGACATAGACCTCGAGCTGTAATGCCGGAATAACAACATAACGGTATAACGAGATAACGACGAAAAAACAAAACACCCCACATAAAAACTTACACACATGGCAAAGACAGACATCCCCACCACCGATGAGAAGAGCGCTCGCCTGCAAGCATTGATGATGGCCACCTCCAAGATAGAGAAGGACTTTGGCAAGGGAAGCATCATGCGCCTTGGCGACACTGCCGGCGAGAAAGTTGATGTCATACCCACCGGCAGCATAGCACTCAACCACGCCCTCGGCGTGGGCGGCTACCCCCGTGGACGCATAATAGAAATCTTCGGCCCCGAGTCTTCCGGCAAGACGACCCTCACCATCCACGCCATCGCCGAGGCACAGAAGGCAGGAGGCATTGCCGCCTTCATAGACGCCGAACACGCTTTCGACCCCACCTACGCACAGAAGCTCGGCGTCAACCTCAACGAGCTGTGGATCTCACAGCCCGACAACGGCGAGCAGGCCCTCGCCATCGCCGACCAGCTCATCAGCTCCTCCGCAGTAGATCTCGTCGTCATAGACTCCGTGGCAGCACTGACCCCGAAGGCCGAGATAGAGGGCGACATGGGCGACAACAAGGTAGGCCTTCAGGCACGACTCATGAGTCAGGCCCTGCGCAAGCTCACCGCCACCATCAGCAAGACAAAGACATGCTGCATCTTCATCAACCAGCTGCGCGAGAAGATCGGCGTCATGTTCGGCAATCCCGAGACCACCACCGGAGGCAATGCCCTTAAGTTCTACAGCAGCGTGCGCCTCGACATCCGCAAGGTGACGACCCTCAAGGACGGCGATGAAGCCATCGGCAACCAGGTGCGCGTTAAGGTGGTGAAGAACAAGGTGGCTCCTCCTTTCCGCAAGGCAGAGTTCGAGATCAGCTTCGGCGAGGGCATCAGCCGCGCCGGCGAGATTGTCGATCTCGGAGTGGAATACGGCATCATCAAGAAGAGCGGCTCGTGGTTCAGCTACGAGGATTCGAAAATCGGTCAGGGCCGCGATGCCGTGAAGCGCCTCATGAAGGACAATCCCGAGCTTGCCGACGAGATTGAGGCCAAGATTGCAGCCGCCATGGACGAGAAGAAAGATTAACACCCCGTGCCCGACACAAAGTCGCTCCGACACCCTCTGTGACCACCGTGGCGGCCATAGTGATAATTAGAATTACTATCTACAATCGTACCACCATGCCCACCCACGGCTATTGAGAGATGTCACATTCTGCGTCAACCACTCCGCTATATGTCAATGGTGGTACGATGGCAGATAATCATTATACACGAGGAAGCTATGAAAAGGACACTGTTGCTCATGCTACTGGCCGCTGTCGCCTCCGTGCGCGCACAGCAGCTCATCAACCTGTCGGGGCCTTGGGAGCTGTCGCTTGGCGACTCCACGCACTACTCCGACTACATCATCCTGCCCAACTCCATGGTCACTGCCGAAAAAGGCGACGAGGTGACAGCCGAGACACGGTGGACGGGTTCGCTCTATGATTCCAGCTACTATCACAACCCCTTCATGGAGCCCTACCGTCGGCGCGGCAATGTCAAGATGCCATTTTTCCTCACGCCAAGCCATCACTATGTGGGGCAGGCATGGTACCGACGCAGGGTGTATGTGCCCAAGTCGTGGCGGCGCGAGCGCGTGCTTCTCTTCCTGGAGCGTCCGCACATAGAGACTACGGTGTTCGTCAACGGCAGACGTGTGGGCCACCAAATGAGTCTCAGCGTGCCGCACGTCTATGATGTGACGTCGGCGCTGCATACCGGAGCGTCAAACACCATAGCCATCTGCGTGTACAACGGCACCGACGGCGTGGGTGTGGGCGACGACTCGCACAGCGTCACCGACCAGACTCAAGGCAACTGGAACGGCATCGTGGGGCGCATGGAGCTGCAGGCCAAGCCGCACACCGTGTATGTTAAGAACGTCCGTGTGTGGCCCGATGTCAAGAACCGCAAGATACGCGTGGAGGTTGACTTGGAGAATCACGTCAAGGGCTTGCGCTTCCTGCCACTATATGACTACTACGTGCATGTCGAGGCACAGACCATCAACAGCCCGCGCCCCCATACCGTGAGCAGCGTGTGGAAGGAGGCCCTGCGCAGCCGCATGAAGTTTGAGGTGGATATGGGTCGGAACATGCAGACGTGGGATGAGTTTCACCCTGTCGTTTACCGGCTCACCGTCATTGCCGGCAACGATGTCTATGAGACATATTTCGGCATGCGCGAGCTGCGTGCCGAAGGTCGCCAGCTATTCATCAACGACCGCCCGCTCTTCCTGCGAGGCACCGTAGAGAGCTGCTGCTTCCCGCTCACGGGCCATCCACCTACCGATGAGGAATCGTGGGAGCGCATCTTCAAGAAGTGCCGCGCCTACGGCATCAACCACGTACGTTTCCACAGCTACTGCCCGCCGGAGGCGGCTTTCAACGTTGCCGACCGCCTCGGCATGTACCTTCAGCCCGAAGGCCCGTCCTGGCCCAACCACGGCGTGACGCTTGGCGAGGGCCTGCCTATCGACAAGTACCTCATGGACGAGACGAAGCGCATCGTTGACACCTACGGCAACCACCCCTCGTTCTGTTTTCTCGCCGCCGGCAACGAGCCCGCCGGGCAGTGGGTCGAGTGGGGCCGTGACTTCAATGCCTACTGGCAGCGCACCGACCCCCGACGCCTCTATGCCACTGCCAGCGTGGGCGGGGGCTGGCAGTGGGACGAGGGCAGCCAGTTTCACGTCAAGGGCGGAGCGCGCGGACTCGACTGGAGCCGTCACGCCCCACAGAGCATCGACGACTACAGCTCCGACATACGTCTGCCACGCAACTTCAAACCCACGGCCACGCAGCCCGAGAACACCGAGCCCTACATAAGCCACGAGCAGGGGCAGTGGTGCGCATTCCCCGACCTCAATGAGACATCGCAGTACAACGGAGCCTACTCGGCCGGCAACTTCGACATCTTCCGCGACCTGCTGCGTGCCAATGGCATGGAGAGCGAGGCACACCGTTTCCTCATGGCCAGCGGACGTCTGCAGACACTCGCCTACAAATATGAGATAGAGCGCCATCTGCGCACGCCCGGCTACAGCGGCTTTCAGCTCCTGGGTCTCAACGACTACAGCGGTCAGGGTACGGCCCTTGTGGGCGTGCTCAACGTGTTCTGGCGCGAGAAAGGCTACTGCGATGCCGACACATGGCGCCAGTTCTGCTCGCCGCTTGTCGTGCTGGGGCGTATGCCACGCTTCGTGTTCACACAGGCTGACACGCTATGCGTACCGGTGGAGTTGTACAACGCCTATCGTGGAGCCCTGCGTCCCGCCACTACGACCTACGATGTCATCGACGATAAAGGCAACATCATCGCCACCGACTCGCTGCCGAAACCCGCGGCTCCGGTTCCCGTTGGCAAGTGCAACCCTCTTGGCACCGTACGCCTGTCTCTTGCGAAGCTTACGGCACCTGCCAAGTACAGGCTCCGTCTGCGGTACGACGAAGTGGTGCAGAACCAATATGATTTCTGGGTCTATGCCGACGCCGCTCAGGAGGCTGAGCCGCCCACGGGCCTGCTCGTTGCCGACAGTCTGACGGACGAAGCGCTCGTGGTGCTGCGCAACGGAGGCACGGTGCTGCTGACGGCGGCCGGACATGTCACTCTCGGCTCCGACGTGCGGCAGATGTACCTGCCCGTATTCTGGAACACGTCGTGGTTCAAGATGAAGCCGCCTCACACCACGGGATGCGTGGTGCGACGCGAACACCCGCTCTTCGCACACGGCTTCCCCACCGACGACTGGGGCAACCTCAACTGGTGGGAGCTGCTGAACCGCGCACAGGTGATGAACCTGCGCGAGCTGCCTGCCGACTACCAACCGCCCATCCAGCCCATCGACACGTGGCACGTCAGCCGCAAGCTCGGTATGCTCATCGAGGCACGTGTGCTGGGCGGCCGCCTGCTGATGACGACGATGGACATCACGCACGACCTCAGCCACCGACATGTGGCGAGGCAGATGCGCAACGCCATCTTCGACTATATGACAAGCCCAGACTTCCAGCCGACACTGACCCTCACACCCGAGCAGGTGAGGCACTTCTTCACCGAGCAGGCGCCGCCGGTGGAGATGTACACCAACGAGAGTCCCGACGAGCTGAAGCCCAAGTTTGCCAATAAGGAGTGAGGCGATGCGATTGCCGGGTGCTGTGAGCCGCGAATTCATGACGTCATGCTTTTTTATGTGCCATGATGGCATCTTGAACACATATTTTTATTACCTTTGCACCCGCAAAACGTATTAATGACGATTCATGAAGAAACCACTGATAGACCTGCACACTCATACTATAGTGTCCGGCCACGCCTTTTCCACCCTCCACGAGATGGCAGCCGAAGCCGCACGCCGCGGCCTTGAAATTCTCGGTGTCACAGAACACGGCCCCAGCATTCCCGGCACGTGCGACCCCATCTACTTTCGCAACTACCATGTCGTGCCGCGACAGATGTGTGGCGTGCGCCTGCTGCTCGGTGCCGAGGTCAACATCCTCGACACCACGGGCAGGCTCGACCTCGACGAGCGGCACCTGCGCTGCTGCGACATACGCATAGCAGGCATACACTCGCTATGCTGGACTCCCGGCACACGCTCGCAGAATACCGACGGCGTGCTCGCCGCCATCCACAACCCTTGGACGCACATCATAAGCCACCCCGCCGACGGCACGGCAGAGCTCGACTTCGAACCGTTGGTGAGGGCTTCGCGCGAGACACAGACGCTGCTTGAGGTGAACTCGTGCAGCCTCATGCCGGCACGCCACATGCGTGGTGCCCGCGAGAACAACCTTGAGCTGCTGCGCCTCTGCCGCCGCATGGATGTGCCTGTCATCCTGGCCTCGGATGCACATATCATCTATTCTATTGCCGACTACGGCAATGTGCTGCCTCTGCTGGCCGAGACAGACTTTCCCGATGAGCTCATCATGAACTGGCAGCCACGGGTAGCGATGGAGTATTTGGGCATAGAGCGTCCTGAGTAAACGGTGCACATATACACAAACGCCCTGTAGGGGCAAAAGATTGAGATACAAATTCTTTTGCCCTTACAGGGCGTAATTTACAATTGTCAGTATTCCCATGGCGCTGCCCCGGGAATACTGACATATCTTTGCCTCTTCGGGTTTTGTACTCTGCCACCACATAGGAGCTTCTGCATTCTGCCACACTCGGCCCGCCAGCTCATGCATTCGCTGTCCGCTCGCCTAATACGTCTCGTCGTAGCCGGGATTCTGTATGATGGCAGGGTTGAGCTGAATGTCAGCGATGAGAATGGGGAAAGTGTACATGAAGCGTCGCGTCCAGAACTTCTGTGCACCTACTGCCACCCACCACTCCGGGCGTCCGTTGCGTTTTAGTTCAAACCACCTGTCGCCGTTCTCGAGCAGCATCTCCTTGCGCCGCTCGTTGAGGATGGCCTGTGAGAGTGGCGTCAGTGCGTACCCCATGGCATCCACCTTGACAGTCTCCGTGGTATCTACTGGCGGCAGCGTGGCCTCGGAGAGCGCCACATAATTGTCTATACGCAGGGCGCGGAAGGCATTCAGTTCGCTCAGAGCCGTGGCATGGTCGCCGAGGTGGTAGGCCGCCTCCATGGCTATCAGTGCCATCTCTGCCGAGCGCATGCCCGAGAATATCGTGCGGCGTGCCTTGCGCTTGCGGTTGAAGTAGAGGTTGTTGCGCACGCGCACATCCTGCTTCTGCTCGGCAAAGAGGCGTGTGTAGCGCACGCTAAGCGGCCTGTCGGTGAGTGCCGTCATCGTGCTGCTGATGCTCAGTGCGTTATTCTGGCTGCTGATGCGGTCGCCCATCACGATGCGGTTGCCGCGCAGGCCAAATTGCTGCGACTGCATCTCGGCGAAAGCCTCGGCATCGAGCATCGGATGGTGGCTGAGTACGATGAGTGCCTCATCGCGAGCATCCTGCCAGCGTCCCGCCCAGTGGTAGAGCCTCGCGAGGTAGCCGTGAATGGCATCGGCAGTGAAGAGGTAGAGGGCGTTCTGCGGGTCGCAGTCGAGGGCCTGGCGGAAGTCGCTCTCTGCCTGGGCTATCGTAGCAGCCATAGAGGCACGGGCGGGCATGGCCTCCATGTCGAACTCCGTGACGATGGGCACGCCGAGCGTGCCGTCGTCAGCCAGGGGGGGTGCGCAGAACTGACGTATGAGCTGGTAGTAGCACACGCCGCGCACGGCATAGGCTGCACCGATGATGTCGAGCCCCTCACGCGTGTCGCGACCCTCCTTGAGCTCGCCGATGATGATGTTGCACGAGCGAATGGCCTCGTAGAGCTGGCGCCACACCATCTGCTTGGTGTTGCCAGAGGAAGAGCCCTTCAGCACATCGCCGATATAGTACCACATCGATGAGTTGGTCTCGAGCACAGGCTCCATGTTGTCGGACATGGCTTCGAAGTCGGTGGTGAGGGCGTAATTGCCCACGATCTCAGGCTGTTCACCTATGTCGATATTGTAACATAGGTCATGCATGAGAGCCGAAAAATCCTCTACCGTCTCCGGAATTTCTTTCCCGTAAGGCTTTATGTCAAGGTAGTTTGAGCACGCTGCCATCACCGTTGCAGCGAGAGTGATGGCGATGCTGCGGGCTATGGCGCTGGCCTGTGAGGCCGATGGTATGATTATGATGTTCATCTCTTGCTACTCTGTAAGTTGTTGACAGGCATCTCAGAACCCCAGGTTGAGTCCGAACGAGAAGCTTCGGCTCATGGGATATACGGCACCCGGTGTCTCAGGGTTCATACCCTTGTAGTTGGTGATTATGAAGAGGTTGTTTGCCGTGAACGACACTCCGCACGACGATGCCGCGAAGCGTCGGCACACATGCTGTGGCAGGCTGTAGGCGAGTGTCAGTGAGCTTATCTTCCAGTAGTTGCACTTCTGGAAGTATATGCCGCTGTGAATCTCCGACATCACCGGCAGCTCCTGCAGTCCGATGCTCTCGCCGTGAGAGTCGATGAGTCGGGGGTAGCCGTCGGTGACGGGGTTCTCCGGTGTCCATCGGTAGGCGGCATCGCTGACGCGGTTGTTCTGCGCGGCATAGATGTCATAGCGGTTGTTGTAGAAGAGGTTGGTGGTCCTGCGCGCTATGGCCGATGCCGAGCTGGGCGGATTGATGTCGTTGTTCACCATGGCTCCGAGTGAGAACGCCGTGCTCACGCTCAGCGACAGCCCCCGCCATGACAACGACGTGGATGCGCCTCCTGTCCACGGATAGTTGGTAGTGCCGAGGTAGAAGAGGTACGTCTCCGCCTTCGCGGGATTGGCGTCCGGGGCGGCATCATCGCGGCGCAGGAAGGTGTAGATGCCCGTCGTGGGGTCTATGCCCGACGGCTTGCCTCCGAAGAGCTTGCCCTGCGGGTAGCCCACATAGATGTCGCCGAAGAGGCTGCCGCGCGGCGAGCGGTAGTCGGTGAGTACGTTCTGGTTGTAGGCGATGTTGGCGTTGACCGACCATCGCCAGTCGTCGGTGCGTATGGGTGTCGCACCCACCATGATCTCAAAGCCCTGGTTGAGCTGCTCGGAGGTGTTGTAGCTCTGTGTGTCGAAGCCAGTGGTGGAGACGACGCGCACGGGTGTCACGAGGTCGTAGCCGCGTCGGCGGTAGAGGCTGACGTTGAGCGACAGGCGGTCGCGCAGGAAACCCAGGTCGATGCTGCCATTCCAGTCGTGGGTGTGCTCCCACCGCAGGTGCGGGTTGGGCGGGTTGCTGATGCCGGCCATGCGGTAGGCCTGAGTATCATCGTTGCGGAACTCGCGCATGTAGTTCATTATCAACACGGGATACACGCTGCGGTTGACACCTCCCGTGAGGCCTGTTGACAGGCGTATGGTGGCGTGGCTCACGATATTGCGTATGCGCTGCATGAACTGTTCTTCGTCGATATTCCATGCCAGCCCGGCGCTCCATGTGACATTGAACTGCTCCTTCGAGCCGAAGTTGTTTGAGCCGTCGCTGCGGGCGGTGACGTTGGCCACGTAGCGATTCATGAGCACGTAGTCGATGGCTCCGTAGAACGATGCGAAGGCGTTCTCCACTCGGCTCTGTTCGGACAGCAGGTTGACGATGTCGTGGTAGCGTTGCATGTCGATGTCGGTGAAGGTTCCCGATGCCGGTGTCGGGAATAGTGGCAACGAGTGGTTGCCCGTCACGGGGTCGTAGCCATAGACCTTTCGCCCCACGGTCTTGGCGTAGCTGTTGCGCACCTCGGTGCCGAGGGTTGCCCTCAGGTGATGTATGTCGCTGAAGGTCTGGCTGTAGTCGGCCTGTGCCCTGACGAGCCAGTTGCGGTTTGTGGTGTTGGCCTGAGTCATGTTGCCGTAGATGCGCATAGACTTCGAGTCGCCGTTCTCGAAGGGTCGGTCTTGCCATGCGGCGTAGGTGTCTTGCCGCACCTCGCTGTCGGAGGCGTCGGCGGCATAGGTGTATGCTGCGAGGCCGTAGAGTCGCAGATGGTCGGTGATGCGCCACGTGATGTCGGCGCGCAGTGTCGTTGACGAGCTTGTCGATGCGAGCTTCGTACCGTCGATTTCGCGCATGATGCTCACTCCGTTCTGCGGCAGCAGCAGGAAGGCCTGGCCGTTAGTCTGTCGTAGCGAGAAGTAAGTCTCATCGGAGGCGAAGGAGCCATCGTCGAGATACGGGCGCTCGTAGGGGTTGGCGAAGTATGCATACCTGAAGAGGTCGAGGCCGGGGTTTGTGTCGAGGCTTTTGAGGTACGAGTAGTCGGCCTGAAAGTTGAGCGTCACCCTCTGCGAGGGGTTGGCAGAGACCTTGGCACTGAAGTTGTAGCTGTCGGAGGCCGACTTGCGTATGATGCCCTTGTTGGTGGCCATGCCGGCGCTGACGTAGTAGGTGAGCTTGTCGGAGCCGCCGCTGGCGCTGAGGTAGTGGGATGTTGACACGCTGTTGCGCATCAGCTCGCGGAACCAGTCTGTGCTCGACGATGCCAGCTGGCCGATGTAGGCATCCTGCTCCTCGCGACTCCAGCCTGCAAAGCGTCCGTAGCCCGAACGTATCTGCCCCGTGATGCCGATGCGTGGATAGTAACCGCCGTGAGTTAAGCCATAGGCCGAGAACTCGTCCCAGATCTGCTGCTCATAGTCGAGCTTCTGGCGCGAGTCCATGAGGTTGTGGTCGCGTGAGGGCGCCGTCTGTAGTGTCACGTTGCCCGAGTAGTTGACGTGTATGTTGCCCGCCTGTCCGCGTTTCGTGGTGATGACGATGACTCCGGCTTGTGCCTCCGAGCCATAGATGGCGGCAGCGGCGGCATCCTTGAGAACGGTGATGCTCTCTATGTTCTGCGGCGGTATGCCTGCCACGCCGTTGGCGTAGAGCGTCGAGAAGTCGCCAGAACGTATGTAGCTGCTGCCGAGTGACGGGATGTTCTTCTGCAGCGGCACGCCGTCAACGACCCACAGCGGCTCGCTGTTGCCCGTGATGGAGCTGATGCCGCGTATGCGCACCTTGGCACTCTCGCCGGGGCGGCCGCTGACGGCCTGCACGTTGACGCCGGCAAGCTTGCCCTGCATGAGCATATCGACGTTGGCAAGGGGCTGATCCTTGAGATCCTTCTCGGTGAGTATGCCCACCGAGCCCGTGGCCTTGCGGATGTCGGTCTGCGTGTAGCCAGTCACCACGACTTGTTCCATCGACTTCGTGTCTTCCTCGAGCGTCACCACGAGCTCGCGGCGCCCGGTCTTGGCGACGGTGGATTTGAAGCCTATGTACGTAAAGTCGAGGATGGAGCCGATGGGGCATTGCAGGGCGAAGCGTCCGTCGGCATCGGTCTGGGTGCCCTGCTGAGTGCCGCGCAGACGCACGGCGACGCCCACCAGGGGCTCGCCGTCGGCCGAGCGCACGACTCCGGTGGCGGCGCGGTCTTGTGCCGCAGCGCCCGTCGTGGCGAGCAGCATGAGTAGTATTAGTGTGATGTGCTTCATAAGCCACAAAGTGAGTTTGCTAGTTGACGTGTGCGCGCTACAGGTTGCCGATGTCTATCGGCACGCTCTTGCCCAAGAGGTGGCGGCAGAAGTATGCGCGTATCACGTTGTTGTAGTATTGGTCGCCCAGGCCGTGGTCTTTGCCGGGCAGCATGAGCATGTCGAAACGCTTGCCGGCGCGGATGAGTGCATCGGCCATGCGCAGCGTGCAGGCGGGGTGTACGTTGTCGTCAACATCGCCGTGTATGAGCAGCAGGTTGCCGCGTAGGCGCGGCGCCAGCTCGAGCGTCGTGGGTATGTGCGCGTCCCAGTGTGTGTGTCCGAGGCTGTCGGTCGTCTGCCGCAGGCCGTGGAAGGTCTCGCCCCACCAGCGCAGGTATATGTTGTTGTCGTGATTGCCGCTGGCAGCGACGGCAGTGCTGTAGAAATCCGGCCGCGTGAGCAGCGCTGCCGTGGCCACGAAGCCCCCTCCCGAATGGCCATAGATGCCCACACGTGTGGTGTCGGCCTGCGGTATGAGCTGTGCCACCTGACGGATGGCGGCATAGTCGTCGTCGAGGACGTAGTCGCGGAGGTTGCCATAGCCGTGGGTGTAGAAGCGCCGGCCTCGCCACGGGTTGCTGCCCCGGTAGCTGAAGTTGATGACGATAAAGCCATCCTCGGCAAGGGTCTGGTTGCCGTTGTCATCGATGGCGAAGCCCAGCTCCACGAGGTCGGTGTGAGGCCCTGGATATGGGTTTGAGATTATGGGCAGTCGGTCGCTGGGCTTCATGTCGTGGGGCGTATAGACGAGTCCGTAGATGGGTGTCTGGCCATCGGCGGCCATGAGCTGCAGCTGGCGTGGCGGCTGCCAGCCGCGTGCCGTGAGCGGCGAGAGGTCGGCGCGGCCGAGGTCGGCCACGAGGCGTCCGCTGAGGTCGCGTATGCAGTCGGCACCGGCCATGTCGTTGCGCTCAGCGTGGTCGGTGACGAACCTGTGGCTCGGCGAGAGCGTGATGGCGTGATTGGCATTGCCGGGGGTTAGGTGTGTCAGCCCGCGGCCGTCGAGGCCAACGCGGTAGTAGTGGGCATAGCAGGGGTTGCAGGGTGCTGCCGTCGGCTCGGCCTCTTGCGTGCCGTATGCCTTGAAGATTATGTGGCGGCCGATGGTGTCGATGTCTTCAATCTCAGCGGCGACGAGTGTCGGCGGTGTCAGGGGGCGGCAGCGGCGGCACTCGCCGTCATAGTGGTACCACTGCCCACGGTCACCGCGCTCGGCCCACCACAGGATGTCGCGCCCTTCGTTGAGGACGTGGAACGCGAAGAGCTGCTCGTTGAGGTGCGGCTTGCAGTCTTCGTGGATGAGCACACGTGCCGTGCCATCGCGTCCGTCGATGCGTATGAGGTCTATGGCATCCTGCGGGCGGCTCTTGCGTATGACGTAGGCGTATGGGCCGCTGATGGTCAGCGGACGCAGGCGCGGCACGTCAATGCTCTGGTCGGGGTAGGCATCAAGGTCCAGCGTCGTCATGGCCTTGGCAGCACCGCCTCCGTCGGCAAAGGCGGTGTCGGCGTTCACGAGCTGTGTGCTGTAGCGAGCCACGATGCTGTCGCCAGGCATCGAGTATTTCATCATGCGCACCACAGGTCGCGGCTGTGCGAGGTTATCTACCAACGGCAGGAGGGGCACCCGGCGTATGTCCTCGCGTATGACGAGGTAGGTGTGTGTGTCACCGATCCATCTGCCGAGCGGCGTCTCACGGCGTCGCCAGCGCCGTGAGCGGCGGCCGTGGTGCTCCTGCCACTCGGTCGGCGTGGCATTGCGCACCGAGTTGCCACCCAAGGCATACGACCAGAAACGCTGGCCATCGGTGGTAAGCCTCAGCGTGTCCCTGACCACAAACCCCGTATCGCAACGCTCGTTGCGAGCCATGTAGAGGTCATGGCCGATGGCATAGACGTAGTAGAGGCTGTCGGCCGAGTAGTGACGGTCGTACTGCGGCGAGGGACGGTCGGCATGCTGTTTCTGCCGTGAGGGAAGCGTGTCGAGGCGCATCGTGCGCGTGTCGATGCACAAGTTTCTGCCATGAAAGGCGAAACACAGTTTGCGGGCATCGTTGCTGTCGGCCCTGAGGTCGGTGACATAAAAGCGATGTGCAGCCTGCGTCGTCTGCCCTTCGGGTGTGAACAGCAGTGGCTTCTTGGAGAAGGGTTGCAGCAGGCGTGCCAGTGTGGTGTCGGCAACGAGGTGCGATGTGCGGCGCCGACGGGTGTCAACCATGTAGTAGTCGGCACGCACCAAGCCCGTCGTGTCGCGGTGCTCGCTGCGATACAGCGCATAGCGGTCGGACGTGTCGAGCCACGTGACGGAGGTGTGAGAGTTGATGATGAGGCGTGAGAGTCCTTCGAGCTTATACGGGCTCGCGGAGGCAAAAGCTGCCAGCGGCACAGTCATTACGATGGCTATAGCGCAAAGTCGTAAATGTAGTGATTTTGTTGTTAGCATGGTGCAAAGGTACTGCTTATTTTTGAGATACCGTGCTAAAAAACGGAAAAAAGTAACATCCGCCCCAGCTTTGGCGGGTAAAGGTCAGTAAGTCGATGCACTTCCCAGAGAGAAAACGCCCGCACACCAACGCCCGAAAGGCAAGCGAGGCACGTGCCTCCACAAGGGGGTGCACCGTCATAAGCCACGGGCGATGCCACACTTTATACGCACTTTATATAGACCTATGGTAAAACGCTTGAATACGTCGCCAAAGTGTTGTACCTCTGCCACCGCAATTGCAGCTGGTGCGCAACGGGGGCTGACGCCACGGTAGCCTGCCACTGCTTTCGCTCGAAAAACAAAAAAAGCATAACAAACTCAAAAAACTGCGACAATACGCGTCAGACATCAGACTTTTTCACTACCTTTGCACCCGCGACGGAAGCACTGCTCCGCGACAATACTGCTGACGACCAACTAACTACACACAAAAAACATGATGAAGAGGCTACAAGCCATAGCGACATGTGTGGCATGCATGGCGGCACACACCGCCACGGCACAAATGGCGCTCACGTTCCAGAACCTCGAGGGCGTGACGACAAAGACGTTCACCGACGGCACTACGCTCGTGGAGCTGCCCCTCGGCACCAACCTCAACCAGCCGCTGTCGGCACTCGGCGTGGCGGCAACCGTGGATGGCAATACGGTGGCACTCACGGACATAGTGCCTAACCCCGCCACTACACGTGTGGCCGACGACGAGACGGTGGCCTTCTACTACAAAGGCCGGGCATACCAGTTCCGTTTCTCCGAGGGCAAGTACTTCACCGCCGTGTTCATCAGCGACCCACACACCGCACAGAGCGGACACGACGGCACCAGCGTGGCCGACATGCAAGCCTACGTCGAACGCCTCGTGGCCATGGGGGCCGACAACGCTCCGCGCTATGAGTTCAGCTCCCTGCCGGGCTACGTGCCAACATGCGACATCGCCCTCAGCCTGGGAGACATGGACCAGGACAGCGAGAAGAGCGGCGACAACTTCAAGACGGCGCACGCCGGCTTCGCCGCCGTCGGCATACCCTTCATCACCATGTGCGGCAACCACGACATAGTGCCAGACTACTGGACGGGCAGCAACCCCGACAAGGGTCTGACGTGGGGCATAAACGACGGAGGCTCATACTGCAACGACACTGCGCGCCGCATAGTGGAGGAAGCCTGCGCCACAGCCCAGAGCCACGGCATAAGCGGCTATCAGCAGTTTGCCGACGGCAGCAGCCACACACAGGTGAAACCATTCACCTTCGTGTTCAACGGCGTGCGCTTCTACTGCGGACAGACCTACTGGTTTCAGAAGCCATACGACAAGCCGTCGCTCACCTCTGCCGCTAAGTACTATGCCCCCGACGGCATGATAGCGGCCCTGGAGAAATTCGTCAGCAGCCACACCACGGAACCCAGCATCTGGATGCAGCACTACCCCTTCGTGGCCGGCTCGGACTGCGACCGCTGGTGGCTCGACCAGAACGACGTGGGGCTGTACATCAAGACGTCTAACAGCTCGGCCTACGGCACCGACATCGACCTGGGGCCTTACAACAGCAATGCCACGGCACAGAGCTATGCCAAGAAGAAGAAGGACAAACTGGCCGACATAATCCTCAGGACCAAGAACGCGGTCCATTTCTCGGGCCACGTCCACAGCTACTCGGAGTACACCTACAACGGCCTGCGCGACTACACCGTTGCCGCCACGGGGCGCAACGACGGCGGCATGGCAGGGGCTTTCCTCGTGCTGTGCAAGGGCAACAAAGGCGTGGTGGAGGTGAAGCGCATACACGTCAGCGAGACCAACAACGCTGCATACGCCACCAGCGGCACGCAGCTCTTTGCGCCCGGCGCGACCAACGCCGGGGATGCCACACTGGCACAGCTGACGACGGCCATGGAGAGCCTCAACGCCACGGCTGCCAATGCAGACATCACCGCCGCAATAGCACAGGCGCGCACGGCCACGACGGCCGCAGACGTGGACGCCGCCACGACGGCACTCAACGATGCCTTTGCGGCATACCACGCGGCGCAGGGAGCCGGCACGGTGGACGCGACAGCGCTGCTGGGCGCGAACACCGACTTCGAGAGCACACAAGGCACAGCGCTCGCCACCAACGCCAACGTGCATCCACAGCCGGGATGGGCAGCACGCATGACATCGTACACCAACGACACAAACGCACAATACATACACCTGCGGCAGCGCACCGACGACGGCGCTCCCACAGCCACAAGCCTCTATCTGCGCGCAAAATGGCAGGCATACACATGCATGGACCAAGTGGTGAAGCAGACGGCACTGCCCGTGGGCAAATACACGCTCACCTTCCGCATCAAAAAGGCCGGGACGCTCACCGACAACCTATGCTACTACGAGCTTGGAGGACAGCGCACCCTCATCGACGCCACCACATCGTGGCAGCAGAAGTCGCTCACCATCAACGTATCGACACCCTCGCTCTTCACCCTCTCGTTCGGATTCACAGGAGGTGTGGGTACAACGGAGAGCGCAGTCAGCATTGACGACATCACACTCATTTGCACAGAAACGCGCTCGCCCTACGCCATAGCGCTGGAGGCTGCCAAAGCCACTGTCCACGACGCTGCGGCAAGCGCCGTGGCGCAGTTCGGCTGGACCGATGCCGAGCTGGCATCGAAGAGCGCCGAACAGGTGGCCACCGCCATCGCCGTACTCAACAACGCCGTGGCCATAGCCAAGGCCGGAGGCGATGCCACGGCGCTCATCGTCAATGCCGACTTCAGCGGGCAGGTGGCATCCATGGCTGTGCAGGGCAGCGGCGGCAATGTCAACTACCCCTCTGGCTGGACTTTTGAGCGGAGCCTCGGCGGGTGGAACGACTGCTTCGTGCAGGACAGAGTGTTCAACGCATGGGCCGGAACCATAAACCGCGCCGAGCTGTCGCAGAACGTAGCCATGCTGCCCAACGGGGTGTATCGCTTCAGCGCAGACGTGAAGACAGACAACGATGCCGACCCGGCCGCCACCGCCATAGCCCTATACGGCAACCCCGGATGGCCCATGATTGCACGTTCGGAAGAGGTGGGAGGCACTGACTTCCACCGCTACGCCTGCGCTTTCGACGTTGTGGCCAACAACGCCACCATCGGCATACGCTCCGACCGTGCCTACTATCAAATCCGCAACATAAAACTGGAATGGGTGGGCGCTACGGCACCGGCTGAGACCGCCGCCGGCTACCTGCGACAAGACTACTACTGGGACGGCCGCGAGGCGCTGTGGTTCGACGCTACGCAGGAGAAATATGCCCAGGCACGCAACACCGTGGTACACCCGACGGCGCCAAACCAAATAATTAAAGCTGCGGCAGCGAACCAGTTCGCAGGCATAGACAAGAACATGGTGGTAGATGGCGCCTGCGACAACCTCGTGGTGACCGACGGCCACCCGATGGAGATACGCGAACCCTTCGCGGCCGCTACGGCGAGATATGCCCGCACCATGACCAACAACTGGGGTACGGTCCTTCTGCCTTTCGCCCTCACAAGCAATGCCGATGTGCAGTTCTACGCCCTCAGGAGCGTGGATGCAGACAATATGACATTCACGCAAGTGGCAGACGTTGCGGCCAATTGCCCGGCAACATTCAAGAGACTTTCAAATGCGGACGTAGTCACCATAGAGGCAACCAATGTCAACGTAGCTGCCACCACCACGCCACAGACCGACAACACAGGAGCCACAGGGTGGACGATGCAAGGGGCATATACGCAACAGACGATGGAAGACTTCGACGGCATATACTACATCGCATCCAACCAATTCTGGGCCGCCGACAACACGGTGACACTCAATCCCTTCCGAGCCATATTCCGCAACAGCAGCAGCAGCGTGAAGACCTTCAACATAGCGACCGACACTGCCGACAACATAAACCAAACAACGAGCGGAGTGGCTGAGAGCGCCTTGTACGACATAAGCGGACGCCACGTCGCCACCCCACGTTCAGGCGGATTATATATTCGCGATGGCAAAAAAGTCATCGCCCAATAAAACCATATAGACCTAATGAAACAGTTATACATCAGACCACGCACCGTGGGAGTGGCCTTCGCGCCAGAGACGCTTTGCGCTATGTCCGAGACAATTGGCAGGGGCAGTGGCTCAGGAGGCAACATCCCAGAAGCAAAGGAGAGCCTCAATATCACCGACCTCGACAACCCCTTCGGCGAAAACGCTTGGGAATGAACACCCATATCACAAGGAAACAGCCATTACACCTTATTAATGGCTGTTTTTTTTGTGCTTTTACACTTTTTTGCAACCTTTACTTGGCGGCATCACTACTTTTAGGTATCTTTGCGCCCGAATTGTAAACCAACAACCATTTCGAAACCAATAAACGTTTATTATGGCAAAAGAAAAGAAGTTTATCACCTGTGATGGCAACGAGGCAGCAGCTCACGTGAGCTACATGTTCTCGGAGGTAGCCGCTATCTACCCCATCACCCCGAGCTCGCCTATGGCCGAGCACGTTGACGAGTGGGCAGCCCGCGGTCGCAAGAACCTCTGGGGACAGACCGTGACTGTACAGGAGATGCAGTCGGAGGCTGGTGCCGCCGGTGCCGTCCACGGTTCGCTGCAGGCTGGCGCCCTGACCACCACCTTCACCGCCTCGCAGGGTCTGCTGCTCATGATCCCCAACATGTACAAGATTGCCGGTGAGCTGATTCCCTGCGTATTCGACGTTTCTGCCCGTACGCTGGCCAGCCACTCTCTCTGTATCTTCGGCGACCACCAGGACGTGATGGCTTGCCGCCAGACGGGCTTCGCCATGCTCTGCGAGGGCTCCGTACAGGAGGTGATGGACATGACTGCCGCTGCCCACCTGGCATCGCTGGAGACCTGCGTGCCGTTCGTCAACTTCTTCGACGGCTTCCGCACCTCTCACGAGTATCACAAGATTGAGCTGCTCGACCAGGAGGATGTGCGTCCGCTCGTGAAGGAAGAGTTCATCAAGCGCTTCCGCGACCGTGCCATGTCGCCTGAGCGTCCTATCACTCGCGGTACGGCCGAGAACCCTGAGACGTTCTTCACACACCGCGAGGCTTGCAACCCCTACTACGATGCAGTGCCCGAAGTGGTCGAGAAGTACCTCGGCGAGCTGTCTAAGATCACGGGACGTGAGTACCACCTCTTCTCTTATTATGGTGCCCAGGACGCCGACCGCATGATCATCCTGATGGGTTCGGCCACCGACGCTGCCCGCGAGGCTATCGACTACCTGAACGCCAACGGCCAGAAGGTAGGTATGATCTCAGTTCACCTCTATCGTCCGTTCAGCGTGAAGCACCTGCTGGCTGCCGTGCCCAAGACTGTGAAGAAGATTGCCGTGCTCGACCGCACGAAGGAGCCCGGTGCCAGCGGCGAGCCTCTGTACCTCGACGTGAAGGACGCTTTCTACGACGTAGAGAATCGCCCTGTCATCGTTGGTGGCCGCTACGGCCTCGGTTCTCACGACACCACTCCGGCTCAGATTATCAGCGTGTTCAACAACCTCGCTATGCCCAAGCCCAAGAACCACTTCACAGTGGGAATCGTCGATGACGTGACCTTCACCTCGCTGCCTGAGGTTGAGGAGATTGCTCTCGGCGGTGCTGGCATGTTCCAGGCTAAGTTCTATGGTCTGGGTGCCGACGGTACCGTGGGTGCCAACAAGAACTCCGTGAAGATCATCGGCGACAACACCGACAAGTACTGCCAGGCTTACTTCAGCTACGACTCGAAGAAGTCGGGCGGCTTCACCTGCTCGCACCTGCGCTTTGGCGATACGCCCATCCGCTCGACCTATCTGGTAACCACACCTAACTTCGTGGCTTGCCACGTGCAGGCTTACCTCCACATGTACGACGTCACCCGTGGTCTGCAGAAGAACGGCCAGTTCCTGCTGAACACCATCTTCGACGCTGACGAGCTGGAGAAGTTCATGCCCAACAAGGTGAAGAAGTACTTCGCACAGAACAACATCACCGTATATACCATCAACGCTACCAAGATTGCACAGGAGATTGGTCTGGGCAACCGCACCAACACCATCCTGCAGTCGGCCTTCTTCCGCATCACCGGCGTCATCCCCGTGGAGCTCGCTGTCGAGAAGATGAAGGCTGCAGCCCTGAAGTCTTACGGCGCCAAGGGTCAGGACGTGGTTGACAAGAACTACGCCGCCATCGACCGCGGTGGCGAGTATCAGCAGCTGACCGTGAAGCCCGAGTGGGCTAACCTGCCCGACGACGAGGAGAAAGTCGATAACGCTCCCGCATTCGTCAAGGAGCTCGTTCGTCCTATCAACGCTCAGGCTGGTGACCTGCTGAAGGTTTCCGACTTCGTGAAGCACAACACCGTTGACGGCTCTTGGGAGGTTGGTACTGCTGCTTACGAGAAGCGCGGTGTTGAGGCCTTCGTTCCTATGTGGAACAAGGACAACTGTATCCAGTGTAACCAGTGTGCATACATCTGTCCTCACGCTGCCATCCGTCCGTTCGTCCTCACCGACGACGAGCTGGCTCAGTTCGACGGCCTGGAGACCCTCGAGATGAAGGCTCCCGCCGCCATGAAGGGCATGCACTTCGTCATCGAGCCTTCTGTCCTCGACTGTCTGGGTTGCGGCAACTGCGCCGACATCTGCCCGGGCAACCCGAAGCTGGGCAAGGCCCTCACGATGGTTCCGTTCAACCCCGATGCAGCCGACATGAAGAAGATGGCAGCCGACTGGGACAAGCTCGTCAAGGTGCCCTCCAAGCAGAACCTCGTGGACATCAAGAGCAATGTCAAGAATTCTCAGTTCGCTCAGCCTCTGTTCGAGTTCTCTGGCGCTTGCTCTGGTTGCGGTGAGACTCCTTACGTGAAGCTGATCTCTCAGCTCTTCGGTGACCGTCAGATGATTGCCAACGCTACTGGTTGCTCTTCTATCTACTCTGCTTCTATCCCCTCTACGCCTTACACCAAGAACGAGAAGGGTCAGGGCCCATGCTTCAACAACTCCCTGTTCGAGGACTTCTGCGAGTTCGGTCTCGGTATGGCTCTCGGTAACAAGAAGATGAAGGAGCGCGTGGCCAAGCTGCTCTGCGAGGCTTGCGAGGCTCCCCAGGCTACCGATGAGTACAAGGCTCTGGCTAAGGAGTGGATTGAGAACAAGGAGGATGCCGACAAGACCAAGGAGATTGCTCCGAAGCTGCGTGCTGCCATCCGTGCCGCTGCTGCTGCCGGCTGCCCCGTCAACCAGGAACTGCAGACCCTCGACCACTATCTGGTGAAGCGCAGCCAGTGGATCATCGGTGGCGACGGTGCTTCTTACGACATCGGTTACGGCGGTCTCGACCACGTGATTGCCAGCGGTGAGGACGTGAACATCCTCGTGCTCGATACTGAGGTTTACTCTAACACCGGTGGTCAGGCCTCTAAGGCTACGCCGCTCGGCGCTATCGCTCAGTTCGCTGCCCAGGGCAAGCGCATCCGCAAGAAGGATCTCGGCATGATCGCCACCACCTACGGCTACGTCTATGTCGCTCAGATCGCTATGGGTGCTGACCACGCTCAGACCCTGAAGGCTATCCGCGAAGCTGAGGCTTGGCACGGACCTTCTATCGTCATCGCTTACGCTCCATGTATCAACCATGGTCTGAAGGCCAAGGGTGGTATGGGTAAGAGCCAGGCCGAGGAGAAGAAGGCCGTGGAGTGCGGCTACTGGCACCTCTGGCGCTTCAACCCCGCCCTCATCGAAGAAGGCAAGAACCCCTTCAGCCTCGACTCCAAGGAGCCCGACTGGAGCAAGTTCCACGACTTCCTCCTCGGCGAGGTACGCTACCTCAGCGTCAAGAAGGCTTATCCCAACGAGGCCGAGGAACTCTTCGCCGAGGCTCAGCGCATGGCACAGCTCCGCTACAAGAGCTATGTCCGCAAGACTGCTGAAAACTGGGAAGACTAATCCGAAAGATTAAGCAAACTCTATAGCAAGGGAGCACTCGAACAATATCGGGTGCTCCCTTTTAATTTCCACGACCTTTGCCCCTCTCCATCCAGCCGGATTGTTGACCTCGCGCCCCTGATTGGTGCTCCATCTGACCGGGATGATAATACTTTCCAACCCGATTTGCTCTCCAAAAACTTTCATCGTTGTTCTTTCCGACCCGATTGGACAACTTTGGAGATCAAAAGTCCTCGTTATTACATCTTTTCGTGTGCAGAAGTTGAAAAATGGACAAATTGGGCTCGTTTTATGTGATTTTAGCATTCCGAGGCATTGGAATTAAAGATTTTTGCGTATTTTTGCACCGTATCTCGCAAGAGATACGATTTTGTTTGCTCAATTCTCAGCCGAATCGGAACCTCGAAAGAGAAATAAAGAGCAATATCTAATGCACGTTGAAGTGTACGCATAGAGCGTAGGCTTCTCCATATTGCATTAGGGGCAGTTCCGAGCCCGGCTGAGATATGGCAGACCTGCGCTCTCTTCATGCCCGAAGGTTGTGCGGTCTCCAAATAAGAACAAGGCAATATTGCACAACTTTTAAAATAATGTATTATGGAAAAAATGAAAAGTTTTTGGAGCTTGCTGTCCATCATGATGGTTGCAATGCTGTGTGTAGGTTTCGTATCATGTGGTGATGATGACGACGATGACAATGGTCAGGAATCCGAAACAATAAGTGATAAGGATCCTGAAGGAACAATTGTGTTAAACTTAGTAAATGATGACAAAGACATTTGTATTGATGAAGAGTGGCCCTATATGTATGTTGGAATGACACCGCAGAACAATATTGACACTTGGTATCATAATGGTCAAATCGTCAGTGTCGGCAAAGTGAATGGATTGTCTGCAATAAATAGAATACCAGAAAGTGGTTGGGCAGAAAGATGTGCTGCTACACCAGGAAGTGGATATGTAATAAGACAAAGTAAAAGACATCCAACTGATTATAGCCGAACAGAAGGATATAAATATTGTCGTGTTTATCTTGTAGATTTTATTACAAGTACATCAGGAGGAATTATGGGGGCAACAATTAAATACCAACTGTGGAATCCAGAAAAATAAACTCCCGATTAAACCTTTTCCCCCTGGCAGAGGCCAGCCCCCCGATTGGCGGGGGCTTCTGCGTGCTCGATACTGAGGTTTACTCTAACACCGGTGGTCAGGCCTCTAAGGCTACACCGCTTGGCGCTATCGCTCAGTTCTTTGACGAGCAAAGCGTCCTACGGCCGAGCGCGCTGCCCAGGGCAAGCGCATCCGCAAGAAGGATCTCGGCATGATTGCCACTACTTACGGCTACGTCTATGTCGCTCAGATTGCTATGGGTGCTGACCACGCTCAGACCCTGAAGGCCATCCGCGAGGCAGAGGCTTGGCACGGACCTTCTATCGTCATCGCCTACGCTCCATGTATCAACCATGGTCTGAAGGCCAAGGGTGGTATGGGTAAGAGCCAGGCCGAGGAGAAGAAGGCCGTGGAGTGCGGCTACTGGCACCTCTGGCGCTTCAACCCCGCCCTCATCGAAGAAGGCAAGAACCCCTTCAGCCTCGACTCCAAGGAGCCCGACTGGAGCAAGTTCCACGACTTCCTCCTCGGCGAGGTACGCTACCTCAGCGTCAAGAAGGCTTATCCCAACGAGGCCGAGGAACTCTTCGCCGAAGCCCAGAAGATGGCTCAGATCCGCTACAAGTCCTACGTCCGCAAGACGCAGGAGAACTGGGAAGACTAATGAGCATAATGCCAAGCTTGCTTGAGCATTTACGAACCTACGAACAGTCATGACAAAGTCATAGCTGTGAGGATTAAACACCTTATTCTATAATCGGTGCCACGGGCAGGGTTGAACCCTGCCCGTGTCGTCTCTGACAATGCATGAGCCAGTGGGCAGCCCCCCCCTGCGAGGTTACAGTGGCATAAGAAAGTTGAGTACGAAATGGATAACGTCTCCGGGGCGTTATCCATTTCTTTTTCAACGACCGAGGATGAAAAAGTCAGCATTTTTCTTGGACTTTACGAGAAATATAGCTTACTTTGCGGCGCAAATGCCAAACGAGAAAAAGCCTTCAGCAAAAAGACAGATGAGACATAAAGAGAAAAAACGCCAGAAGCAGAAGTACAACCGTTCCTTTGCCCGCCGCCTGACACGCTGGGTGATGCTGCTGCTGTTCGTCATGATGAGCGGTCTGGGATACATCATCTACGGAATGTCGAAATCCATCGTTGTTTATTACTCTGTCAACACCTTCCACACCAACATGCAGGCATCAGCGCGCTTCTTCAGCAGCGTGATGTCCGACGTCAGCGAAGCCGTCAAGAACCATCTCTACGAGGTGGAGCGCAACGTGGGTCGTCAGGCAGAGATGCAGCAGACCATCGCCCGCATCCTCCAGCTCAACCCCCGCATCAGGAAGTGTACCGTCACCGGTGTTGACGACCCCGGGAGCAGCAGTCTGATGCGCCTGGCCGCCGACTCTGACTCGGCATTCTGGTCGGCACCGTTCTTCGACGACAGCGACGACCACCTACCCGTCGTGGCATACCTTCAGCCCGTACATGACGGCGAGGGGCATGTCGCAGCAGTACTCAGCGCAGAGATGTCGCTCGACTTCATGACCGAGCAGGGCGAGGTGATGGACAGCATCTTCCAAAAGGAAATCGACCTCGTGAAGCTCGGCAAGAAACGCAGTTTCCAGAGCTATGTCCTCATGCGCGACGGCACATACATCACACACCCCTACCGCTGGCCGATCCTCAAAGGCAATTTCTACTCTCACATCAAGGATGCCGACGAGCAGGGCATGGCACGAAACGTCACCGACGACATGTCCAAGGGTCTGCGCAGCAACGATGAGAGCAGCAAGGTGCTGCTCGTGAACCGCAGCAAGAGCTACCTCTTCTACATACCCATCGAGGGCTGCGAATGGATCCTCGCCGTGACCGTACCGGTGCTGGCGATGGACTTGTTCGGCACCATGATTGGCGTCTTCATGCTCCTGGCAATAGTTTTCATGCTCTTTGTCACCTTCTTCGTGAGCCACATCGTCATCAAACGCGCCTCCAAACCACTGAAGCAACTGGCGGGGGCTGCCGACCAGGTCGCAGGCGGCGACTTCGACACCGCCCTGCCCAAGATCAAGAGCCGCGATGAAATACATCTGCTGCGCGACTCGTTCGAGAACATGCAGCATTCGCTAAGAGACTACATCGCCGAACTTCAGCATGCCACAGCAGCCAAGGCGGCCATGGAGAGCGAGCTGAAGATTGCCCATAACATACAGATGTCGATGCTACCCAAGATTTATCCCGCCTTCCCCAATCGTGACGACGTGGATATCTACGGCTTCGTGATGCCGGCGAAGGCCGTCGGAGGCGACCTCTATGACTTCTTCATCCGCGACGAGAAGCTCTTCTTCTGCATCGGCGACGTCTCAGGCAAGGGTGTGCCGGCAGCATTGGTGATGGCGGTCACACGTTATCTGTTCCGCAACATCGCAGCATATACCCATGAGCCCGCAAACATCGTCATGGCACTCAACGATGCCATGAGCAGCAACAATGACACTGGCATGTTCGTAACACTCTTCCTCGGAGTACTCGACCTGCACACCGGCAGGCTCGACTTCACCAACGCCGGCCACAACCCGCCGCTGCTGCTGCGAGGGGGAGAAGTCAGCGAGCTGACCTGCGACGCCAATATCCCCGTCGGCGTGATGGAGAGTTTCAGCTTCACCTCACAACACCTGCAGCTGCACAGCGGCAACAGCATATTCCTCTACACCGACGGACTCAACGAAGCCGAGGACGCAGAGCACAGACAGTTCGGACTCGAGCGCGTGAAGCAGGTGGCACTCACGACCGACGACAGCCCGCAATGCCTCATCGAGGCGATGACAGCTGCCGTCAGCAGCTTCGTGGGCGACGCCGAACAAAGTGACGACCTCACCATGCTCACCGTAAAGGTGGGTCATATAACAGAATCTTAAACCCCGTCTTTCCGCATGATAACCCAAAGTGCTGAATATTTCATCTACATCTTCTTGGTGATGCTTGCCATCATCGTCGCCACAATAGTAATTCCTTGCTACGGATACCTCCGCAAAGGGTGGAAAGGATTCGGACTTGGATGCATACTACAGCCCGTAGCGGCCGTCATCCTCTGCGGAGCGGTGGGCGGGATAAGCTACTACCGGCAGCTGAGCTCCATCACGAAAAGCCGCGAAGCAGCACTCGTGGCAGTACGTACCACGGCTGTCGAGGACAGCGACACAATAGTTCGCACATGGTATCTCAAGCCCGACGAGGAATGTATGTGCGAGCTACGCCCGCTCACCATGGACACTACCGAATTCGACGACATCGAGCTCTTCGACGTCGTGACAACTGACTCGCAGACCCTCTGCGTGGAGGATCACATCGAGGTGCGACTCGACATGGCCTCGCACAAGGTGACGGCGACGGACTTTGGCAAGCCAATAGATGTCGTGCAAGTCAACTGGGAGAACATCGCCGCCTACTACACCGAAAGACAGCAATAGCCTCACTTCTGCACCTGAGGCCCTCGCACTATACGGCGCCGCACATGATGTGACACCGCCCCGCGCAGTACGCGTTCCTACAGCAGTTTATACTGCTTGGGCGAGTAGCCCGTCATCTTCTTGAAGAAGCGTCCAAACATACTCTGCGACGGGAAGTTGAGGTGGTCGCTCACCTGCTTCACGCTGAGCTCGCTGTTGCGCAGCATGGCCTTGGCCTCGAGAGTAACATACTCGTCAATCCACTGCATGCCATGCTTGCCGCTAACCTCCTTGATGATGGTGGAGAGGTATTTCGGCGTGAGGCACATGCGGTCGGCATAGAAGCTGATGCTCCGCTCCTGAGTGAAGAATTTCTCGAGCAGCGTAAGGAAGTCGTGGAAGATCTGCTCCTTACGGTTCATGGGCTTGGAAAGCTCAGGCTTGTCATCGGTTTGGCTCAGAGAGATGCTCTTGAGCACCCATGCCTCACAGTAGCGCTGTATCACCTCCTTCTTGTACATGTAGTCGATGAAAGAGAGCTCGTCGCGTATCATGCGATACATCTGAAGGTTGTTGGTCATGACGTCGGAGCTGATGTGCCGAACAATGTAGTTATAGTACCTGTGCGTGAGGTCCAGACGTATGCCCATGCTCTTGCGCATGCCATCCATATACTCTGTCTCAAGCATGATGCCGAAGAATCGGAGGTCGCTGCTCAGACTCTGGCTCTGAAAGATGCAACCGGGCATCATCATGAGCATGTGCCCTGCCGTGACAACGACCTCATGGAGGTTGATGAGTATGCGTATCTCGCCCTCGATGAGTATTATGGTGAAGAACGACTCACACTTGACAGGAAAGGCAGGCTGCCGCCCCGTGAACGGAAACTTGTTGTCGAGGTTGTCGAAGGTGACGATGAAGTCCTGAAGCCTGCCAGTACCGAAGTTGTCGGGCAGCTGGCGGATGTCGAACGATACGGGATATTGAGGTGACTGATTGTTCATATCTTCGCTTCTGAGATGTCTGTTGCTGTGTATTTCGCGGCAAAGATATGACTTTTCGGTGAAAAAACTCAATAATCGGGCGTTTTTTTGACACATGTATGAAAACATCAGCATTGACAGTCATCTTCCTATGCACGATATGGGGGCAGGTCTCAGGGCCGTGGCCTACGACGAGACACATACCAATATAGGAGCAGGGAATGACACTCTGATTGGGGGGTTCCATTGTAACCGAAAAACGATAAGACAGATGAAAAAAAGAATAATGGTTGGCGCGTAACGGTCTTATGACCGTTCTGGGTTTATGCAAGGTGTGGTGCCAACAAGAACGTCAGCTTCCATATCTGGGGCATCCAACATTCACCGATAAATACTATCAGCTTTACGTCTTTGAGGAGAACAAGAAGGTTTGGTTCCTCTTTGACGGCGAGACGACGCCGCATCTGTTCTTTGACAAATCCAAATATATACATGACAGAAGCAATTGGCGGAAACGCATACGCCCATGCAGTGACACCTATAGATATAGGCTCGCTGGCATCACAGATTGACTATTGTCGCATTGGCAACGATACGCTATACAACAGGAGCAATTATAACGCAGAGGATGGCATATTTATTCCTTCAGCCCGGCATATAGCAGATGGCAAGTCATACAATGAACGCTCAAGACTCGGAGACGAATCGCGTTGGAAAAACTATCACGATATCACCGGCCGCCGCCTCGCAACACCGCCTGCTCGTGGTCTGTACATTGAGGGCGGACGGCCGCATTTGTGCATGCAGCCACTGGCGGGAGACGCATACGGTGTCAGCAAAAAGGAAGCCCCGAAGCAAAAAAATGTTATTTTTTGAGTTCATGCTTTGGCCTTATCGAGATTAGCGTTATCTTTGCGACCTACACACGCTAATCCATCACATCCATGCAGACAGAACGACGTTATCCGATAGGCATTCAGACATTCTCTGAGATTATCAACAGGGGTTGTGTATATGTAGATAAGACTGACCTGATGTGGCACGCACAACAGCTGTCTAAGTACATCTTCCTCTCACGGCCGCGACGCTTCGGCAAGTCGCTGCTATCAACGACCTTCTGCTCATTCTTCCGCGGCGAGCGCCACCTCTTCGAGGGTCTGAAGGTGATGCAGCTGGAGACGGAGTGGACGCAGTACCCCGTGATTCACCTGGACATGAGCCGCGCCAAGGATTCGATGTCGGCTGAGGCACTCACCGACAATCTCCACTATATCCTCTCGCCCTACGAGCGGCAGTACAACCCTCCTGCCACTTCCACGCCCGGCAACAAGCTGGATGCCATCATCCGTTGCGCCTACGAGCAGACAGGGCGGCAGGTGGTGGTGGTCATCGACGAGTACGACGCTCCGCTGCTCGACGTGCTGCATGAGGACGAGCTGCTGCCCACGTTCCGCAAGGTGATGCAGGAATTCTACAAGACTCTGAAGGCCAGCGAGGCGATGATACGCTTCTGCTTCATCACCGGCATCACGAAGTTTTCGCAGCTGAGCATCTTCTCCACGCTCAACAACCTGAACAACATCAGCATGCTGCCGCAGTTCGCGGCCATCTGCGGCATCACCGAGACGGAGCTCACCACCACCCTCGCCCCGGACACCGCGCTGCTGGCCGAGGCATACGGGCAGACTCCCGAGCAGATGCACGATACGCTCAAGCGCCGCTACGACGGCTATCACTTTGCAAAGGTATCAGATGACATCTACAACCCCTACAGCCTCTTCAAGTGCTTTGCCAACAAGGAGGTCGCCAATTACTGGTTCGACACGGGCACGCCGTCGTTCCTGCTGCGTCAGATGGAGCACTTCCGCACAGACATCACCGCCATGGAGCACATCGAGGCTCCCGCGGCAGGCTTCGACGTACCCACGGAGGCCATGACGGACGCCCTGCCGTTGCTCTACCAGTCGGGCTACCTCACCATAAAGGACTATGACCGTGAGGTAGATACATTCACGCTCTCAATCCCCAACCAGGAGGTGCGCGTGGGCTTCGCCTTCGGACTCATGCCTTCATACACCGGTCTGCAGCCGGCATCCGTGCAGGTGGGCTTTGCGGTACGTTTCTACCGTGCCCTCAAGGCCCGCGACCTCGACCTCGCCCTTCGCGAGATGCAGGCCTACTTCGCCGGACTGCCATACATCGAGGGCTTCAAGAAAAAACTCGCCGACGTCGCCAAGGCCGAGGGCTTCTACGAGTGGACCTTCTACCTCATCTTCTCCATGCTCAACGTCTATGTGCGCACACAGGTCAAGACCATACGCGGACGCATCGACATCGTCGTCAAGATGCCCGATGCCATCTACGTCATGGAGCTTAAGGTAAACGGCACCGCCCGCGAGGCTCTCGAACAGATCAACTCACGCGGTTACGCCATTCCCTACCAGACGGACGCGCGTCCCGTCCGCAAGGCCGGAATACGCTTCTCCATGGAGACGCTAACCATCGAGGACTGGGAGATAGAGTGAAGAGTGAAACGGCGGCAATTTACCCGTCAAATGGTCTTTATCCACTCATCAACATCCTTCAAGTTCTCAGGTTCAGGTCTTATAACTGTATGCGTCCTGTAGAATATACGACCTCTCCCCGGATCGTCGCTGGAAATGTGCAGTGACAAGCGTCTCCACTCTCGAATGCAACGGCATACAGCTTCGTACACTGTACATCTCCGCCAAGAGAATTGATGAGTCGGAACCATCAGAGACCTTTTACATGGAATGGATAGAGGGGATCGGCTCTGCCGCCAAACCCATTCTCTTCCCGGATGATGTAAGTAATATCAATTCCAGGTCAAGCCATGTGGCATACGCCATCACGCGTGACGGTACGTCCTTTTTTCCTATGACATTCGGGCTTCCATGGCATGGGCATTGGGGAACACTACTGGCAGAAACAGAAAGCCAGGATTCACAAGATGACCGGCTTACCTATGCACTTGAGCCTGGTGATGATGGAGAATACTATAGCCTGCGCATTCGTGGAAGCATGGAGATGCCAACTGGCCCTCACAATTATATTTATGCGATGAAAGACTATAACTCTCATAAGGTATCTTTGCGAATCGTTGCATTGCCTCCATTCGGCGATGGCGTAGCGAAAGGGAACGTTGATATCACATTCCCATTTTTCAGCACCGATGATACATACACCGATTTCTCTATTGACATTGCTGAACCTTTTACAGGTATATCTGCACAAAAGACCGACTCTACACACTCCTCACTTAAGCAGTCCTTCGACCTCTCCGGCCGGCGTCTCGCAGCCCCGCCTTCACATGGCCTGTACATTGAGGACGGACGGGTGAATTATAAAGGAATAGGGAGATAGGAGAATAAGATGATCGGTTTACATGTCTGGCTATGCAATAAAAGCTTTCATCCCGTGGGTGCGCGAGACAGCGGTAGCGGCCGCGCGGCTCCAGGAACCAGACGGGAAGTTAAAAGTTGCGCTCGCATGCAAAAAAAGTCGCTCGCGAGAGTAATGTTTTGCCGTAATCGGTTGTATATAGATATGAACATACTACGACACAACAAAGACAAAAAAGTAATTGTATTCACATCCTTATTAAAGTAGAACATCATGACAAAACTATGTCCCGACCAAATCTATACGATACCACAACAGCCTGCCGCCCTGACCGCTCCTGCACCAGCTAATGATGGAGCTTTGATATTAGACATTGTCAATACATCAGATAATTGCAATGATTATAACGGAACTGGCAATATTGAAAAATACTATGCAGACGCAAATTACCATGTCTTTGTGTCCAATATGCAAACGGGTAATATTGTTGTCAATGAAAACATGAAAGGTTTACCGCAAAACATATCAACCACTGGATGGCCATCAGGCATCTATGTGGTTAAAACAAATATTTCAGGTATTCAATTGGAAGGCAAGGCAATAATAAAGTAGCTCTTTTATAGAAAGCTAAATACGCCACACGCAGCTCCATGATGCATCTGAACTTTACAAAGTCCGACACCATCGACCTCGCCCCGTATCTCAACACACGCACACCCATCTATAGCCTGTCCGTGGATGCCAACTGGTAACTTTCCATCTGATAAAAACACTTATGTCATGAACAAGAGATTAATGTTGTTAGCACTGGCTTGTTTCGTACTGTCTGCAAGCCAGTCATCATGCTCTTCTGATAGCGAAGAGTCGAATAACGGTCAGCAAGCCATTACGGGCGGCAATGTCACAGCTCCCATCATTGACTGGCCCATCAGCGAAGTGCAACGCACAGAGGCACAGCCTTTGAATGATTTCGCACTGCGGCTCACGCGCCAGCTTTGGCACAAGGCAAATGGCAGCATAGTGGCATCGCCGCTGAGTATGGCAGTGGCACTCTCTATGGTCATCGAAGGTGCCGAAGGCGAGACCCGTGATGAGGTGGTGAAGGCACTGGGGTTTTCGCCAGACAGGCACAACGCCCTGACAGACATCTGTGCGAGCATACAGCACGGTCTGTCGGTGCATGACGACAGCCTGACATTGGAGCTTGCCAACTCATGCTGCGTCAACCAGAAATACCGTCTCTACAGAGAATATAGCCATATTATGAGCAACTACTATGATGCCAATGTTTCAACAATGGATTTCGACAATGCCGGAGCCGTGGCCAGCCGCCTCAATGAGTGGTGCAAAGAACACACCAAGGGCCTGATACCACAGATAATAAGCGACGACGCGATAGACGAGCGCATGGTGACATTCTGGCTGAATGCAGTCTATTTCAAAGGCTTATGGGTCTGGCCATTCCCTAAGGAATATACGCAGAAGGGTGCTTTTCAACGTATGGCTGGCGGTATGGTTACCACAGTCCCGAAGCATATTATGCATCTTACGAACAGGCTGCATTACCTTCGGACCGACGATTATGCGGCAGTAGAATTGCCCTATTGCGGAAGCCGTTTTGTAATGACGGCCGTGCTGCCGCACAGCGCCGACGGCCTGACGACACTACTCAGCGGCATGACATCAGCAAGGATAGCAGAAATCCACACCCTGATGAAAGACGAGGAAGTGGAATTGGCGTTGCCGAGATTTTCTGTTGAGTCATCGTTCTCTGATGAACTAAGGACGGCCTTGCAAGACATGGGGGTGAAACGTTTATTCTCTGAACGGGCACAAATCACGAACGTGTCACCTGACGCGAGCCTGTTTGTCTCGATGATGCTTCAGAAAGCATGCATTGACGTGACTGAGGAAGGCACGGAAGCCGCAGCCGCTACGCTGATAGGAGTAAGTGCAACATCCTCCGGGCGTCACAAAGTATTCAACGCCACTCGGCCTTTCCTGTTCTACATCACAGACAGTATGACAGGTCTAATCCTTTTCACAGGAATCTACAACGGCTGACGCGGACCTGACACGCAGTTCCAAACAGCCATCCCTGTCCTCTGCACGGGCTGCACGCTACAGCTTCTCGATGCCGAAGGGTTTGTCTTTTTTGAGAAGGATGTTGCCAACAGTCTGGGCATCGTCAAACAGACGGCAACAATCTCCTGCATCTACGAGCCGCGTCTCAAATATGAGGACATCTACTTCTATGGCGACATAATATTATAAATTAGTAATAATGGCTATGGAAATGTTACTGCTCAAGAACCGCCCATAGAACTGCTCAACAGCGTATATGCCAATTTTGCGGTAAGAGAACCATAACATGTGGCAATCACTTCAAGATACAATAGTCAAATGAAAGTAATCATCAAAGCTATCAATTACATTATACTAATAGTTGTGTTATGCATCATAGTCATTTCATGCGGCAAACAGGAGATGACACAGAAGGAATCTTCTCATCTTAGCGCAGAAGGGTGTTTCGAAGTGGAAATAAATGTCGTTGATGACACTGTCGAAGGACTAATCGTGGGAGTTCCTTATGAACTCAACGATTCTACAATCCCTATAGGCATCTTCCCAAGGATGACACTGATTGAGTTCCCCAAAAAGGATGTTGACATAGAACTCTCACGGGGTGACACGATAAGCATCCAACTAATTGATTTCGAATTCTATCAAGAACGTGATTTGCCTGCTACATACTCCACGCCTATACGAGCACATAAGGTTAATCTCTGCAATTATTGAATTCATAAACTATTATCATAATGAGACTAAGAGTTTTTATTGTATTATCAAGCCTTGCGCTGTGTACACAAGCGTTTGCTCAAAGTGGTAGAGGGCTGACATATAAATTATATCGAGGTATTTGCCACTCCCCTAAGGTGATACGCAAAGCCCCCTAGGGGAGTTATGATACTCGCCTAGGGGAGTTGTATTACTCGCCTAGGGGAGTAATGTTACTCGCCTAGGGGATTGTCTATGCTCGTTCAAAGGAATAAGTCACCCCCCTTGCCGGTTGTGGGTTTTGACTGCAGAACATGCCGCGACATCTGCTAATGGTATTGCGTTCTTGGTCAGACGGCCGGACTGCAACGCCTTACCGCTTCGCAAGCCCGGGATATGTGTATCGACAGGCGTGGGTGTGTATGTAAAGGCGGGTGTGTATGTAAAAGTGACAAGTCATGGCGCATTTTCTACAATATATTTGATGAAAATGTTGTTTTACATACACATAATATGGATATTAGGCATATATACAATGAGTTAGGGTGTGTATGTAAAATGTGCAGGATGTGTATGTAAAACGTGATTATTTGTGTGTTTTAATGCAATAGATCATGGTTTACATACACATTTACGTACACACGACGGTGCTCACCGATGCCGTATGGCTCAGCATGATTACGTTTCCCCTCCACTCAGACGGTCGTACCTGTACATACTGCCACTGGCGGCAGTCACAACAGATATCAGCTCGAAACGCACCCCTGGCACGCCCATCGATGCATACACCACAAACAGCAGGAAGCGCTATGGCAGAAGCAAGGTCACAGACTTACGGACATTGTGAGGAATAACGAGGGTATCTGGCTGTCACAACGTGTGTTCTACATCATCGGCTCCCTTTCCCTCCTGTCAATCATAACGATTGTATTGGAGATTGCATTTTATGTGTATTTCCATTGGATTTAATAAGACCCACCGCCTGCCGTGCCGTTGGACGACAAGAGGCGAATGCAAGGGCAGCAATCAGGAGGAAGATAAATTTTCTTGTTTCATCGTCTCTTTTGAAAGATATGTGTTTTCATTTGCGGGCTCTTAGCATGCAGTACACACCGAGGATGATAAACGGGATGGAGAGTATCTGACCCATATCGATGGGCAGCGATGCCTCGAAGGCTTCTTGTATCTCCTTGGTGTACTCGATGAAGAAACGGAAGGTGAAGATATACGTCAGACAGAAGCCGAAATACCAGCCGGTACCTATCTTCTCTGGCATCCGTTTGTGTAGTGTCCACATGATGAAGAAGAGCACGGCATAGGCTATGGCTTCATACAGCTGGCCAGGATGACGAGGTACGGCATCGACCTTCTCGAAGACAAACG